>DJBQ01000070.1 GCA_002430125.1 Rhodobacterales bacterium UBA5972
CCAGCCGGGCCGAGCCGATATTTGAGCTTTTGACAATCACATCCGTAAGGCTGAGGGTGCTGCCGTAATTATGGAAATCTCTAACGGTGAATTTGCCCCATTTCAGCGGACCCTTGATGTTCACCATTCCGTTAGGCCCGACGATCTTGTCTTCAAGCGCAATTGCGGCAGTGAACAATTTGAAGGTCGAACCGAGTTCGTAAAGCCCCTGCGAGGCGTGATTGAACAACACACTGTCAGATGCGTCGCCAGTGACTGCCGGACGCGGGCGGTTGTTCGGATCAAAATCCGGAAGCGACACCAGCGCGATCACCTCGCCAGTGTGCACATCCATCAAAACCGCAGCGGCGGCCTTGGCGTTCATCATCTTCATTCCACCGGCAAGCACTCTTTGTGTTGCCGCTTGAACCGTCAGATCAATTGACAATTGCAAAGGCTTACCCTGCATCGCCGGATCGCGCAGAAATTCGTCGAACTGATTTTCAACCCCGGCCACCCCTATCACTTCGGCAGAGCTTACGCCTTCACGTCCAAAACTGGCCCCGCCCAGAATGTGGGCAGCAAGCGTGCCGTTGGGATAAAGCCGCATTTCGCGTGGCCCAAACAGCAAGCCGGGTTCGCCAATATCGTGGACGGCTTGCCTTTGCTCAGGTGAAAGCTTGCGCTGCAGCCAGATGAATTTACGCTTGGACTGAAAATCTGCCAGCAGATATTCAGCTTTCAAATCCGGAAAGATAATTGCCAATTGTTGTGCCGCATGCGGCTTGTCGATCATCAGGGGTGGCTGCGCATAAAGCGAATCTGTCACCAGATTGGTCGCCAATATGGCGCCGTTTCTGTCAATGATATCAGCGCGCTGTGTCATTATTTTTGATGAATAATTCTCGGCCACAGGTTCGGATGGATCACCGGCAGCCATGACACCAAGGCGGATGCCGACAGTCAAAAAGGCAGCCAGAAAAGCCAACACCAAAACCGACAAGCGGCTTTCGGCCCGCAGGCGTTCTTTTTCGCGCATTTCCTCGTGGCGCTGGCGCAGGTTTTCGGCTTCAATCAGATCGGGGTTTTCGCCGTTCTGGCGGGCGGTAATGACCCGTGGTAATGGGCGCAAAGCTGTGCGGATCATTGCGCGTCTTTCTGGTCGGGAGCATCAGGATTGATCGTGGTCAGCACGTCATCACTGGCGCTGGTGTCTACCGTTTTGGTTAAATCCAACAGGTTCAGTTTCGGATAAGCCACCTGTTCGATATCGCCAAAATGTTCTGCCTGAAGCGGGATAAGGCCCAAGGTATCGAAATTCAGATCAGCCAGTTCGCGCAATCTGTCGGGGCGATTCAAATAGGCCCATTCAGCTTTCAAAACGCCAAGACTTTCACGCGACCGCCCGATTTCACGCTGCAATTTGTCCACCCGCCGAAGCGCATCATGGGTGGCGTAATTTTCATTATAGGCCCAATATGCCAATGAAATCACCACCATAGCTTGCGCGAGAAAGAACATCCACCGCATCAGAATGTACCATCCAAGGCAAGGTTTGGCAGACCCATTTCTGCGGCATCCACCGGACCGGCGGGTGTGTTCAACCGGCGCGCCATTCGCAGTTTTGCTGACCGCGCCCTAGGGTTTGCGGCCATTTCAGCCGGCGAGGCTGTGATTGCCTTTTTCGTCAATCGCATAAACCTTGGCGCTTCTATTTCGACATCCGGCGCAAACCGGTTGCCGCGTGGGCCGTCACCGGAACGCGCCTGAAAAAAGCGTTTCACAATCCGGTCTTCCAGCGAATGGAACGTGACAACCGCCAAAACACCGCCTGGTTTCAAGGCGCGTTCGGCCGCACAGAGGCCATCAACCAACTGGCGCAACTCGTCATTCACCGCAATTCTAAGCGCCTGAAAACTGCGAGTGGCAGGATGCACCTGCCCCGGCTTGGGACGCGGCAAACAGCTTGAAATGATCGCGGCCAATCGCGTGGTGTTGATGATCGGCGAGGTCTTGCGTTCCTCGATGATCTTGTGGGCGATTCGCCGCGAAGCGCGTTCTTCGCCGTATTGATACAGGATATCCGCCAGTGTTTTTTCGTCGGCGGAATTTACAATATCAGAGGCCGATGTGCCGGATTGGCTCATCCGCATATCAAGCGGGCCGTCCTGCATAAAGGAAAACCCCCGCTCGGCCTGATCGATCTGCATTGATGAAACGCCGATATCAAGCACGATGCCATCCAGCAGAAATGCATTTTCGCGCTGCGCCAAAAGGTCCAGCTGACCGAACTCACCGGCGATCATAACCAATCTTGCGCCATATTGATTGGCCCAGCGCTCGGCACGTTCAAAAACCTCGGGGTCGCGATCAACCGCCAAAACCCGTTCGGCACCGGCATCCAACAACGCGCGACTGTAACCGCCAGCCCCAAAAGTTCCGTCAAGCCACACGCCGCTGACGGGCGCAATTGCGTCCATAATCGGGTCGAGCAATACGGGGATATGCGAGGCGGTTTGGGCTGCGGTTTTGGGGTTCAGCGACATCGGCTTAAACCTCGGGCTCGGCATCCAAAAGGGTTAAGGGATCAAAATCTGCATCAAATTCCTCGATCCATTCTTCGTATTTTGCTTCGTTGGCAGCATAGGCTGTGGGTTCCCAAATCTGGAACGTGTCACCTGAGGCGACAAACACGGCCTCGTCTTTGATATTTATTTTTTCACGCAGCTTGGGGGACAAAACCAACCGCCCGGTTTCGTCAACCTGCATCGATACGGCTTGTCCTGAAAACATCCGTTCCAATATCCGCCGATTGCGCGATCCACGCGGCAACGCCTCGATCCGGCTGTCGACATCGGCCATCGCCGTCATCGTAAAGCCTTCAAGGAACTGTCGATTTTTGTCGCCGTAAACTATCACCAGATTTGGGTACAAGCCCTCAGTCCATTCGGGATCGTTTTCTTCAAGCACACGGCGAAACGGGGCTGGGATTGATACCCTGCCCTTGCTGTCCACCTTGTGAACACTTTCGCCTCTGAACTTACGTGCCACTGTACCGTGACCCTTTCTGTTGCGTTGGCCTTTAAACGGAAAACGGCGGATCAAGCTGCTGCCACTGCTTG
>DJBQ01000121.1:0-1263 GCA_002430125.1 Rhodobacterales bacterium UBA5972
GGGCTGCCAGGGAAGTTCTAGTGTGACATCAGGACAGGCACCTTGGCGGAATTGATCGCCGAATTGGTGGTGCCGCCCCAGATATCTTCGAAAAATTTGGAATGCTCGTAAGCCCCCATAATCAGAATGCCAGCCTGGTGTTTTTCAACAACTTCCAGCAAAACCTTAGCAATTGACCGTTTGGTACGGGGCACGATTTCGGCCTCGCCAACGATACCATGGGTCTTCAGATGTGCTGCAACCCGGTTAAGCTTGGCCAAAGTCTCTGCATTGCCGTCGCCGACTGAAACCAGCGTCACCTCGGATTTGCTGGCCAAAATGTCCAACGCGTCAGACATCGCCCGTGCGGCAGATTTTCCACCGTCCCATGCCAGAACCGCTTTGTCGTTCAAAACAGTGTCAGGCAACTCAGGCGGCACAACTAACACCGGTCTGCCGCTGTGCAACGCAATCATGTCCGGATGCGGCACTAGGTTGCGGTTTTCCCGCGTACCGTCATATTGACCAATCAATACAATATCATAGGTCCGCGCGAGTTCCATCAAGGAATAGTCAACATCGCCACCAGCCTCGATCCAATGGACCTTTTCGCCTTCGGGCAGGCCCAATACGGAAAGGAATTCCGTGTGTATCGCCGTTCGCCGATCCTGTTCAGCGGCCGATATCACTGCCGTCAACTCGGCAGAAGCATAGGGTTTCAGGGTCGTGCTGACTTCGCTGGGCGCATAAGTCAAAGCCCCCGTCAGATGCGCGTCGTATTTTTCCATCATCTGACGGGCCAGCTTGACCGCCGAACGCGAGCTTTCTGAACCGCTGAATGCAACAAGGATATTTTTGATGGCCATCTGAGCCTCCTGATCTGTCCACGACTAACCATAACGCGAAACAGAATCGTGCGAATTGATTTGTATCAAATGCAATGACAAGTTCTTTTCGGCGGCAAATGGACCTTTCCCTTGGCGTGGACACCTATTAGGTGAAGGTCTTAAGCCCCGTTTGCAGATGAAAGGCCGGAATGTCGTTTTTCTCAAAACTCAAGAACCGCCTTTTCAAGTCTTCCTCCAAGCTGGACGAAGGCTTGGACGCAATCATCGAAGATGGTGGCGAAGAAGTCGTCGAAGACACACTTGACGTCGCGCCCGTAGTGCCTGACATCCTCGCAGAGCCAGAGCCAGAGCCAGAGCCAGAGCCAGAGCCAGAGCCAGAGCCAGAGCCAGAGCCAGAGCCAGAGCCAGAACAAGCCGGAGCCGGAGCCGGAGCCAG
>DJBQ01000121.1:1421-8421 GCA_002430125.1 Rhodobacterales bacterium UBA5972
CCAGAGCCAGAGCCAGAGCCAATTACGGTTCCCGCTCCGACACCTCGCCCGCCAAGCACACCACAAACCGTGCCGGCAACTGCAAAACCCGTAAGTAAACCCGGCCTGTTGGGCCGCCTGCTTGGCCGTGATGCACCGCACAGTGTGGTCAAGCGAACACTTGACGACGCGATGCTGGAAAGCCTCGAAGAACTGCTGATCGCTGCTGACATGGGGGTTGATACCGCCCTGCGCGTCACGGCCAACATGGCCGAGGGCCGCTTTGGCAAGAAACTCGGGTCCGATGATATAAAGCGCCTGCTCGCCGCCGAAATCACCCGCATAATGGAGCCGGTTGCCCGCCCGATGCCGCTTTATCCGAAAAAGCCGCAGGTGGTGTTGGTGGTCGGCGTCAACGGGTCTGGCAAAACCACCACGATCGGTAAACTCGCCAGCCAGTTCCGTGCCGCAGGGAAAACCGTGGTTATCGCGGCTGGCGATACCTTTCGCGCCGCTGCCGTTGAACAACTGCAAGTCTGGGGCGATCGCGCCGGTGTGCCGGTCCTGACCGCGCCGGAAGGCTCCGATCCCGCCAGCCTCGCCTTTGACGCGATGACCAAGTGCGAACAGGACGGTGCTGATTTGTTGATGATCGATACCGCAGGCCGATTGCATAACCGTCAGGACCTGATGGAAGAACTCGCCAAGATCGTGCGCGTTATCCGCAAGAAAGACCCGACCGCGCCGCATAATACACTTCTGGTACTTGATGCAACCACCGGCCAAAACGCTTTACTCCAGGTCGAGATTTTCCAGAAAATCGCCGATGTCTCAGGCCTTGTGATGACCAAACTCGACGGAACCGCTCGGGGCGGCGTTCTGGTGGCGCTGGCCGATAAATTCGGCCTGCCGATCCACGCCATTGGGGTTGGCGAACAAATCGATGACCTGCAAGCCTTTGATCCAGAAGACTTCGCGCGAGCGCTGACTGGGCTGGAGTAATGCTCAACCGACTATCATGGTTTCAAAAATACTCCTGGGGGTCCGGGGGTGGAACCCCCGGCCGGGGCGGCACAGCGAAGCTGTCGCAATCATGACTGACTGGTTTCTGTCGCTCGAAGGCACGGATGCCGGGCACCGGTTGGCGCTGGCACTTGCTTTGCTGGCCGCAGTTCTGCACGCGGTTTTTGGTGCGATGCAAAAAGGCCGGCATGACCCGTGGATTACACGCGGCGCAATCGATCTTAGCTACGGCTTGATGGCGGTGCCGCTTGTGCTTTTTGTCGTGCCGTTCCCAAAGGCGCATATGTGGCCGCTCTTTGCGACCGCCGTTGTTATCCACATCGTCTATAAACTTTTGCAGGCCCGTGCCTACAGCCTTGGCGCCTATACCGTGGTTTATCCGGTTGTTCGCGGCACTGGCCCGCTGATCACAGTTTTGGCGGCTGGCATGGTGTTTCAGGAACACTATGCACCGCTGCAATGGCTGGGGTTTGCGGTGCTGGTCAGCGGCATCTTTGGCCTCGCACTTTATAATCTGGTGAAAACCAAAGTTGACCGAGGTATTTTGTATCACGCCCTGATCTTGGCTTTTCTGACCGGTATTCTGGTCGCTGGTTACACAACCTTTGATGCCTACGCCATTCGCGCCACGCGCGATCCTTTTACCTTTCTTGCGTGGTTTTTCATGTTCGACGGTATCGCCATTCCTATTCTGGTTCACCGCCGTCTGCTGGCCCTGCCCAAAGGCGAGCGCGCGCCGCTGGTCTGGCGCGGTGTCATCGGCGGCGTCGTGGCCTATTTCAGCTTTGGGTCAATCATGCTGGCCACACGGCTTGACAAAGTCGGCGAGGCGGCGGTTTTACGTGAGACCTCAACCTTATTTGCGCTTGTCATCGGGATCGTGTTCCTGAAAGAAACCGTCGGGCCGCGTCGTGCGGCTTTGATGGGATTGATCGCACTTGGCGCAGTTCTTGTGGAATTCGGCGGATGAAGCCGTTAAAGGAACAAAATGACCGAAAAAAAACCCATCAGCACCGGATTGAAACTGGCCCTTGAGCTGGGCCCGGTGATCCTGTTTTTCTTTGGCTACTCAAAGATCAAGGATAAAACCTTCACGATCCTTGGCACCGATTATCAGGGCTTTATCATCGCCACGACTGTGTTCATCCCGGTCATCCTGCTGGCCACCGGGTTTTTATGGTGGCGCACCGGCAAGCTGTCAAAAATGCAACTGATGACAGCGGTTCTGGTCGTGGTGTTTGGCGGCCTTGGCATCTGGTTTAATGACGAGCGGTTCTTCAAGATGAAGCCGACGATCCTTTATGCACTTTTCGCAGCGATCCTTGGATTTGGCTTATTGCGCGGCGAAAGTTACCTGCAATATGTGATGGACGGGGCAATGCCGCTGAAACGCGAAGGCTGGATGATTTTCACCCGTCGTATGGCCCTGTTTTTCGCAGGTCTTGCGATTGCAAACGAGGTCGTCTGGCGCACCATGTCAACCGATAGCTGGGTGACTTTCAAGACATTCGTTCTGACCGGGCTTTTGTTTGTCTTTATCATGTCGCAGATGAAACTGTTCACCCGGTTTGCCAAGGATGACTCTCATAAAGACTAAGCGCCGCCCGCAGTTGTGAATATCGTTCATTCGCCAAACCGGGCGTTGCGATCATCGCCATCAGCAGGCTTATTGGCACGAGTATCTTTGCCAGAGCTTTGAACAGTTTCATTGTCGTCCTCCCAAATTACGGCCCGAGGATCGGACCATAACTGAATGGTGACAGCCAGATCAGATATGTGCTACTCGGCCGACCATCTGGAAATCGGTCAAAGTACTGGGGTTTTCCCTAGGTTGCCATTGCGACCATCTGGCTTGACGTGCGTGCACCGAATTTTTTCAACAGGTTTGCGCGGTGAAATTCCACGGCTTTCGGGCTGATCGACAACTTTCGGGCAATTTCCTTTGAGGACAACCCCTGTGCAATCAGATCGAATATCTCCTGCTCTCGGCGCGTCATCTGCACTGCCGAGTCTTTGCTGGATTGAGCAATGGCCAGGTCGGTCTCGGTTTCCATAATTGCTAATGCCAATGATGCTGTGCGCAAAGGAAATTTCTTGCGCAGCAAAATGGCTATTCCCCCGCCAAAAACGGACAGACCCAGCAGAACCAAGATTGTTAACTGGTAGGACTCAGGTTTGGGGGTATTCATGATATTAATCCGGTTGCGATAGGCCAGAACAAGTTCCTCGACAGAACGGTTTGGAACCGGAGCAGTCCAAAGATCGACCATGCCACTTTCCTGAGCAAACAAGTTGCTGCGCGCCGTCAACAATGCCACGGCGACCCTGTCGCGCAGGTCCGGGTCAGTGGTATTGAATGCGGCAAAGGGCCATTCAGGGTAAAGCCTGGTGCTGGTCATGTCAGGATGCGTGTAGTTCGCGGTGGCATTCAAGAACTCCAGATCGTCCGGGTTGATCAGGTGTTCCGCGGCCAGATCTTCAACCAATCCACTGCGCACAATTCCGACATCAGCACGCCCATCCAGCACCATAGAAATAACCTGATCCATGGGGAAACCGACAAAATTCAACCGGATATCATCTGCAAACAGGTCTACTCCGACCTCTTGGAATTCCCGCCACGCCAACTGGAATCCGCCAAAAGCATTGCGGTCAACTGCTGCAACTGATTTGCCCCTAACGTCTTGTAGCAACAGAATTCCAGAGCCTTTGCGGGTGACAATGGCACTGCCAAATGCGCTGGAATAGGTGCCGTCGGATTTCTGTTGCTGTCGCGACGCAATAATACTCATAAAGTAGTTTTGGTTCAGTTCGGAAAAATGCCCGGGATTCGTAACAATGAAATCGAGATCGCCGGCTTCGATCTTGGTTTTTGCCGAACTCAAGGTGACCGGGACAATATCGAACTTCCAACCGGCAACTGTCCCATCAAGGTAATTTTTCAGTCCGAACCACTTTTGCTCAAGTCGCTCAGAGCCACGATAAGCTAATACGCCAATGCGGGCGGTACCCTTTTGCGTTTCAGCAAATGCGGGCACCACAAGGATAATCCAGATAAGCAGTCCCGAAAACCAGCGCGCCATTAGCCCCCTTACAAGAACCATAGCAAAACGTCGCATTCAGATCAGATATTGCGTTACGAAGGTACGCGTTGCTCAGCGGGCTTTTTGACCGAAAAGAACTTTCTGCGCATCCTTGCTTTGGGTTGCCTGACGTAATTCCTTGGCCAATGCGCGGCCCGCAACTACGCCGGGGCGGGCGTAACAGCGATCAAGCCACGCGCTCATCTGCGGGAATTGGGCAAGATCCTGTTCCTGGCGCTCCCACAGGCAGGCCCAGGGCCAGATCGCCATATCGGCAATGGAAAAGAAATCGCCGGCCACAAAATCCCGATCCGCCAACCGGCGGTTTAATACGCCATAAAGCCGGTTCACCTCGTTGCGATACCGGTTTTTGGCGTAAGGAATGTCCTGTGGCGGCGTCATTGTCGGGGCATAATGCAGGAAATGATGCGCTTGCCCGGCCATTGGCCCGAGTCCACCCATCTGCCACATCAGCCATTGATCAACCTCGATCCGGTCGCGGTCCGTTGTGCCGTAGAACTGGCCGGTTTTGCGTGCCAAGTATTGCAGGATCGCGCCTGATTCAAAAATCGAGATCGGCGCACCGTCTGGCCGATCATGATCGACAATCGCCGGCATCCGGTTATTTGGTGAAACCTTCAGGAATTCCGGTGCGAACTGTTCACCCGCACCGATATTAACCAGATGCAGGGTGTACGGCAGCCCCATTTCCTCGAGCGCGATCGAGATTTTCCAGCCGTTTGGCGTGGGCCAGAAATATAGGTCGATTGGTTTGGTCATATTGCGCTCCGGTTTTTGCAGCCGCAGTTTGCGCCTTTCAGAAGCAAGTGCAAGCCGCATCGCCGTCACAGAAATGTGTTGACCTCAACCATACTTCAGCCCCTAGCCTGGCGTGGGACGTTCACCAAAAAGGCCCGTATCAATGTCACACCCCGCGATGCCCGTGCCAACCAGCATATATGAAACCCACCTGAGCGTCAGTGATCTTGACACTTCGATTGCCTTTTACCGCTACATCGTCGGTCTATTTTGCAGATCCTGAAGGTCATTCCATCGAATATATCGCGGTTCTGGATCAACCACCGGACGCGGGTTTCGGTGTGGCGTCCTGGTCTGACTGGTGCGCCCGGCAAATGGATTGACGACGCCCATTAAACCCCCTATTCCGGTGACTGTGGCGATTTATACCGAATTGTGGGCCACGTTAAACAAATCCACTAAACAGGTCGCGGACAGAAACCCCCGATCGCTTGCGGTACGGGTTTTTTTTATGCGACTCGCATGAACGGAGTGATGCGATGCCAAATACGACGTCAGATACGTGGAAGACAAAAACCAAACTGGTACATGCCGGCACTCGCCGCAGTCAGTATGGCGAAGTCTCGGAAGCGATATTTCTAACCCAGGGTTTTGTGTACGACAATGCCGAGGCGGCCGAGGCACGGTTTATCAAAACCGGCGATGACGAGTTTATTTACGCCCGGTACGGCAATCCTACCGTGCGGATGTTCGAGGAACGTATTGCCGCCCTTGAAGGGGCCGAAGACGCGTTTGCTACGGCCAGCGGTATGGCTGCTGTTAACGGCGCGTTGTTTTCGGCGCTGAAAGCTGGCGACCATGTGGTTTCGGCCAAGGCGCTGTTTGGATCGTGCCTTTACATCATCGAAACCCTGCTGCCACGGTTTGGCGTCGAGGTGACGTTTGTCGATGGCACCGATCTTGATGCGTGGAGGGCGGCTGTTCGACCTGACACCAAACTGTGTTTCCTCGAAGCCCTGTCAAACCCCACATTGGAGGTGATTGACATCGCAGGTGTCGCAAAAATTACTCATAAAAACAATGCTTTACTGATGGTTGACAACGTCTTTGCCACGCCGATTTTTCAGCGCACGCTGACGCTGGGAGCTGACGTTGTAATCTATTCGGCGACCAAACATATAGACGGGCAGGGGCGTTGTCTGGGCGGCGTCGTGCTTGGATCACGCGAATTTATCCGCAAAACGCTGGAGCCTTACCTCAAACACACCGGCGGCGCGCTCAGCCCGTTTAGCGCTTGGGTGATGCTGAAAGGTCTTGAGACGCTGGATCTCAGGTGCAATGCACAGGCGGACGCGGCGCTGACGTTGGCGCAAGCCTTGGAGGGCCATCCAAAACTTACCCGCACCATTTATCCGTCGCTTGCGTCGCATCCACAACAGGCCCTTGCTGCGCGGCAGATGACCAAGGGCGGGACGGTTCTGTCACTGGATATCAAAGGCGGACGCGACGGCGCTTTCCGGTTTCTGAATGCGCTCCAGATTATTTTGATTTCCAACAATTTGGGTGACGCGAAATCTTTGGTAACCCATCCGGCCACCACGACGCATCAACGCCTGACGATTGAACAGCGACAGGTTTTGGGTATCGGCGACGGGTTGGTCCGGGTCTCGATCGGGCTTGAGGATGTTGATGATCTGCTGGCTGATATTTTGGATGCTCTGGACTCGGCGTAGGCAACCATTAGTTGTTGGGCTTACAGTTTAAACACCTTTTAGTAACCTAAGATTCGGGGTGATATCTGAAACCACACCAAAAAGGTCGTATTAGGCACTAGTAAATCCAAGTCTTATTGCCCAATTTAGGCTGAGTTAAGGCGAAACCGAAGGGATAAAGGCATGAATATTCATGACCCGGCTATTGAAACCGAACACGATGACAAATGTCTAGTGATCCGTCCGACCCGCGCGCAAGCCGAAGAAGCCGTGCGAACTTTGTTAAGATGGGCGGGCGATGACCCGACCCGTGAGGGGTTATTGGATACCCCGAAACGTGTGACCAAAGCTTATGGCGACTGGTTTCGCGGCTATGACGAAGACCCGGCAGCGATGCTGCAACGCACCTTTGAAGAGGTCGAGGGTTATGACGAAATGGTCGTA
>DJBQ01000048.1 GCA_002430125.1 Rhodobacterales bacterium UBA5972
AACCTCGAAGAGCAATTCCGCGCGCGTCACCGTCACCGCCTCGGGGCTCGAGGTCGACATCAGGCGCGAGGGGATCGCAGGCGTCATCCGTGAGATGGTCGCGCCGCGTAGTCTGGAGGCAGCCGAATGACCAATGCCAATGACACGATCCGCGTCTTGATCCCGTTGAAGGTTCGCAAGAAGAACGGTCGACCAAAAATCCTGCCGCCCGCCGACTATCTGCCGAGCGAGGATCAAACGCAGGACCCGCATGTCTTGCGCGCAATCGGCCGAGCATGGGGCTGGCGGCGGCGCATGGACGCTGGCGAGTTTAGCACGATCCTGGAATTGGCTGAGGCCGTCGGGCTGGCTGAGCGGCATGTCAGTCGGCAACTACGGTTGGCATACCTTGCGCCGGAAGTGCTCAAGCGGCTTACCTGCGGGCGCGAGGCGTCGGCGGTTAGACTGTATGATCTTTGTTTTCTCACCGGGGACGCTTGGGGGGAGCAAACGAAACGGACATTCGACGAGACTGCATCCTGAACGTCGTAATCGGCCCAATCCGGACCTTCGCTGGACCGTCAGTTGGCGCGCTGTGGCCCACCAAAGCGGCAATTCGTTTTGGGGGAGAAAATCTTTGCAAGCAGCCACTTTCTAAACAACGTGAGCTTTCAGTCCGGCTGCCAATCCGCATTAATATGCGCCCATTTAGGACAATTTTCGCCGCTGTTTCGCACCCTCGAGAGAGCTTTGCGACGGAATCTTAATCGTCTGCCCAGTAACTATCGGGCGGTGGCCCAAAGTCGATGAGCGCACAAGAATAGACAGCGGTTTCATCGAAAGTATATCGCGTCTCCATCTCGGGTGTGAGTGTCAAGCCAAGACCAGGGGCGGTAGGGCGCAACAAACGGCCCTTCTCAATCAGGCCTTGATCGCCGATCATTTCGGCGCCAAGTGGGAAGGCCAGCATCGGATATTCTACCAATTTGCCTCCTGCCGCGAAAGCAGCATGGTAGCTGGCCATTATCGCGGCGGCCCCGCCCCAGGCATGCACGACGACATCGATGCCCTTCGCATTGGCCGCATCAAACACATCCATTACCGCCGAAATCCCACCCATGACCGACGCATCCGGCTGAACGAAATCATACACATCGTGGTTGATGCGTTCGATCATCTCCTTGGGCGTGGTGATGATCTCGCCACCACATACCTTAACGTCAATCCTGCCGCGCAACTCGCGGAACCCTTCGGGGCAGTCAGGCCCGATCGCCTCTTCAACGAAGATCATCCGCTGATCCGTCAGCGCATGGACACTTTCGACAAAACCAACGACATCGTCGACCGCCTGCGGTGGATCGGCGAGGTTTTGGCACATATCTACCCCCACCTCAATTCCCCGGTGCCCAGCCTGGTTCAGCACCCAAGCTGTGCGCAAGATATCCCGTTTCACCGACCTGATCTTGTACAGGGTGATGCCGAGGCCCGCGAGTTGATCAAATTCGCGCAAGAACTGCTCTTTGGCATCACAGCAACCGCCGGAACCGTAAATACGAATACTATCGGCCTTAGCGCCACCCAAAAGCTCATAGACCGGAAGGCCCAAAGATTTCCCCTTGGCATCCTGCAATGCGATCTCGAAGGCCGCAATGACGTGCCGGGCGGCACCTTGCAGCGACCAGTAGTCGCAAAGCGAACGCAGGTCCTTCACCCGGCGTTCAATGTCAAAGCCGTCCTTGCCAATGACCTGCGGGGTGCAAAGTTCGACAATAGATTTGAACACCAGCGGCGCAAAAACAGCCAGATAACCTTCACCTAGCCCCGTCACGCCATTGTCGAGCGTCACCTCCACCATGCCGATGGTCCGTTTGGGGCCATTGGGAAAGCATTCCTTGATTTCAGGGTCATCTGCATCGGCATAGGGCGACGACAGCAGGACGCAGCGGATGTTGGCGATCGTTGGCATCAGTAACCTTTGGTGAAATCGACTAGGCCGAGTGGAAGTTTACCCGCATGAAATCGGGCGAGATTTGTGAGGAACGTGTTGATCTTGCGATCAATCTCATCGCTCGTACCGCCACCGGAGTGCTGGGTGAGGATGGTGTTTGGTGTTTTCCAGAACGGGTGGCCTGCGGGCAAGGGTTCGTCGCGCGTTACGTCAATCACCGCACCGCTCAGATGGCCGGAGTTTAGCGCCTCTGCCAATGCAGTCTCCTCGACCAACGAACCACGTCCGAGATTGCAAAAAACTGAACGGGGTTTCATCTGACTGAAACGCCTGGCATCGAAAAGGCCGCGTGTCGCTGGCGTATCGGGCACAGTGGCCACGACAACGTCTGCCCTTGCAAGCTCGGCCTCCAGATCTACCTTCAACCAATCGCTGCCAAAAGTCACAACCCTGCATCCGAATGGTGCCAGCAACTGACCCAATCGGGTATTGATCGCGCCCCTGCCGAACAAAACCACCCTGGCGCCGGTCAGCTGGCGCAGCCCGGTCCGGATCGGATCGCCGATCCATTCGGCACGTCGCCGCAGTTCACCCAATTGGTCGATGCCGCGATAGAACGCCAGAATCCCGGCCAGTGCCGTTTCAGCCACTGGATCGGCAAAGAATCCGGCAAGGTTCGAGACCATAGCGGCGCCGCCCGGTCGTGACCAATCCAGCGCCGCATATTCCCCGAAGCCCACGGATTCGAGTTGTAGCCACCGAAGGTTCTGGTTCGACATGACTATCCGCGCATCGGGGTTACCGAAGACTACGGGGCTGTCGCAGGCAGTGGTCTCATCACAGAACCGGATCGTGTCGCCGGTCGCCCCGCGCCGCAGAAAGTCCTGCTGTGTCTCCGAAAGCGGGACGTATACGGAAATCTCGGTCAATTTCTGCCCCTAGGATCAGCAGTGCAGATCCAGATCGTCTTGGTCTGCAAATACTGTTCCATCGCTTCGGTGCCATTGTCACGGGCCAGAGATCCGGATTGCTTGTAACCGCCAAACGGTGTTTTTACATCGCCTTCAGAAAAACCGTTGACCGACACTGTGCCGCAAGGCAGGTGCCGCGCCGCGTAAAGCGCGCGGTCGATATCTCGTGTGAAAACCGACGCGTGTAGGCCGTATTCGGTATCGCGGGCAATGCGCAGCGCCTCGTCCATGCCCTTGACCGGCATGATGCCCAGAACGGGGCCAAAGATTTCTTCCCGCGCGATGGTCATGTCGGGGGTAAGACCTGCAAAGACGGTGGGTTGAATGAAACAACCCGGTCCAATGGCTTCGCCGCCCTCCAGCAGTTTTGCACCTTCAGCCTTGCCCTTGCCGATATAGGACATAACCCGGGTCTGATGTTCTGCCGTCACCATAGCGCCGATGCTGGTTTCTGGGTCAAGCGGGTCACCCAGCACGAATTCGCGGGCACGTGCAATGACGCGTTCGGCAAACTCGTCGGCTAGTTTGGCATCAACCAGTTGGCGCATATTGGCCGAACAATTCTGCCCACCATTCCAAAAGGCCGACATGGCCGCGTGCTCGATCAGATCGTCATTGATGTCCGCATCATCCAGAACAATGAACGGGCTTTTGCCGCCCATCTCCAGCCCAATGACCTTCAGATTGCTTTCGCCGGCGTAGCGCAGGAAGTAGCCGCCGACTTCGGTCGAGCCTGTAAACGATACGATGTCGATATCGGGGTGCCTGCCAATCGCCTGACCGGTGGTTTCGCCCATCCCCGGCAATACGTTCAATACACCGTCCGGCAATCCGGCTTCCTGCGCAAGCTGGGCCAGACGCAAGATCGACAGCGGCGTCTGCTCTGCCGGTTTGACTAACGCCGAACACCCTGCGGCAAGGGCCGGCGCGAGTTTCCAAGCGGCCATCAGCAACGGAAAATTCCAGGGTAGGACCAACCCGACGACACCGGCCGGTTCCTTGACAATCAACGCCATCGCGTTTTCGCCGGTGGGGGCGACTTTGCCAAAGCATTTGTCGGCTAGCTCGCCATACCACTGGAAGAAATTCGCCACTTCATTGCCAATCTCATGCAGGCAATCGGTGATGGTCTTGCCGGAATCAAGGCTTTCGAGAACAGCAAGTTCATCCTTATGCGCACGCACCAGCGATGCGAGCCGCAAAAGCACGGCCTTGCGGTCTTCAGGGTCGGCACGTGACCAAATGCCATCGTTAAAGACCCTTCGTGCTGCAGAGACAGCGCGGTCCACATCGGCGCCAGTGCAATGGGCCACACGCGCAACAACAGCCCCGGTCGCGGGGTTGATCGTCTCAAACGTGGCCTTGTCAGAGGCATCGGTGAACTCGCCTCCGATAAAGGCGCGCGCCTCGGGGTTCAGGTGCGAGGCGATAGATTGGGCTTTGGTCCTGGTCAGGGTCATTGGGGGCCTCACATTTTTGTCAATGTGCGTCGCGTCGCACTGAAATATGCCATGGGATAAGCAGGCGTTCGGTTAGCGTCAACAATGTCTTTAGCTTGTTCATTTCTGTTCCTCCTGTTGCTTCATTGTCAGTTCTTCAGATTTCGGCCTGTCTTCTTGTCATTTGGCGATCAGCCGTGGCACGCCGATGGCTTTCATCATTGCGTGGCAACGGTCTCGGTAAAGCCCGCGGATATCGCGGGTCGGTGGTCGGCAACGGCTTGACGGAAGGCCGATCAGCTCCATGCAAAGCTTGTCGAGATAGCCGTCGCCACTGGTGTGGTTCTTTTCGATATCGACCCATAGCTTGTAGAAAGGCATACCCTCCTCGACCAGCATCCGGGCGATTTCGGGGTAGTTTCCGGCATTCACCTCGTCGACGAGTTTGATACCCCATTCGGGCCAGAAATTGCAGTGATGCACCTCAAAGGCGCGAGCGCCGAGGGCAGGCATTGCGCTGACCGGGAACAGGAGATTGTTG
>DJBQ01000155.1:0-261 GCA_002430125.1 Rhodobacterales bacterium UBA5972
GCATATTCCGGTTGTCATCGTAACGGCGCTGAACGAACCATCCGACCGCCTGCGCGGGCTTGAATGTGGGGCGGATGATTACCTGACCAAGCCGATTAACGATCTGGCGTTGTTTTCGCGGGTGCGAAACCTGCTTCGGTCAAAGTTCATGTTGGATGAATTGCGCTTGCGCGACCGCACGTCGCGCGACTTTGGGCTGACAGATTTTCAAATTGCCCACAGTGATATTCCGCCGCCGCCAGCAGATATTGTTTTGGTGCC
>DJBQ01000155.1:393-9847 GCA_002430125.1 Rhodobacterales bacterium UBA5972
GCCGCCAGCCGATATTGTTTTGGTGCCACCAAACCCACTGGTTGGGAATAAATGGTTGAAAATGTTGGATAATATTCCAGACATTAAGGCGCGTATTTGCCCGGACGAACAGGCAATCATGGCCATGGAAGACGCTGAATTGCCTGATGTTTTTGTGATCCATGCCCGGCTTGGGGCTTATGGCGACGGTTTGCGGTTGGTGTCGCATCTGCGATCACGCCCGAAATCACGCCATTCGGCGGTGGTTCTGGCCGTGCCTAAGGGCGATCAGGACAAGGCAGCCAAGGGGCTCGATCTTGGGGCGAATGACTATCTGTTTGATCCGTTTGAACCCGCCGAACTGATCGCCCGCCTGACTGGGCAAATTCGCCATAAACGCATGTCCGACAGCCTGCGCAACAATGTAACCGACACGCTGCGTTTGGCCGCAACCGACCCTTTGACCGGACTTTATAACCGCCGGTATGCCCGCCAGCACCTTAGCAAAATTGTCGAACGGTCCTGCGAAAGCCGCAAGGGATTCGCGCTGATGCTGCTTGATATCGACAACTTCAAACGTGTGAACGATCTGAACGGTCATGCCGCAGGGGATCAGGTGCTTAAGGAATTTGCCATCAGAATGCAGGAAAACCTGCGCGGCATAGACCTGATTTCGCGCCTTGGCGGCGAAGAATTTCTGATTGCGATGCCAGACACCAGCGAAGCGCAGGCACGCACAGCCTCGGAAAGGTTGCGACGGGTTATCGAGGAATCGCCGTTTGCTGCCCTAAATGGCAGCCGTCATTTGAATATCACGGTCAGCATCGGCGTCACATTGGGCGATCCCGATATGCCGGACGTGGATGCCTTGATCGCTGAAGCGGACAAAGCGCTTTACGCGTCAAAATCCGAAGGGCGAAACATGGTAACCTTGTTCACGCGTGCCGCCTAAAAGCGCCGGATCAACGACGGGTCAACGTCGGTGACCTGCAAGGCGGGTTGCAAATTCCACCCGTTGCTCTGGCGTCATCGCGTCTATTCTGTACATCAGTATGCCGTGTCCGACCGCAACATTGCCCGAAATAACCTGACCATGCCGCGCCAAAACTGCGGCAACGGCCGCGCTGTCGTAAGGTTGAACCGTCAACGCCGCCGACAATTCCTTTAGATGCGCGTAAATCGCCGGCTTTCCGATACTCTCGCTGTCATTGTTCTTGGCAATCGCCTGGATCAATGCCTGTTTGCTTTCGTCGTCCAGCGCCCGAATATAGGCCCGCAATCCCAACGCATTGGCTGCGCGGAACTCGCGGATATGTTCAGGTGCTCCGCGCAAAACGGCGCCGCCAACCAGACCTACGACCAACAGGTTAGCCCCCAAGGACAGCACCAGCAGATATTGATACCAACGCCATTTTCGTGTTTTTGAGTGCTCAGGTTCAGTCATCGCTCATCCCTCTGCCATTAGATCATCAAGGCTGAATTCACTTGCAGCACCAGTTTCCAGTCCGGCACTTACCGCCAACGCATCGGTGAACGCAGTTACACCAACCGGCGCTGTGTAGCCTAGAAAAACGCCGAGAGCCAGAAAACTAGCCAAGGCTGATCCCGCCTGCCAACCGCCAAAAAGACGCGACATATCAAACCTTTTGATTGGGCGAACAATGGCACGTTCCGGCAGCGCCCAAGGTTGCGGTTGCGCGCGTTTGGCATCTGCCAGCACGTTCAGCATAAGTCGGTCCGAGGGCGTATCCCCTTCGGCTTGTCCGGCCGCAAAAAATGCTGCAAGATCCTGATCCATATCAGCTTCCTGTAAAATATCCTTGCGTGTCATCCGTCCAGTCCCAATTCTTGTTTGCGCCCCAAAAGCATTACTGCAAGGCCGCGTTTTCCGCGCGCGATCAAGCTTTCGACCGCTTCAACGCTGATGTCCAAAACTTCGGCGATTTCCGGGTTCGCCAAGCCTTCGATATGCCGCAATACCACGGCCTCGCGCTGTCGATCCGGCAATTTTGCCAAGGCGCCATTCAACGCCTCGGCCCGATTATCGCTGATCATCCGCGCCTCAATTCCCGGTGTGTCATCCATCGGTTCGGCGATAGCATCCAGTGCCACGCCGCGGCGCTTGCGCAGCCGGTCCGTACACAAGTTTGTCGTCACCCGGTAAAGCCAGGTTGAAACCTTTGCCTCGCCTTGCCGCCATTCAGGAGCAATCTTCCACAGGCGCAACATGCCTTCCTGCGTCACATCCTCGGCCTCGGCCGCGTCTGACAACAATCGTTTTGCCAGCCGAAAGACCATCGGCGTCAACCGCGCCGTAAGCGACGCCGCAGCCATGCTGTCGCCATTGCCATAAAGCGCCAGCAATGCGTCATCACTCAGGTCTGTCATGGCGTCAAAAGGCATCTGCATGACCAAATCGGGTAGTTCGTTTTGCCTGGAAAGGCAATTGGTCCGGCTACTGCGCGCAGCCGGACCGGCGTTTCAAACCAGCTTAGTCGTGTTTTTTCATGCCGAAGCCGTGTTCCATGCCATGCTTGCGCATCGCTTGCATTTCTTCGGTCGAAATTGCGCCGTCGCCATCGGTGTCAAGACGCGCCATCATGCGTTCCATTCGTGGGTTTTGTTCCGCTTCTGCGAGGCTGATCTTACCATCGCCATCGGTGTCACCGCGTTTCATCATATGCTCGACCCGGTCGGCGATACGCTTTTGGGCGCGTTCATTGCCCGCCGCCAGCATCTCGTCTTTCGACAGAAAACCATCGCCATCCGTATCAAAGGTTGCGAACTGCGCCTTTTGCGCGGCGGCGATTTCGGCGGTGGTGACTTTGCCGTCACCATCAACGTCCATGCGTTCAAAAAACGCCTGCGGGCCGTGATGCTGTTTGCCTTCGCCGTCTTTGGCAGCCATGGCAGGCACCAAGGAAACTGCGGCGATAGCCACTGAGATTGCACCAAGGGTTAAGAATCTGCTCGTTTTCATTTGTTACGCTCCGTTTGCAACAAGGCCGCCTGTTTGCTGCCTTTCACACACTCAAACGCCGCTCGTGGCAGTTTCCGTCGGATTATTTTTGCAGGCTTTGCGACATCGCGACGCAAGCGCTCCGGAATGGGTGGGTTTTCTTACCGACAGCGCGTATCTGTCCAACACCAGACAGGACAAATTGATGACCAACCCAGCCAGTACAGATCGCCCATTAAAGCCAGCAATTCTGCGTGGTGTCCGGTTGAAGTGCCCCAATTGCGGTGCGGGGCCTTTAATGAAATCCTACCTGAAAACCCGCGACACCTGTGCTGTGTGTGGCGAAGAATTGTTTCATCACCGCGCTGATGACGGCCCGGCCTATTTGACAATTCTGGTTTCAGGCCACTTGCTGGCGCCGATGCTACTTATAGTTTTTACCACATTCCGGCCTGACCCGTTGCTTATGGCAATCGGGTTTGTGTCGGTATTTGTCACTTTAGCGCTGTTTTTATTGCCGCGCTTCAAGGGCCTGTTCGTCGCAATTCAATGGGCAAAGCGGATGCATGGCTTTCAACTGGATGGCAGCCATAATGCCACCGGATCAACTGGACAAGCGCTGCCTGATCCGACAATCTAGCGCTGAACAACTCTGATCGGGCTCCAATGGACAAGACCCAAATCCGCAACGCAGCAACGGTGATTGTGTTGCGCGACAAATTCACTGAGCCAAAGGTTCTGATGGGTCAGCGCGGCAAAAACGCCGCCTTCATGCCGTCAAAATTCGTCTTTCCCGGTGGCGCCTTAGACAGCGCTGACAGTAATGTCCCCCTTGCGAGCCCCTTGTCAGATCAATGTATGGCGCGTCTGCGCACCGACGCCGACCCGACCTTGGCCGTGCCGCTTATTCTGGCGGCTTTGCGTGAAATGTGGGAAGAAACCGGATTGTTACTGGGCCGACCTGACGTGGCCGCCAAAGAACTTGCCGCGAATATGCCCGAAGATTGGCGCACTTATTTTGAACACGGCGTTATGCCAACCGGTGAGGGCATGAAGTTCGTTTTCCGCGCCATAACCCCCCCCGGCCGTCCGCGCCGGTTTGATGCGCGGTTCTTTCTGGTCGATGCCGACCGGATTGTCAGCGATCTGGATGATTTCTCGCAAGCCAGCGAAGAACTCAGCATGCTGCAATGGATCCCGCTGGAAAAGGCCCGCAGCTTTGACTTGCCGTTTATCACCGAAGTGGTACTGGCCGAGGTCGAGGCTGACCTGAAAGAACCCGACCGCAACGCTCGCGTGCCATTCTTTTATAACGAAGAAGGCCGGTCGTTTTTCGCCCGCCTTTGACGACCGCCTCTTTTATAAGGCCAGATTTTCCGCTATCTAAGGCCAGATAGCGAGGTATCATGGCAATAGGCGAAGAGACATTCTTTCTGGATCCGGGATTTCAGGGCACATTACAAAGCCAGATTCAACAAATCGTGGCCTCGGCTGTGCTGTCCGGGCGGTATCGCCCCGGCGAAAAAATGCCAAGCTCGCGCCGACTTGCCACCCATCTGGGAATATCACGCATAACGGTTACGCTGGCCTATAACGAATTGGTGGCCGACGATTACCTGTCATCGACCAGCCGTTCTGGATATTATATTTCAGCCACAGCGCCGGTTTCGCCGTTGCCTGACACCAGCTTTAGCCAAGGCAACGACACCGTCGATTGGAACCGTGCATTACAACGCAAATTCACCGGTGCGCGGCTTGTGGAAAAACCTGCCGACTGGCGAAAGTATCCTTATCCGTTCATCTATGGGCAGGCCGATCCCGAACTGTTCAACCAATCCAGCTGGCGGCTCTGCGCGCATCAGGCACTTGGTAAGAAAGATTTCGACAGCTTAACTTCGGATTACGCCGAACGCGATGACCCTGAACTGGTCAATTTCATCGCTCGCCACACCCTGCCGCGGCGCGGTATTCTGGCAAGACCCGAACAGATTCTGGTCACGGTCGGCGCGCAAAATGCCCTGTGGATGGTCGCGCAAATTCTGCTGCAAAAAGGCCGCGTCGCAGCCTATGAAGACCCGGGTTATCCCGGCCTGCGGGATATCCTGCGCCATGCCGGTAGCCAAAACCACCCGATTGCCGTTGACGCGCTTGGCCTGCCGCCCTCTCTTTTGCCGCCAGACGTTGATGTGGTCTTTACGACCCCAAGCCATCAATGCCCCACCACCGTAACAATGCCGATATCCCGTCGCCATGAAATGCTGAAACTGGCCCGCGAACGGGATTTTTTGGTGATTGAAGACGATTACGAGTTCGAAATGAGCTTTCTGAAACCCCCGACCCCGGCCCTCAAATCACTGGATCAGGATGGCCGGGTTATTTACGTCGGCAGCTTTTCAAAATCATTGTTTCCCGGCCTCAGACTTGGCTATCTGGTCGGCTCGGAGCCGTTCATCGCGCAAGCCCGCGCCCTACGCCACGCGCTGTTGCGCCATCCGCCCGGTCATATCCAACGCACAACCGCCTATTTTCTGGCGCTTGGGCATTACGACGCCATGGTGAAAACCATGCGCGATGCCTTTCACAAACGTCGCGCCGTGATGGACAAAGCCTTGGCTGCAACACCTTTGCGCGTCGAAGGCAGCGCCGGGTTTGGCGGATCAAGCCTTTGGGTGAAAGCCCCCGACGGTATCGACACTCAAATACTGGCCGCAAAACTGCGCACCAACGGCGTGTTGATCGAACCCGGCAGCCCGTTTTTTGACGACGATAATGCCCCGAATAACTATTTCCGCCTCGCCTATTCCTCGATTGCCGCAGAAAAAATCCCCGAAGGCGTGCGCCGGATCGACGCCGCCCTGAACTGATCCTTCATCATAGTTTCAAAAATACTCCGGGAGCGCGAGGGCAGCGCCCTCGTTTTGGCCGCAGGTCAAAGGCGCTGGACTTATCCGTGTCTAAATCTGGACCTAACGCTTTGCCCCTTCATGTTTCATAACCCGCGCAACGCCAAACGGCGGATTCCCTAGCCAAATTTTTTCTCAAGGATTCCAGACATGAAAATGACCACCGAAGAAGCCTTTGTAAAAACCCTGCAAATGCACGGTATCGAACACGCATTTGGCATCATCGGGTCCGCCTTCATGCCGATTTCCGATAACTTCCCGGCCGCCGGCATCAAGTTCTGGGACGTGGCGCACGAATGTAACGGCGGCTATATGGCCGACGGCTTCACCCGCACCACCGGCAAAATGGCGATGATCATTGCTCAAAACGGCCCCGGCATCACCAATTTCGTCACTTGCGTTAAAACCGCATACTGGAACCACACACCAATGCTGCTGGTCACCCCGCAAGCCGCCAACAAGACCATCGGTCAGGGCGGCTTTCAGGAAGTCGAGCAGATGAAACTGTTTGAAGACATGGTTTGTTATCAGGAAGAAGTCCGCGACCCAACCCGCGTCGCCGAAGTTCTGAACCGCGTGATCATGAACGCCAAACGCCTTTCAGGCCCGGCCCAGATCAACATTCCGCGCGATATGTGGACACAAGTGGTCGACATCAACCTGCCTGCAATCGTCGAATTTGAACGTCCCGCTGGCGGCGAATCCGCCGTAACCGAAGCCGCACGTCTGTTGTCCGAAGCGAAATTCCCCGTCATCCTGAACGGTGCCGGTGTGATCCTTGCGGGTGCCATCGGCAAATCCGCCGCACTGGCCGAACGTCTGGACGCGCCGGTTTGCTGTAACTACCAGCATAACGACGCCTTCCCCGGCAATCACCCGCTGCATGTTGGCCCGCTTGGTTATAATGGCTCCAAGGCGGCGATGGAATTGATCAGCAAGGCGGATGTTGTTCTGGCCCTTGGCACACGCCTGAACCCGTTTTCGACCCTGCCAGGTTACGGCATTGATTACTGGCCGAAAGACGCCAAACTCATTCAGGTTGACATCAATGCGGATCGTATCGGGCTGACCAAACCTGTGGCGGTTGGCATCATTGGGGACGCGGGCAAAGTGGCCGATGGTATCCTTGCACAACTGGCCCCGTCAGCAGGCGACGCCGGTCGGGCAACCCGCAAAGCGATGATCGGCGATCTGAAATCCAAATGGGCGCAGGAACTGACCTCGATGGATCACGAGGATGACGATGTCGGCACTACATGGAACCAGCGCGCCCGCGCCAGCAAACCCGAATGGCTGAGCCCGCGTAAAGCCTGGCGTGCGATCCAGTCGGCCCTGCCCAAGGACGCGATCATCAGTTCGGACATTGGCAACAACTGCGCCATTGGCAACGCGTATCCAAGTTTTGACGAGGGCCGCAAATATCTTGCCCCCGGCCTGTTCGGCCCTTGTGGCTATGGTTTCCCGTCCATCGTCGGGGCTAAAATCGGCAATCCAAACGTGCCAGTTGTCGGATTTGCCGGTGACGGAGCGTTCGGCATTTCGATGAACGAAATGGTTGCCATCGGTCGCGGTGACTGGCCGGCGATCACGATGATTGTGTTTCGCAACTATCAGTGGGGTGCTGAAAAACGCAACTCCACTCTATGGTATGACGACAATTTTGTCGGCACGGAACTTGACGAAAATGTCAGCTATTCTGGCATCGCCAAAGCCTGTGGCCTGCAAGGCGTTCAGGCCCGCACGATGGACGAGTTGACAGATATGCTGGCGACAGCCGTCAAGGACCAGATGAAGCACGGCAAAACCACCTTTATCGAAGCGATGATCAATCAGGAACTGGGCGAACCGTTCCGCCGGGACGCGATGAAAAAACCTGTCGCTGTGGCTGGGATCAATGCCGCCGACATGCGCCCGCAAAAAAGCATCTGACCAATTAACCGGGCTGGTCGCATTGACCAGCCCGGTTATTTCGGGCCTCTTGCCTGCCAGATGTCCGAACCTCAAGGCGCACTTGAATGACCAGCCCTGCCTCGCCCTTTCTCAGTCAAATCGAACCGGTTTGCCCGGCTGATCTGTTGGCCCGTGCCCAAGCCCTGCCGCCGCCGCGCGTGGCGATTGCCCGTGCCGGTGCCGAATTGCCGATGATCGCGGCCAAAGAAGCCACCGATCTTGGCATCATGACCCCGGTTTTCACTGGCGAACGCTCCGATATCCAGCGGGTCGCCGATCAATTGAACTGGGACATTTCAAGTTACCCGTTGATCGACACAATCGGTGAAGCAGACGCTGGTGCCGCTGCTGCCTATGCCTGTGGGCACGACCAGGCTGACATCCTGATGAAGGGGCAGTTGCATTCGGATATGTTCCTGAAAACCGCGATTGCCAAAACCGCTGGCCTTAGAACCGGCAACCGCTTGATCCATATTTTCCACCTCAGCCATCCGGCGGGTGGGCAACCGATCCTTATCACAGATGCCGCGGTGAATGTTTCCCCCGATCTGGCGACCCGCAAAACCGCAGCCCAAGAAGTGGTGACGCTGCTGCATAAACTTGGCAATTCCCGACCAAAAATCGCCTTTCTCAGCGCGACCGAAAGCCCGATTTCGTCGATCCCGTCCTCAACCGAGGCCCGCGAATTGCGCGATTGGGCGATTGAAAATATTGCGGATGCGGATTTTTCCGGCCCTTTGGCGCTTGACCTGATCCTGTCCGCGCATTCGGCCGCAATCAAAGGCATGGCCGATGATCCGGTGGCAGGGCGTGCCGACGCTATCGTCGTCCCGGATATCGTTTCCGGAAATGTCCTGTTCAAAGCTTTGGTGTACCTGTCAGGTGGTTGCGCTGCCGGCCTGATCACCGGGGCCAAAGTGCCGTTATTGCTGACCAGCCGCTCGGACCCACCAGCCGCGCGTTTGGCGTCGATCGCTCTGGCGGCTGTCGCCAGCGCCAAAAACACCGCCAACCCCACGTGACAGGGCAGCCAGCCAAGCGACAGAAAGCCGCAAAAATGAATTGTCGCAGTCAGTATTCTGGACATTACCCATCTGCCATGGCTACAAACATTCAAATGATCTAATATGTTTTAATGCTGAACACTGAAACCGGATTCGGGGACCCTAATATGCCTGCTTTTGATCAACCCGCGCTTGATACCTCGCCCGAGGTTTCAGACGAGATCCGCAAAACCACCTGTTACATGTGCGCCTGCCGCTGCGGCATTGATGTGCATATGAAAGACGGGGCCGTGAAATATATCGAGGGCAACCGCGACCACCCGGTCAATAAAGGCGTACTTTGCGCCAAAGGTTCCGCCGGGATCATGCAGCATTACGCGCCCTCCCGCCTGCGCGCACCAATGAAACGCGTCGGCCCGCGTGGTTCAGGCGAGTTTGAAGAAATCACATGGGATGAAGCCTTTGACATTGCCGAAGGCTGGCTGCGGCCAATCCGCGAAACAAACCCCGAAAAACTGGCGTTTTTCACCGGCCGCGATCAGTCACAATCGCTGACAAGCTGGTGGGCGCAGGCTTATGGCACGCCGAATTATGCGGCCCACGGTGGGTTCTGTTCGGTCAACATGGCGGCCGCCGGCATCTACACAATGGGCGGTGCG
>DJBQ01000011.1:0-2274 GCA_002430125.1 Rhodobacterales bacterium UBA5972
CAAGCAGGCGATGAACCCAAAAAATGTTGGCCAAAGCCCTGAAAGCCTTTCATCCCAAGCCGGATTTTCTATTCCTCCGAAAACCCGATGCCTTGTTTCCGAGGAATCCGTGGTCGGCTGGAAACGCCCCTTGTCGGCTGAAAAACTGAACCCGGTTCTGGCCTTTTACGAGGCAAAAACCAGCGAAGAGGGCGTGAATATCGCGGAAAGCATCGCCAAATTCGAGGGCTGGGGGCACACAGCGATTATTCATTCCGACGACCCGCAAGTGGTAGCCGAATTTTCACGTATTCCGGTCGGGCGGATTTTGGTGAACACGCCGGGCATTATGGGCGGTATGGGTTTTTCAACCGCCTTGGAACCCTCATTCATGCTGGGGACAGGCACCTGTTCGGGGTCAATCACCTCGGACAACGTGACCGCCCTGCATCTGATTAATATCAAACGCGTGGCTTATGAAAACCGGCCTTGGCGCGACATCTATGAAGTTTACGGAGCATAATCCATGGCCACGATAATCCGCGCGCTTGTTCAGATTGACAACCTGCAACCAAAGTTTGCCGCCTATAACGGGGCAACCGTTCAGGGCTCGATCCCTATGTCGGGTGACACGATCCTGATTGGCGAATTCGCGCCAGGTAACGGTGTGTTCACGCTGATCGACCGGGCGTTGAAGGCCTCGTCAGTTGAAACCACAACGCAAATGGTTGAGCGCGAATTTGGCTTTTTCATTCTGCGCTCGCATTCAAATGCTGAAATTTCAACCGCACGCGATGCGATCTTGGCCGAGTTGGGCCAGACAATGGCTGATCGAATCAAGCCGGTGGTTGCCTCGACCCAGATCATCACCAGTGTTGAACCGTTTCAGGCGCAATTGTTAAACAAATGGCGCAAAGGTTCACTGCTGGTTCCCGGCCAGACGCTGGGGATCGTGGAATGCGCCCCGGCTGCTTACATCTTGCAGGCAGCGAACGAGGCTGAAAAGGCTGCGAATATTGATATTATCGAAGTGCGCGCAGTTGGCCGTTACGGTCGTTTGTTCCTTGCTGGCGGTGAAGAAGATGTTGCCGAGGCAATTCAGGCGGCAAAAAGGGCGATTGAAGCCATTGATGGGCGGGCCGAGTAATGTCAAACGGCCGCCGGGTCATAGGATCAGAACAGATTTCGCAAGCGCGTCAGCGTCAGCGAAACCTGATCGAAATTCTGCCCGGCGACATTGTAACAGCCGAAGCCCGCGATCAGGCAGAGCGCCTTGGTATCGCGCTGGTCAATGGACCGATTGAGAAGCCGGAACCGGTTAAAACTGATGGTGCGACTGCCTTGCGGCGCGGGCTCTGGCGACGCTCGCCCAGATGGGTGGCGCCCTCTAACCGGTTAAGCAATTCACCACGGCGGTTTGGCAAAATCGCGTTTGTCGGCGCGGGCGGTGTCGGCACCAACGCAGCGCATCTGTGTGCAAATGCCGATATGGCGGATGAAATTGCGTTAATCGACATTGCACCAGGATTGGCGGCGGCGATGGCCCTGGATTTGAACCATGCATCGGGGATTGCGCGTTCGCGTAGCCGGGCAACGGGTGGCACAACTCTGGCGGCAGTTGCAGATGCCGATGTGGTCTTGGTCAGCGCTGGACGGGCCCGATCGCCGGGTATGACGCGCGCGGATCTGATCGACATCAACCGGCGCGTTATTCAGGCCACCGGCGAAGCGATTGCCACCTATGCGCCCAACGCCATTGCCATTGTTGTTACCAACCCGCTGGACGAAATGACAACCGAGATGCTGCGCGCCACTGGTTTTTCGCGCAATCAGGTTTTGGGCATGGCAGGGACGCTGGATTCCAGCCGCTTTCGCAATGCGCTTGCGATTGCTGCTGGCGTTGAAACCCGTGATGTCGAGGCGGTTACGTTGGGCAGTCATGGCGATGAAATGGCACCAATCATTTCTGCCTCGCGCATCAAGGGCCGCGCGCTGGATGTGTTCTTGAGTGCTGAAATAATTGCGGAATGCGTCAAGGATGCGATTACCGGCGGCGGGCAGGTTGTGGCGCTTAAGAAGACAGGATCGGCGGTAATTGCACCGGCGCACGCCTCGGTCGAAGTTATGGATCACTTGCGCGGCGCACGCGCTGGCACCGTTCCGGATTCGGTAATGCTGCAAGGTGAATACGGTATTTCCGACGTGGTGTTGGGCGTTCCGTGTCATCTTGGGAAAGGCGGTTTGATTTCCGTTGAGGAAATCAAGTTGACCGCAAGCGAGTTGACCGCGCTGCGT
>DJBQ01000011.1:2466-2933 GCA_002430125.1 Rhodobacterales bacterium UBA5972
CAGCTTCCGAAGCGATCCGGGCAAGGCTCGCACAATAATGGTCAAGGAAACCTATTTTACCGGCGGGCGCTTTGAGAAAATCGGATCTTATTGCCGTGCCAAAAGAATTGGGCCTTTTGTCTGGGTGGCCGGGACCACGGCAATTGAACCCAGCGGCAAGCTGCATGCGCCGGGGGACACCTATGCGCAGTCAATATATGTGTTCGAACGGATCAGGTTGGCGCTTGTGGAAGTCGGCGCAGAGATGCGGCATGTCGTCAGGAGAACCGCGTTTCTGACGGATATGGCGGCAGGAACGGGCGGACATGTGAAAGCGCATGGCGAAGTGTTTTCCGGGATCGATCCGGTAACCGCGGCCGTCGAGGCGGGCCTTACGACACCCGGTATGATGGTTGAAATCATGGTCGACGCCGTTATCCACGACGAAGATGGCACGATCAAATACTAGTGTCAGGACTCATTGATTG
>DJBQ01000196.1:0-6801 GCA_002430125.1 Rhodobacterales bacterium UBA5972
GGAGGAATTGCGTTACGAGTTGAACATTGACCGCCTGCATGGTGCCGCGATTGAACGCGGCGCACGTGCGCGCCACATGACGGTTTAAGCCCATGCCCGCATCCGTCAACCGCCGCCGCTTCCTGAAGCTCTCGGGTCAGGCCGCTCTGGCCACTGGCGTTCTGGCCGCAACCCGCGCCAGCAGCGCCTCGGTTGCTGATGTTGATGTCGTGGTGATCGGCGCCGGCATTGCCGGGCTGACAGCCGCCAAGACCTTGCAAGATCTTGGCTACGACGTGATCGTGCTCGAGGCCCGCAATCGCATCGGTGGCCGCCTTTACACCGATTGGTCTTTAGGCGCGCCGTTTGAATGGGGGGCTGGCTGGATACACGGCCCCAAAGGCAACCCGATTTCCGGCCTCGCCAGGGCGGTTGGTGCGCAAACCTTTGTGACCGACGACGACGAATATCAGGTTTTTGCCCCTGATGGCACGCAACAAGACGACGCCGCCGTTGATGCTGGCTGGGAAAGCCTTGAAAATATCTTCGGGAAAATCGACGACCGGTTTGACAATGATCAGGCGCTGGTTAAAGCCATCAAAAAGGTCGCGCCAAAAGCCATGAAAGACCCGATCCGACGCTGGCAGTTATCTGCCGGGTACGAATTTGACGCCGGCGGTCCGATTGAAGACCTTTCCGCCCTTTATTTTGATGATGACGAGGCATTTGAAGGCGATGACGTAATCGTTTTAACCGGCTATGACAAAATCCTCGGCCCGATCGCCAACGGCCTTGATATCCGGCTCAATCAACCGGTAACCGAGGTGGAATATCAGGCCGGCGATGGCGCGATCGTCTATTCCGGTGACACCCAATATGAATGCCGCTTTGTCGTTTGCACCCTGCCCCTGGGCGTTTTGCAAACCGGCAGTGTAAAGTTTTCACCGCCCCTGCCCAAAGCCCACCGCACCCGGATCAAACGCATGGGCATGGGCAATGTCACCAAACTGGCGTTGAAATTTGACGCGCTCTACTGGCCTGAAGACACACAATATTTCGGCCTGATGACCGAAGAAAAAGGCCGCTGGAATTATTTCCTGAACTACCGCACATTTTCGCCCGAAAACATCCTGCTTGGCCTTTCGGTTGGCGCTTATCCGTTAAAGACCGAAAAACAAAGCGATGCAGAAATGATCGCCGACGCCATGCAATCAGTGCGCACAATGTTCGGCCCTCAGGTCCCTGAACCAACCCAGACCCTGATCACCCGCTGGTCAACCGACCCCTATGCACGCGGTGCTTACACTTACGCAAAACTTGGGTCGGTCCCGTCAGATTTCGATAAACTGGCCGATCCGATCAGCAAAGTCATCGTTATGGCTGGCGAACACACCTTGTTCAAATACCACGCAACCGTCCACGGCGCGCATCTCAGCGGCTTGCGGGCGGCCGAGATCATCGACAAGAAACTCGCCTGATTGCGGCGCGAAAGCCGCAGCAATGCGTCGCCGCCTCGAATTGAAAACAATAACAATCAATCAAAGCGTTGCGGCCCATTGCGTGATCAGGCTCTGTTGCAGACCGCGTGACCGATTGGACCATGCCTTAGCACCCAAAGGTCGCTCGCGTTGCGATTTTGGCACCTTGGCCCGGCGAGGCAAGTCAGCGGTGAATATCGCAAACACCAGTTTGCGCCCGGACTTTGCGGTCATATAGCCAGCCAAAGCCGAGACAAAATTCAAGGTGCCGGTTTTTGCCTTCACAGCGACCTGTTGGTTTTTCAACGGCCTGCCTTTGCTGTCGCGCAGTCGGATATCCTTCATCAAGGCCCGCAAAGGACCGTCCCAGCCAGACTGCAGCAATACCTGCGTCATATCGCTGGCTGAAATCCGCGAACCGTCCCCAAGCCCCGAATGATCAATGAATTTCACCCGTTTGGCAGGTGTCGCCTGATTGAGCCAATCCGACATGATCCGCGCCGACCCCGACAGCGATTTCGGTGCATTGCCGCGCGCCTGACTGGCGGTCATACCGACGGCCTCAGCCACGATATTGGTGGAATATTTCATCATTCCCCGCAGCATCACCATCAGATCATCCGAACGCCATTCTGCCAGCACCGTGCCCGCTGGCGTGTGCCCTGAGGCAATGAATTTCGGCAGCTTAATCCCATAGCTGCGCGCAATGGTCTGGAACACTTCGGCGGCATAAAACTGCGGACGCCTGACCGGTAGCCAGCGCCCGCCTTTCTTGCCCAAAGCGAATTCGGCGACTGTCCAGTTATCCTGCCGCGACGTGGAATTCAGCGTGAAAATCGGCGTGGTCCGGTCAACCGTTTTGATCGTCGCCATACCCACCATTGGCCGGTGTTTTTCGTCTCGCGCGTCCATCGTCGCGGTATAACCCTGTGCCGACTTGGCCCATTCAAAATAGATCCGGTTGTAATTCAGGTTCAGCCCCGACAAAGAAGGGTTATACCCCAAATACACCGGTTGATCGGCGTCGATCTCGCTCTGATAGGGCAATGCCCCGCCATAGACATAAGCCTTGCCGCTGATTTCCCGTATACCTTTGGCCTTCAGATCGCGCGCAAGATCCGCAAGCGCATCAGTTTGCAGCGTCGGATCGCCGCCGCCGACCAGATAGAGGTCCCCCTCAAGCCGCCCGTTCACCACCGGCCCAGACGCGACCAGCCGGGTTGAAAACCGGTAATTGCCGCCAAGCGCCGACAGCCCGTACAAAGCCGTCAAAGACTTGGCAACGCTGGCAGGCGGAAGCGCCAAAAGTGGTTTACGGCTGTCCAGAACCTGCCCTGTGGCAGCGTCCGCGACAACATAACAAACCTCGCCGCTTAACCCCGCCTTTTTGGCAATGTCGCGCGCGCCGTTTTTGGACACAACGACCAGGGTTTCCGCCCGGGGCACCGGTCGGGGCGAGCGATCCGGCGCCTTCGCAAACGACCCGGTGGCCGTGCTGGCCAAAAGGCCAAGCAGAACTGCGCGCCGGGTTGGAGTTGTGATCGAAAGCTGCTTGGCCATGAAATACCTTACGACAAAATTACCCTAGAAAAACAACTCTAACGTATCCATTCACCACTATTTCGCAGCTTGGTGGACGACATATCTACCATCGCGCCGGTCACAAGGCTCCAACATGGGGGTGTGGTCCCGGGTAGGGTTTTGGCCGCCGCCATTCGCAGCCGCCACTGCCTATAAGTCTGCGCTGCCGGCGACAGGCCTGCCGCGACCACATCATCGGGCCGCGCCAACACGCCAATCGGCAGGCTGTGCATGATCCCGCGCCAGTTCTCCCAATGATGAAACTGCGCCAGATTATCGGCCCCCATCAGCCAGACAAAGTCAACGTCACGTTTGATCACCATCAAGCGGGCCAGCGTTTCAGCCGTATACCGCGTGCCAATCCGTGCCTCAAAATCGCTAACAATGATCCTTGGATGTTGCACCAGCGCACGACACGCCGCCAGCCGACGCTTAAAATCCGCAGGTCGGGCCGCCTTTAGAGGATTGCCCGGCGAGACGATCCACCAAACCCGGTCAAGCCCAAACCGCCGCATCGCCTGACGAGTGATATGCACATGCCCCGCATGTGGCGGATCAAACGACCCCCCCAACAAACCGATCCTTTGGCCGGGCGTGGTAAATGGCAAACCAGTATTCATACCTGACAGCATTACCGAATGAATTGCGTGACGGAAAGGCATGGAATCATGGCCCTTCTACCATATCTGTGTAAATCCCTGCGGTGTCTTATGGTAGGGCAATGACCCTCCGGCCCGCAGTTCGGCCTCAAGTCCGGTGGCCAACCCGATAACAAGGTCTAATCCAGCGCAAAGTTCCGTAGTGCTGACATAGGTTAACAACGTTGCCGCTGCCCCGGCATCCCCCGCCGTGATCAGCATTTTAGCGGCCTTAACCATGGTCGCAACACGCCCGGCCAAAAGCCCCTCACGCGCCACAAAACTCGCGGTCACCCGCGCCAGTGTCGCCTCGCCGGAAAGCTGCATCAGATACATCAACCGTTTGCATTCATAAACCGCCGAGCGGCTTGCCTCGACGGATTGCGGCACGCCTGAAACCGTCTCAATCCCGCCGGTAACCGCTTTGCGCATATCCATGAACCGGTGCGATTCACCCACCGTCAGATACCGGTGCTGGGCAAATTCCGGCGGCACATCCGTCTGATCCAGAAACACCGGCGCAAACGGGCTGGCGACCGCCCCAACTGGCGCGTGCCACAACATCAACGGCCCCGCCTCAGCACTCAAAGGTACAACCTGCCCATAGCCCGCCGTGTCGCCGGTCAATTGCGAACAGCGCACCGCCCAGAACATATCCGCCAAGCCGATTTTCTCGGGCCGCGCAGCGCGTTCCACCATCTGGGTTTCAATCCAACCAACCCCGGCCCACCGGCCCTTGCCATCGCCATAAACCTGATTGGCATCAAACACCCCGTCCTGATACCAGCCCATATCGCGCGCAAAACTGACAAAATTCGGTGACCACATGAAATCAGGATGCGACCCCGCCGCAACCGGCACTTCTAAAACATACCCCGGCCGCGAGGCGCGAATGCTGTCCGCCCCCAACCGTTCCGCCACCCAAAGGCCCTGCCCTCCCGCGAACTGAATAACCACCCAAGCCTCATCCGCGTCGGCAAAAATATGCGAATTGCCGCCATAACTGGCCTCGCCATAGCGCGCGATCAGATCCGCACAAATCTCAACCGCCTGCCGGGCCGAGCTTGCGCGTTCCATCGCCACCCGCGCCAGATCGCTGTAATTCAGCCCGCGCTGATCCTTCGGCGTCATCTCGACCAATTCGCGGCGCGAGGTCGACCAGATATCACGCACCGCCACCCCGCGCGCATTCAACCCGCCATTGGTGATAGGCGCAGGCACACCCATGTAATAAGAATAACTGACTCTGATATGCCGGAGCGTTCGCGCCACCTGCGGAACCTCGCTGCGTACCCCCGGCAAATCGGCCTGCGCCCCCACCCCAACCTCGATCATCGCGCCGGCGCGATGCGCGGTTTCCGGCACAATCTCCAGCCAATGCGAGGACGGCTCATCGCCGTACCCCCCCAGCCATGCATGGCCAGTCGCACTGTGGTTCTTGCCGATATAGATGCCATAACTCATCACAACCCTCCGCTTTACCGAACCATGACGCCTTGGCCTTGCAAGTCAACCGCAACCACCCGTCAAAACCGGTCAACCGGTCATTGCACCCCCACGATCCCTCAGTTAAAACCCCGCGCAACCCATCCTTATCCGCACGGAAGTACCCATGGCATCTTATCAATACGTCTATCACATGGAGGGCGTCTCCAAGACCTATCCCGGCGGCAAGAAATGTTTCGAGGATATCCACCTGAATTTCCTGCCCGGTGTTAAAATCGGTGTGGTCGGCGTCAATGGTGCCGGTAAGTCCACCCTGATGAAAATCATGGCGGGGCTCGACAAGGATTTTCAGGGCGAAGCCTGGGTCGCTGCCGGGGCGCGCGTTGGGTATCTGTCACAAGAACCCAAGCTTGATGAAACCCTGACCGTACGTGAAAACGTCATGCTGGGTGTTGCCGACAAAAAGGCGATCCTCGATCGTTATAACGAACTGGCGATGAACTATTCGGACGAAACCGCCGACGAGATGGCGCAACTGCAAGACCAGATCGACGCCGCTGACCTTTGGAACCTTGACGCCAGCATCGACATCGCGATGGAGGCTCTGCGTTGCCCCCCCGATGACGCCAGCATCAAAACCCTGTCGGGCGGTGAACTTCGCCGGGTGGCCCTGTGCCAATTGCTGCTCGATGCGCCCGATATGCTGCTGCTGGACGAGCCCACCAACCACCTGGACTTGGACGCCGTGGTCTGGCTGGAAGACTGGCTGTCGCGCTACGCCGGCACGCTGGTGATGATTTCGCACGACCGCGAATTCCTCGACGGCGTATGCAACGTCACGCTGCATATCGAGAACCAGAAGCTCAAACGTTACGGCGGCAACTACACGCAGTTTGAGACGCAACGCCTGCAGCAGATGGCGCTGCAGGAAGCGTCGTACGCGCGCCAGCAAAAGCAGATCGCGCACCTGGAATCGTTCATCACGCGCTTCAAGGCGAAGGCCAGCAAGGCCAAACAGGCGCAGAGCCGCGTCAAGGCGCTGGAGCGCATGGAGCGCCTTGCGCCCGTGCATGCGGCGGCGGGTTTTTCGTTCGAATTCCGCGAGCCCGAGGCGGCGCCCAACCCGATGCTCACGTTTGAAGGCGTCGATTGCGGCTATCCCGGCCCGAGCGCTGATGAACCCATCACCATCCTCAAGCACCTGACGTTCTCCATCCAGACCGGTCAGCGCATCGGCCTGCTGGGGGCCAACGGCCAGGGCAAATCGACGCTCGTAAAAACACTGGCCGAGACGCTGGCACCGCTGTCCGGCAGGATCCGGCGCGGCAAGGGCCTGCAGATCGGTTACTTCGCCCAGCACCAGTTGGAGACGCTGGACGATCACGCCTCCCCGCTGCTGCATCTGGCGCGGCTGGCGCCCGACGTACGCGAGCAGGAACTGCGCGACTTTCTCGGCAGCTTCAACTTCCGCGGTGACATGGCGACCTCGCCCATCGAGCCATTCTCGGGTGGCGAGAAGGCACGCCTGGCGCTCGCCCTGATCGTCTGGCAGCGCCCCAACCTGCTGCTGCTCGACGAGCCGACCAACCACCTGGATGCGGAATCGGTGGACTGGCTTGAACAGTTCCTCACGCGCTTTCCTGGCACCGTTGTGGCCGTCACCCACGACCGCTACTTCC
>DJBQ01000196.1:6847-7119 GCA_002430125.1 Rhodobacterales bacterium UBA5972
ACGAGCCGACCAACCACCTGGATCTCGACACGCGCGAAGCGCTGACGATGGCGCTCGCCCAGTTCGACGGCACGCTGATCCTCGTCTCGCACGATCGGCATCTGCTGCGCGCCACGACCGACCAGTTCCTGCTTGTCGGCCAGGGCACCGTCGCCCCGTTTGATGGCGATCTGGACGACTACCGCGACTGGCTGCTCAAACAAGCCGCGGCCAAGCGCGCAGCCGCCGGCGCCCAGGCAGCCCCGGCCGATGCGGATGGCGCGCCGACCACC
>DJBQ01000046.1 GCA_002430125.1 Rhodobacterales bacterium UBA5972
TATGAAATTGGCGCGCTGGTTACAGATGAACACGCTCTAATTGTGAAACGGATCGGCTGATGGCGCGGGTATTTCTGACAGTATTGGATTCAGTTGGCTGCGGTGGCGCGCTGGATGCAGCCGCTTTTGGCGATGCGGGGTCCAATACCCTGGGTCATATTGTTCAGGCTTGTGCTGCGGGTCGCGCCGAAGTGGGGCGCAGTGGCCCGTTAAATATGCCGAACCTTGATGCGCTGGGTCTGGGGGCCGTGATCCGCCTTTCCACCGGTATTGAAACGCCGGGATTGGCGGCTAAGCCGACCGGGCGATATGGCGCCGCGAGCGAAATTTCGCGCGGCAAAGACACGCCGTCCGGTCATTGGGAGATGGCTGGTCTGCCGGTGCCGTGGGACTGGACCTATTTTCCAAACACGGAACCGGCCTTCCCGCAGGACGTTGTTGACAGGGTTTGCGCGCTTGCTGGTGTGGGCGGCATTCTGGGCAATTGCCACGCGTCGGGCATTCCGATCATCAACAAATACGCCGCCGAGCATATCAGGACGGGCTGGCCAATTTGCTATACCTCGGTTGATTCCGTGTTCCAGATTGCTGCACACGAGGAACATTTCGGGTTGGAGCGGTTGCTCAACCTGTGCCGTGATCTGGCACCTATGCTGCATGAGATGCGGGTCGGGCGGGTGATTGCGCGGCCTTTTATCGGCAGTGCTGAAACCGGGTTCAACCGCACTCCGAACCGCCGCGATTTTGCAATCATGCCGCCTTTTGACACGTTATGTGATTTTGTCAGCCGGGCTGGCAACCGGGTCCATGCGGTTGGCAAGATCAACGATATATTTTCGGGGCGGGGGATTGATACCTATTATAAAGGCAAGGGCGACGCCTCGCTTTTTGACCGGCTGGTTGAATTGATGACCGAGGCCGAAGACGGTGCGCTGGTCTTTTCCAACTTTGTCGAATTTGACACGCTTTACGGCCATCAGCGCGATGTTTCGGGCTATGCCCGCGCGCTTGAATGGTTTGACAGCCGGGTGCCGGAATTGCTTGGTGGAATGCGGGCCGGGGATTTGCTTATCTTTACTGCCGACCACGGAAATGACCCGACCTGGGTTGGCACCGACCACACGCGCGAACGGGTGCCGGTTGTGGTGGCTGGTGCTGGGACCGGTGAAATCGGCCTTTGCGCAATGGCGGATATCGGGGCAACAGTTGCCAAGCATCTGGGTGCAGATTTCGGCCCGGCGGGGCGCAGTTTCATATGATAAACAGATTTTGGGGAAAACTATGACCAAACACCTTACAATCGTTACCCATCCTTTGGTGCAGCACAAACTGACTCTGATGCGGCAAAAGGATACTTCGACCGCGGGTTTTCGCCAGCTATTGCGGGAGATATCGATGTTACTGGCCTATGAGATTACCCGCGATCTGCCGCTGACAATGCGCGGTATTGAAACGCCATTAGTGGAAATGGAATCGCCGGTCCTTAAAGGCAAAAAGCTGGCCCTGATATCGATCTTACGAGCCGGAAACGGGTTGCTGGATGGGGTCCTGGAGCTGATTCCCTCGGCCCGTGTTGGATTTATTGGACTTTACCGTGATGAGAAAACCCTGAAGCCGGTGCAATACTATTTTAAGGTGCCTGAGGGCTTGGATAGCCGTCGGGTGATTGCGGTTGATCCGATGCTGGCGACCGGGAATTCGTCTGTGGCGGCGATTGATCTGCTGAAAAAGGCCGGGGCGACGGATATTTCGTTTATGTGCCTTCTGGCCGCCCCCGAAGGGGTGAAGCGCATGCACGAGGCACATCCGGATGTGCCGATCGTTACCGCCGCGCTGGACAAGCGTTTGAACGATGTTGGCTATATCCTGCCGGGTCTAGGTGATGCGGGTGACAGGATGTTTGGCACAAAATAAAGGGCCCAGCCCAATATCTAGGCTTTACTAAACACGGATTTTTTGCCAAACTCCGCCCCAATAACAGGGGGCTGAAATGCGGGCATTTGATATACTTATTGCGGGATCTGCTTTGGTTTTTATGGCGGCAGCGGCAGATGCGCGCATTCTAAGCGGAAATATGACGCCCGCCGAGATTCCGCCCTTATCCTATAAAGCCCACCAATATGTGGACAGCAAGGGCTGTATTTATATCCGCACCGGTTATGGTGGCGAGGTTTCCTGGGCGCCGCGCATTACGCAAAAGCGGCAGGTCATGTGCGGGGCGCAGCCGACCGCGGTTGCTGGTGCAAGCAAACCAACCGCGGTCGCAACAACCACCGTGCAGCCAACTGCGGTGACGCAGCCAGTGCAAACTGTGCAACCGACCACGACAGCCGAAACAAGGCGGCCACGGCAGGTGGCAGCGTTTGATTGGACGACGTTTCTGTTTGGCACCACGCGAACTGAACGGGCCGCTGCGCGTACGCAAACAGCCGTTGCGCCGGTTATGATCGTCGCAGCCCCGGTTGTCGTCAGCCAACCTGCGCAGGTGCAGGTGGCCACAGTGCAGACCTATGCCAATGATGGGGTTTGGCAGGTGCGCACAGGACCGCAAGCGGTACATCCGTCATTTTATGCGCAACAGTCGGGCGTGCAAGTGACGCGCCAGAAAGCGGATGCCGCTCGGTCGCAAGTCTCTGTTCCGGCAGGATATAAAAGCTTACTTCCGATTGACTATTCGCCTCAGACACGTGGTCAGGGCACTGCCGAAGGCAAGATGGCGATGGACCTGTTATGGACTCAAACCATGCCGCGCCGTTTGATTGACGTGACCAACGGCAGGGACGTGACGACAACTTATCCGAAGATCCGCTATCCTTATACCACGGCCTCCAGCCGCAGTTACGCTTTGGCCGGTCCGACAACGACA
>DJBQ01000087.1:0-2352 GCA_002430125.1 Rhodobacterales bacterium UBA5972
TGCCTTCACGGCAGTCAAACCCGATCATGCCAACATCCACCAGAAACGCCGTCACCCTTTTGCGTGGCCCACGCGGTGTTTCATCAACGCCGGTCGCCGCAAAGACAATTGCGAAGTCCGGCATGCATGGGCCGGAGATGAAATGCTTCGAGCCGTTCAGGATCCAGTCGTCCCCATCGCGTCGTGCGTTGGTTTTCATGCCCATGACGTCTGATCCCGCGTCCGGTTCGGTCAGGGCAAACAATTCGCGTTTTTCACCACGAACAGCGGGCAGTAAATACCGCTCGCGCTGTTCCGCATTGCACGCCATTAGCAGCTCGGTTGGTCGCGCGGCCCAGCTTTGCAGCGCATGGCTGGTCTTGCCATATTCGCGTTCAATCAACGCCATTTGTGCAATGCCCAAGCCGCCGCCGCCAACCTCTTCGGGCAGGTTGCAAGCATAAAGGCCCAGTTCTTTTGACTTGGCTTCAATCCGGCGCCCGATCTCCTCAGGCACATAGCCCAAGCGGTCGACCTCATCTTCATGTGGTAACATTTCGGTTTCGACGAAGCGGCGCACCGTGTTGATCAACAGGTCGCTTTCAGCGGATGTTTCCATGCTCATAAAAGCCTCACTTAGGATGCGCTATTGCTGGCGTTTCTGCGCGACAGGATCGCAAAAAGCATAAAGGAGATGAAAGTAATGGCGATCAACACCACGGCAGCAGCGGCAACGGTCGGATCGGTGTTTTCGCGGATGCCATTCCACATGCGGCGCGGCAGGGTATAGACATTGAATTTGGAGATGAACAACGTCACGACAATCTCGTCCCAGCTGAGGATGAAAGCAAAAATTGCACCCGCAAAGACGCCCGGTTTGATCGACGGCAGGATTACCCGTCGCATGGTTGTCCAGTTGGACGCGCCAAGGTTTTTGCTTGCCTGTTCCAATTTGGGATCAAAGGTCGCCAAAGACGCGCTGACAGTGATCAGCACCATCGGAGCAGCAAGAATTGTGTGCGCAAGGATCAGCCCTGCATAACTGTCCAGAAGCCCAAGCGGTATCCACAGGCGGTAGAATGCCATAGCTGAAATGATCTGCGGAATGATCAGCGGCAGCAGCAGGAAGGCGCGGACCAGTTCGCTGTATCTTGAAGACACACGCCACAGTCCGATGGCGCATATCGTCCCAAGTGCTGTGGCAAGCACGGACGTCGAGACCGCGATAACACCGCTTTGAAAGAAGCTCGACAGCCATTCCTCGCTGGTGAACAGCTTTTGAAAGTGGCGCAACGACAGCTCGCCCTGCGGCATCGACAAAAATCGCTTTGGGGTGAGCGAGACAGGTATCGCAATCAGTGCCGGCGTCACCAGAAACAGCAACAACACCCAAGCGCCAACACGGTTGAACTGAGAGAACAATCCAATTTTCATCGCGCTGCCCCCCCAAACACAGTGCTAAGCTTCATGAACCGCGACATGATCCAGAGCATCGCCAAAACGCCAAACAGCATGCAGGCGGCCAGCATCGCAGCCGTGCCCCATTTCAGCGTCACAAGAAGCTGAACCGATATATATTCGGCCACCATCAACACCTTGCCCCCGCCCAACACCGCAGGCGTGACGTAAAATCCAAGGCTCAGGATGAACACCAGCAAAGTCGAAGCCACAACCCCGGGCGTGGTCAGAGGCAGATAAATCCGCCAGAATGTTTGCGCGCCCGTGGCACCGAGATTGCGCGAGGCGTTCATGACCCGCTGATCAATCGATTGCATCGAAACCAGCAGCGGCAGCACTGCATAGGGTATCATGTAGTGGATCATCCCGATCAGCACACCAAGCTCGTTGCGCATAAACGCTATTGGTTCGGCAATCAGCCCGATGTCCTCAAGCGCGACATTTACCAGACCATTGCGCCCCAGCAGCATCAGCCACGAAAAGGTTCGCACAAGGATGGATATCCAAAAGGACACAAGCAGCAGCGTCAGCATATAGTTCTTCTGGCGCTGGTGGCAGTGCACCATGGCATAGGCGATGGAATAGCCCAGTGTGACACTGAACAGGGTTGTGATGATGCAAATCCGGACAGTGGTCCAGAGGATGCGGATCAGCGCATCGCTTTCACCCAACTTGGCATAGTTCCCAAACCCCGGTTCAGGGTCAGTGACACTGAGCCAAAGGATGTTCAGGATTGGGCCCAAATAGAGAGCAATCACCAGCACCAATAAGGGCGCGATGATCAACCAGCCGGGATGTATGTGTTTGCGCAAGGCGTGCATTTGGGTTTCGTCTCGAAAATGCCGCCCGGCGGTCTTACGCCAGGCGGCAGGTCAGGAAGGTTTAGCTGATCGCGTCAAGGAATGCGTTCACCGC
>DJBQ01000087.1:2502-15721 GCA_002430125.1 Rhodobacterales bacterium UBA5972
CCCCGCCATTTTTTCCCCACCAGTCAGGATCGTTGTAAACGATCTTGTCGATGTTCTTGGCCGAGGTGATGGCATAGTCCTGCTGATCTTCAGGGATTTCGCCAAAGGCTGCCGGGTTGGACGGCGTCATCCCAAGGCACTCGAGCAAGGCAAGTTGTGCAGGCACTTCTTGCGCGGTTGCGATGAACTGCATTACTGCGGCACCCGCCGGATTTCCCTTGGGCACAATATAAGCACCAGGCATCGCCATGGCCTGATTGTTCACCAGCTTGTAACGACCGTTGGTGTCATTCTCAATGTTGCGGCCCCGGTTTTGCCAGATCATGCCCATGGTGACTTCGCCATTCACGCACATCGAATGCGCTTCTGAACCAGAGCCCCAATAAAGGCTGCTGTCTTTGATCGATTTGATCTTGGCCAGCGCGCGGTCCATGTCGAGAGGATACAGCGCATCGCCCGCCACACCGTCCGCCATCAGCGCCGCCTCAAGTGAACCGTTGGCCCATTTGTAAAGCGAACGCATGCCAGGGAAATTGGTGGTATCGAAGAAATCAGCCCAGTTTTCTGGTGGGTTATCGCCGAAGGCTTCGGTGTCATAGACAAAGGCATAGCCATAAAGAATGACCGACACACCATATTCAAGCGCATAGCCGGGCAGAGTTTTGTCTTTGGAGACAACCGAATAATCGATCGGCTCCAGGTGCCCGGTTGGCCCAAGCGAAACCGCATTGAAAAGGTCGGCATCGGCCACGTCGGCGGTGACATTGCCGCTTTCGACCATCTCTTTGATCTTGCCTTCCAATGGACCCGAGGTGTCGAACTTTAGCCCTTTGCCGGTCGAAGCTGTGAACGCATCGCCAATTGCAGAGCCGTGGCATTCCTCGGATTGGCCGCCCCAGTTCCACATAACCACGTGGTCTGCTGCAGCTTTGGCGTCGCCTGCCATGACGGCGTTCAGTGCCACGCCCGAAGCACCACAAAGTGCCAGGAACGTTCGGCGGTCCATGCGACCTGCTTTATAAGCATGCGCACTTTCAGTGAGCATCTCTTTCATGAACTGTTTGTCTTGCATTTTTAGTCCTCCTACTGATGAGCCGGCATTTGCCTGGCTGGTTTTGTGAGGCGCCTTTGCGGCACTCTTTTGTGAAATCTACGTGTCGTGCAATTCGACGGCAGCATCTTCCTGCCAAAGCAGATCGACTTCAGCACCCTCGGTCAGCGCCTCTTGATTGCGCCAAACGTCAATATCGACCTCAATCTCCTCCCCCTGGATAGAGTCGACGATGATCCGCTTCATTGAGCCGAAATAGGTGATAGAGCGAATGGTGCCGCTGATGCGGGCATCGCTCCCACCTTGCGCCAATCGCAGGTCAATCTTTTCAGGCCGCAGGGCGTAGGTCTTGTCGCCTTGTGTGATGAAATTTGATTTACCCAGAAAGCTGGCCGCAAACTTGGTCGCGGGGCGTTCGTATAATTCAACCGGTGTGCCGACCTGTTCGATCGCCCCGTCGCGCATGATCACGATCCGGTCGGACATCGACAGCGCTTCTTCTTGATCATGGGTGACATAAATGAATGTCGTGCCGACACGGCGATGGATGTCTTTGAGTTGCTCCTGAACCTCGACCCGCAGTTTCTTGTCTAACGCCCCAAGCGGTTCATCCAGCAGCAATACGGGCGGTGCAAAACACAAGGCACGCGCTAAGGCGACCCGTTGCTGCTGTCCCCCTGACAATTGGGTAGGCTTGCGATCTGCGAATTCCTGCAATTGCACCAGGTCCAACATCTCATCCACGCGGGCCTTGATCTCGGATGCCGGGCGCTTTCGCACGCTCAGCGCATAGCCAATATTGTCGCGCACCGACATATGTGGGAACAGAGCATAGCCCTGAAACACCATACCGAAATTGCGTTTTTCCGCGGGCACATCAGCAATGGAGGCACCATCCAGCGCGATGTCGCCTTGGGTGATATCCAAAAATCCCGCGATCATCATCAGCAACGTTGTCTTACCCGAGCCTGAGGGGCCAAGTAGCGTCAGAAATTCGCCCTTTTCAATATCGAGTGTGACGCCGTCCACTGCGCGGAACGGCCCGAACATTTTCGAAACGTCACGGATTTGCAAACTGCCGGTACTGGCAAGATCAGCCATTTGCGCCCCGCAAACCCAGTTTGTTGCGCGCTTCCTGCGGTGTGATGATCCGAGCACCCATCCGTTCGATAATCTCGCGCGCCCGCGTCACCAACTGACCGTTGGTCGCCAGAACGCCGCGATCGAGATAAATGTTGTCCTCCAAACCGACCCGCACGTTACCACCCAAGGCGACAGCGGCCGCCATCATTGGCATCTGGCCCCGGCTGATCCCGAAGCTGGCCCAGCTTGCACCGGACGGCAGTTGCGCCTTCATGGCCGCCATCGTCTCAACAGTTTGATCAGCGCCCCATGGGATACCAAGGCACAACTGAAACATCGGCGGCGCGTTGATCAGACCTTCTTCAACCATTGCCTTGGCAAAGCGGATATGGCCCAGATCGAACACTTCCAACTCCGGCTTCACACCCCATTCCTGCACCATCGCCGCCATTTTGCGCAGGCTGGGCGGGGTCGAGATGTAGATCATGTCGGTGTCGGAAAAATTCAGCGTGCCGCAGTCAAGCGAGCAAATTTCCGGCATACATTCTTTGACATGCGCCAGCCGTTCTTCGGGGCCGATCATATCGGTTCCGGGACCTGGCATTGCTGGATTATCAGCATCTGAAATCCAATCGCCGCCCATACCAGCGGTGATATTGATCACAATATCAGTTTCGCTGTCGCGGATCCTGTCGACGATTTCCTTGAACAGTTTAGGATCGCGAGACCCCTGCCCTGTTTCAGGGTCACGCGCATGGATATGCGCGATAGAGGCCCCCGCTTTTGCCGCTTCAATCGCGGCATCCGCAACCTCCTTGGGCGTGACAGGCACGTGTGGGCTTTTGCCACTGGTATCTCCTGCTCCCGTAACCGCGCAGGTCAAGACAACTTCGTAATTCATTCAGGCAGGCTCCCCTTTTCTTCAGCTTGGGTCGGAGAGGGCACGAATTTCATCGATTATCCGCCATATCTTTGGCTATAGTGACGAAAAATCGCACCTGGAACGGAAAGTCATTCACAGTGGAAATTGATATCTCGCCCAAAATGGCACCTGCGCAAATACACACGGTCTTTATCGTTGTGCCAAGATTCAACATCACCACGTTGATCACGATGATCGAGGCGATGCGAATCGCGAACTATCTCGCGCCTGTGCCGATTTTCTCGTGGGAAATCGCCTCCTTTGATGGCACTAAAATCACCGCAAGCAACGGGATGACAACCACCGTTGAGGTCGCGGATGACACCCTGCGGTCCGCCGAATTCACCTTTGTTCTAGGGAGTTGGGGGACTGAACATTATTCAAACAAACATCTGATCACGTGGCTGCGGAAACGTGCCCGTGCTGGCACCCGAATCTGTGGGGTCGAGTTGGGTTGCTACATCGTTGCCCGCGCCGGTTTGCTGGACGGCAAGCCTGCGACGATCCATTGGTCATGGCTGAACGGGTTCCGCGAGACGTTCGACCGTGTCGACGTGCGCGAGGGGTTGTTTACGTTTGATGGCAAAGTGATGACCTGCGCGGGTGGATTGGCCGGTGTGGATCTGATGTTGCGCTTGATTGAGGAACTCCAGGGCAGCAGTTTTTCCGGCGAGATTGCCGACCAGATGCTACACCATCCGATCCGCAATGCCGCAACGCCGCAACGCAGCACTATGGGGCGCAGCACAGAAACGATGTTGCCGCTGGTGCGAGAAGCGATGACATTGATCGAAAACAACATCGAGGAACCGCTGAGAGTGCCTGAAATCGCGGGCCTGCTTGACGTGTCGCAGCGCCAATTGGAGCGGCAGTTTAAAAAACATGTGGGGTGCACTATTGTGCAATTCGGGTTGCTCAGAAGGTTGCAAAATGCGCGGCTCTTGCTGATCTCAACCCAACTGAGCATCCGCCAGATCGCGACGGCTTCGGGTTTTAACAGTCTGTCGCATTTCGCCTATTCCTTCGGGAAATTCTTTGACCGCCGCCCGTCCGACTACCGTGAGGCTTGGCCAGAAAACGAACCGGCACCGAGCTGGCCCGGCTCGCTTTCAGATTTCCTCAACACGCTCAATGGCAAGCCAGACAAAGCTCAGATGGACCGCGCCTGACGCAATGCATTCAGCACAGCGACTATTTCGCGGTCGCGTTGGGCTGCCATGTCCTCAAAGTGGCGATCCCCCGCCACGGCGTTGCAGCCGTCAACCATGCGGTCGCGCAGTTCTTTGGTAAGCTCAGGCGCTTCCAGACGGGTCCAAGGCAATTTCAACGCTGGCCCAAACTGATCCAGATTGGTCGCCATGCCGCCCGCTCCGCAGGCGACATGAAATGCCATGCACTGCCCTTGGCTTACCATGCGCGGAGCCGGGCCGTTCATCAGCGCAATATCGATATCTTCCGGCGTCGCCTCGCCATTCGCGACCATGTGCAAGGCCTCGCGCCATAGCGCTTCTTGCAGCCGGGTTGCAACAAAACCAGGGATTTCCTTTTTCATCATCAATGGCGCTTTGCCAGCGATCTTGTAGAACTCCCCCGCCCATACGACCGCCTCGGGTGCGGTTTTCTTGCCGCCGACTATCTCGACCAGCGGCAACAGGTAAGGCGGGTTAAACGGGTGTCCGATGACCGTGCGCTCAGGTGTCGGGCAATCAGCCTGAATGTCGCTCATCATCAGACCCGAGGTTGAGGATCCAATTACAACGGAAGGCGACAGAATTGCACCCATTCTGGCATAGAGCGCTTGTTTGATATCCAACCGCTCTGGCCCGCTTTCCTGCACAAACTCCGCTCCAGCAAGTGCATCTTCGAGGTCCGTGGAAATTCGCAACCGGTCCAATGATGCGCCTGGCGCAAGTCCTAGATCAGTCAAACTGATCCACGCCGTTTTCAGGATCGACATGAATGCGTCTGTTTCAGAGGCGGCATGCAGATAGGCCGTGACGTCATAGCCACGGGCAAGGAAATGCGCGGTCCATCCGGCACCGATCGGTCCGGCACCAATACTGGTTACGCGGGTGATGCTCTCAGGATTTGGATACATCATTCACCTTTGAAATTTGGTTCACGTTTCTCGACAAAAGCAGCAACGCCTTCTTTGGCATCCTCGGATTTCAGCATCTTGCGGTAGGTCGGCATCGGATCGGTGCGCATTTTGTGAAAGGCCTGTTCCAGTGGGATACACTCGATTTCACGCTGCACTTCCTTGACGGTCTGCATCGCCAGCGGTGCGGACCACGCGATTGACGCCGCCCATTCCCTTGCTGCATCCATCAGTTGATCCCTGGGCACGACTTTGTTGACAAGACCGTAATGCGCCGCCTCGGTGGCAGACATCCGGCGGCCGAGCAGAAACATCTCCATCGCGATGTTATGGGGAATGCGGCGTGGCAGGCGTTGCAATGCGCCCGCGTCAGGTACAATTCCCAAGGGCATTTCGGGTAGACCAAATTCCACATGATCAGCCGCGATCAGCAGATCACAGGCCATCGCCATCTCGAACCCGCCGCCAATCGCCAGCCCGTTGATCGCGGCAATCACCGGTTTGTTCAACGCCCAGTTTTCGGTGAGGCCAGTAAACCCGCCGAAGCCGTATTCATCTGCCTCCCACCAATTGTCTAGGCTCATCTCGCCATCATTCAGCGCCTTGAGATCCCAGCCCGCCGAGAAAATTTTGTCGCCGCCACCCGTCAGAATGGCGCAGCGCAAATCCTTGTCTTCGTGCAGTTCCTGAAACGCAGCGGCCAATGCTTGCGACGTCGGGACATCGATGGCATTCACTTTACCCCGCGCAAGCGTTACCTCAAGCACATGGCCGTCACGATGGGTCGTTACACCTGCCGACATCAGCGCGTCTCCTTAAATTCTGGCATGACTTCTTTGCAGAACATACGCAAGGATCGTTGCTGGGATTCGTGGCTGAGGCCCATGGAAGCGTAGTAGATGAACTCGTTCACCCCCAAAGCCTGATATTTATTCAACTTTTGAATGACAGTATCGGGGGGGCCGAACATCAGGTTTTCTTCGAGCATCGCAGGGTCAAATTGTTCGCGGCCTTCCAACTGATCCAAAGGCTGGGCGGAAGGGAAACCGTTGACCACATCGCCAGAGTTGCGGAACAGGTTTTCGAACTGGCTCAGCAATCTGCGGATCGCATTCAACGCCTCTTGCCGGTCTGCGTCATTGTCGTAAAGGCAGGCGTGACGCATCAATGCAAATCGCGGATTCCAGCCATTTTCAGCCTTCACGATCGCCTCATTCAGTTGCTGCATATAGAGTTCAGCTTCGGCGAAGGGACGGGTCAACGGCCAGCAGTTCACGTGGCATTTCTCACGCATCGCATAGTCGTATGTGATGGGCGAGCGGGCCGAAACCCAGACAGGCACCTCGGGTTGCACTGGCTTGGGAACCGAAGTGGAGGTCGGAAAGTTCCAGAACTCTCCGTCATGGGCATAATCGCCGCCCCAAAGCGCGCGCACAGCAGGCAGCATTTCCTGCATATAGCGCCAGGCGTCCGACTGTTTCAGCCCCGGTCGCATCCGGTCAAATTCCCGCTGATAGGCACCCGATCCGATACCGAATTCCAGCCGTCCGCCGCTGATCAAATCGACAAACGCCGCCTCGCCCGCCAGATTGATCGGATGCCAATAGGCCGCTGTCGCCACTGCGGTGCCTAAACGTATGTTGCTGGTCTCTTTCGACCACCAGGTCAGCAGTTGAAACGGATTGGGCGCAATCGTCATCTCTAGTGCGTGGTGCTCAGCGGCCCAGACAATATCAAAACCGCCGTCTTCCGCGATCTGCACCATCTCAAGCGTGTGACGAGCGACGTCTTTCATGTCATAGCTGTCGTCGATCCGCTCCATGTTCACGGCCAGTTGGAATTTCATCCTAATTCTCCTTACTCAACTCTTGGACCTGCTCAACGCATCACAAACGGGTTCGAAATCGGCGCATCCGAAGTATTCACCCAGATCGTCTTGGGCCGTGTGTAATCATAGATCGCCTGAAAACCGCTTTCGCGACCATAGCCTGACCCTTTGACCCCACCAAACTCGGCGATGGGCGACACCACGCGATAGGTGTTCACCCAGACAATGCCCGCTTGCACCGCATTCGCCATTCGCAATGATCGCGCAGAGTCTCGTGTGAAGATGCCCGCCGCCAGCCCGTGTTCGGAATCGTTGGCCAGTTCCAGCACCTCTTCTTCGGTTTTGAAACGCTGCACGGATAGGACAGGCCCGAACAATTCGGTGTCGACAATCCGCAAATCCTGACGCGGACATTCAATAATTGTCGGCTCGTAAAACAAGCCACCCATGCCGTCAGGTTGCTTGCCCCCCGCAAGGATCGTGGCCCCTTGTTCTTGTGCATAGGCAACCTCGCGCTGGATGTTTTCCAACTGCCCGATGGTGCAGAGCGGCCCCATCTGCGTCTCATCCACAAGCGGATCACCGATCACGATCTGGCGGGTTAATGTCGTCATCCGTTCCAGAAACTTATCTGCAATATCTTCGTGGAGATAGAGCCGCGACCCTGCGACACAACTTTGCCCTGTTGCCCCAAAAATCCCTGCAATCGAGGCGTTGACCGCGCTCTCGATGTTCGCGTCGTCAAACACGATGAAAGGCGATTTGCCGCCCAACTCCAGCGACACTTCGGCAAAGTTACGTTTGACGTTTTCCAGCACATGACGCGCAGCGTTAGGTCCGCCGGTAAACGACACCCGCGCGACCAAAGGATGACCGGTCAACGCACGCCCACAAGGCTCTCCGTGGCCCGTGACGATATTTACGACGCCGGGCGGGATGCCCGCCTCTTCGATCAGCTTGCCAAATTCCAGCATCGCGGCACTTGCATGTTCGGATGCTTTTAACACCACGGTATTGCCTGCGGCCAAAGCTGGGCCCAGTTTGACGGCGACCAAGAACAACTGCGAATTCCACGGAACGACGGCGGCAACCACGCCCAGCGGTTCACGCTTGGTAAAGACAAACATGTCGGGCTTGTCGATCGGTAACGTCTCACCGCTGACCTTGTCCGCGCAGCCCGCAAAAAAGTGGAAGAACTCGGCTATGTATTTAGCCTGCCAGCGCGTTTCCTTTAACATTTTCCCTGTATCGACGGATTCAGTGCGGCCCAAATCTTCTGACTGCTCGGCCAGCAGATCACCTAGCTTACGCAAATGTTTGCCGCGATCAGTCGGAGTAAGTTTCGACCATGGCCCTTTGGTAAAGGCATGATGGGCCGCTTCTACAGCACGGTTAACATCGGCTTCCGTCGCTTCGGGGACGCGGCTCCAGATTTGACCGGTTGTGGGATTCACACTGTCGAATGTGCCGCCGTCAGATGCATCAACCCACCCCCCATCGATCAACATTTGATAGTTTTTGATATCGCCCATACTTCCAATCCTCCGTCGCTTGATTCCTACTCTCGGCGGCTTTCTCGAATAGCATGCCCGAAAAATCGACCTGCCCTGTCGAAAAATCTGCAATCCTTCTGACTCGAACACGGCAACCTCCCAGCGAGGGAGGCATGAGCATGGTTCAGAAAAAGCAGATTCTTGGTGGTCCAATTGAAATCGGCGGACGTGTGTTGACGCTGTCCCGTGCGATCCGCGCTGGCGATTTTGTCTTTCTAACCGGTCAAATTCCGATGCGGAGCGGTGCGCCAATGACAGACGGCTCGATAGAGGATCAAACCCGTGCCGTGCTTGAGGACATCACAGAAACGCTGGCGTTGGCAGGCTGCACACGCGATGACGTGGTCAAAGCGATGGTCTGGCTGCGCGACCGCACCGACTTCCCCGGCTTTAACGAAATTTACGGTGAATACTTCCCGATTGAACCGCCGACACGGTCCGCTATTGTCAGCGATCTGCTGGTGGACGCACGGGTCGAAGTTGAGGTTATGGCGTATAAGCCAATGGGGCGCGATACATAATGGCGCTGGCACCTGACGGCACGCATTTCGAATTAGTTGGTCCGGCAGATGCGCCGGTTGTTGTGCTGATCCACGGTCTGGGTCTGAACCTGGAATGCTGGCAATGGACGACCCCTGCGCTGACGGATTGCTACCGCGTTCTGACCTACAACCTTTATGGGCATGGCGGCTCCAGCGCGCCGCCTGAAACGCCCAGTCTGTCGTTGTTTTCAAATCAATTGGCCAGCTTGCTCGATCACTGCGACATCGATCGCGCTGTGATCGGCGGTTTCTCTTTGGGCGGCATGATTGCCCGTCGTTTTGCGCAGGATACACCCGACAGAGCGCAGGCTTTGATCATCCTTCATTCGCCTCACAAACGCAGTGATGCAGCCCAGACCGCCATCCACAAGCGGGTGGAACAGGCCCGCGAAATGGGGCCAAGTTCCACGGTCGAAGCTGCCCTTGAGCGGTGGTTTACTGATGCCTTTCGCGCCGCCAATCCCGAGGTAATGGAGCTTGTGCGTGGCTGGGTCACTGCCAACAAAAAGTCGATCTACCACACGATTTATCGCGTTCTGGCAAGCGGCATTGACGAGATTGTAGCCCCTGACCCTGCAATTTCTTGCCCCGCTCTGGTCATCACCGGCGACGAAGACTACGGCAATGGCCCTGAAATGACCCAAGCCATCGCTGCCGAAATTCAAGGGGCAAGTGCAGTGGTCTTGAAAGATCTGCGCCATATGGCTTTGGCCGAAGACCCCGATGCGGTGAACACGCCGATCCGGGCCTTTCTTGAGTCATTGAGCGGTGCACCGTGAGCACGCAAATCCTGAAAGGCCTGCGGGTATTGGACCTCAGCCGCATGCTGTCGGGACCGTATTGCACAATGCATCTGGCCGATCACGGCGCGGAAGTGATCAAGATCGAGGGCGGCAGCGGTGACACCAGCCGTGGCAATGGGCCCTTCCGCGATGATGACCCAAGCCAAGACTGGGCCGGATATTTTGTCAGCCTGAACCGCGGCAAAAAGAGTGTCCGGCTCGATCTGAAGTCTGAAAGCGGCAAGGCCAGTTTCCGCAAACTCGCGGCGACTGCAGATGTGATCGTTGAGAACTTCCGCCCCGGTGTGATGGAACGTCTGGGCCTTGCCTACGAAACGTTAGCGACCGAAAATCCGAAACTGGTTTATGCGGCCATCCGTGGCTTTGGGGATCCGCGCACCGGGGCCAGCCCCTACAGCGATTGGCCGTCGTATGATGTCGTCGCTCAAGCCATGGGCGGATTGATGGCGATGACTGGTCCTGACATCGAAACACCAACCAAAACCGGCCCCGGAATAGGCGATATTTTTGCCGGCATGATGATGGCATTTGGCATCATGGCAGCCCTGCGCGAGGCCGAGGCGACCGGCAAAGGTCAATTCGTTGATGTCGCTATGTATGACGCGATGATCTCGCTCTGTGAACGCATGGTCTACTTGCATGACATGACGGGTATCGTCGCCGCGCCAGAGGGCAACGGCCATCCTTTCCTGGCGCCCTTCGGGCTTTTCCCAGCTAAAGATGGGCACATAGCACTTGGTATTGTGGATGATGCGTTTTGGCGCCGCTTGGCAGCGATTATGGATCAACCGGATTTGGGAAATGACACGCGCTATGCAACCCGCGCGGCAAGGTCTGCAAATGCTGTTGAACTAAACGCGTTGGTAGCCCATTGGAGTCGCGTCCGCAGCAAAACTGAACTGACCACTCTTTTAGGCGGAGAGGTGCCTTTCGGACCAATGAACACGATCGCCGACATTGCAACAGATCCCCATGTCGCCGCACGTGGCATGCTGGCCAAAGTCGCCGCACCGGGCCAAGACCCTTGGACGATTGCCGCCAATCCCTTGCGTTTTGGGGCGCATGGTCACGGCCCGCTGTCCGCCCCTCCGGCACTTGGTGCGGATGACAATTTGTTGGGCACCCTTGCGGCACCCAAAGAAATGGACCCAACTGCCAAACGGGCCCTTCGCAATGCCTTTGGCAGCTTTGCCACAGGTGTCACCGTTGTCACAACGCGCCAGCCAGACGGCACGCCGCGCGGGTTCACCGCCAATTCGTTTACCTCGGTCTCGCTTGATCCTCCATTGTTGTTGGTGTGTATCGCCAAGGCGGCACTGTCTTGCGATACCTTCGCGCAGGCAGATCATTTTGCGGTCAACATTCTGGCAGATGACCAAAAGGAAGTATCAGGCCTTTTTGCATCGCAATCAGTCGATAAGTTCGACCTCGCCAAATGGCATGTCGATGCGCAGAATATCCCGCTGATCGATGGAACATTGGCAAGTTTCAGTTGTACGCGACACCGACTTGTGGATGCCGGCGACCAACTGATCCTGATCGGCCGGGTGTTGGAATTTGAGACTTCCGAAGGCACACCCCTTGGATATTACAAAGGGGCCTATTTCGACATCGGGTTAGACGAAGCATTGGCTGACGCCGCCGCATCCACGGGGCGTATTTCGTTGGGGGCTGTCTTGGAGTGTGAGGGCCAACTTTTGCTTTGCGAAGATGCCACTGGCCGGATATCAGTGCCCGCGGCTTCGGCGCGCGCAGGGACATCGATTGAGGGGCTGTCCAACTACTTGAAAGCGCTTGGCGTGATACCCGAGCTTGGCCATCTTTACGCCGTCTACCAAAACACAAAAGATGGATCACAGCGCATCGTATATCACGGGGTTGTCGCGGGGGATGCACCTGCTGGAATGCGGTATTTCGATCTGAGTACCCTGCCCTATGATCGGGTTTATGACGAAGCTGAACGCTCATTGTTGCGCCGATACGTTCAAGAAAATCAATACGGTGCCTTTGGCATCTATCACGGAACCGAGGTTGAAGGGGTGGTGCATGCCGTCACTGGACGCCGAAACTATCATATCTGACAGGAGAATACATATGCTGCCCGAACTACGAAAAATAGTCACTTTCGACGAGGATATTCATACCGAAGGTGGCCGCGCCTCAGACCCTGTCTTGCGCATGATCGGGGTGGCCGCTGTGGTAACAAACCCATGGGCGGGTCGCGGATTTGTCGAAGACCTGTCTCCCGAGATCATCCGCATGGCGCCAGTGCTGGGGTCGATGTTAACCGACCGTCTGATTGCCCTGGCAGGATCAGGCGACGCAATCGAGGCATATGGCAAGGCTTGCATCGCGGGAACCAGCTGTGAAGTCGAACACGCTTCAGCCCTCATCCACACTTTGCATTTCGGCAACTTCTATCGCGAGGCAGTGGGCGCTAAAAGCTACTTGGGCTTCACAAATACCCGCGGCCCGGCAAACACCCAGATTCAAATCCCCTTGATGGACAAACACGATACCGGCCGGAGGTCCCACTACTTGACGGTGCAGTTTTCAATCTACGACGCACCTGCTGTTGACGAATTGGTTGTCGCATTGGGCGCTGCGACACGCGGGCGCCCCCATCACAGGATTGGAGATCGGTATTCGGATCTGGCAGCAATGGGCCACGAGGTCGACAATCCTGCGGGTGTATAGATACCAGGATTGTGTCCGTAGCGCTGGTGGGCTGTTCTAAGCTACCCACGAAAACCGGTATCATAAGCGCTTATCGATCCTGGAATAAATCCAGACAACACCTGATCCCACCGGGACGTCGCAGGCCAACGCTTGAGTGCTAAAGTCGCACCGATCGACATGACGTCCCGCCGAAACCACGGCAGTTAAGAGCCCATTTTGCCGATGCTGAAGAGCAATACTTTGTAACGATCGGCACAATACTCAACCGATCAACACAACACTTAGAGATGGAGTTTATGGATATTCCTATAGAATAACTGGGGCTTCTGATTGGGAAAAGCAGCATGAATACCATAAATTTCGTCCAAGCCGGCGGAACGATAGACAAAGATTATCTGACCGACGATAATAATCGCGCCTACAATTTTGTGATCGGTGATCCGGCATATCAATCGATCATACGGCGAGCCGAAATCCCTTATCCGGTCGGCTTCATTTCTGCCTGTCGAAAAGATAGTACGGATATGGACGATCAAGATCGCCAAGCGATTAGGCGCATCGCTTTGGAAGTTGCTGCGGACAAAGTGATTATCACCCATGGCACCGATACTTTGCATATTACGGCCAAGCATTTGGCCGGGCAGTGTCAGAGGAAACTAG
>DJBQ01000051.1:0-139 GCA_002430125.1 Rhodobacterales bacterium UBA5972
TACGATGGAGAACCCACATCTGATGAGCCTCCTGATGATCACATTTGGTTACAATACAAAGCCCGTTACATCGTTACAAAGTCACCTTTAAGTCATTGATTTATATAATATAGATCAGAGTTCAATCCTCTCTCACAGC
>DJBQ01000051.1:309-3577 GCA_002430125.1 Rhodobacterales bacterium UBA5972
CCAACTTTTGGGCATAACTCGCCTTTTCTTTCTCTCCCATCAGCGTATCACTTACTGTGGAGGGATTGCCGAGACTGCCAGTATACAGGACACCGTTCAGAACGGCGGCCATCGCTTAAGCCTTCAGCGGTAACAACGTCGCGCAATTTGCGCATGTGAGCCAGCGATTTCACGCCTGCAATTATCTTATCGCCGCCAATAAAAACTGCAAACTTTCGACCACATCGCAGCCTGAAGTATCCACGATTGCTTGTGCTTTGGAATATTGCGTCTCACGACTTTTAAGAATTCGGCGCAAGTCATTCATCGCGTCTGGATTGCCGCTCATCGGTCGTTCATCGCCTTGCTTACGCACGCGGGCCATATGTTCCTCGGGGGGCGCTTTTAACCAAATTGTGCGAAAATTCTGCAAGCAATAGGCGTAGGTTTCGAGGTCCGTTACTATACCGCCTGCAACCGCCAGGATCAGACTGTCATGACTTGCAGCGATTTTCTCAAGCGCTTGGCGTTCTAGCCGCCGATAGACATCCTGACCATAAAGAGAAAATACTTCGTTCACCGGCATACCACTGGCGCTTTCAATTTCTTGGTCCAACTCGAGAAACGGCAAGTCCATTTCTGCTGCAGCCAAACGCCCCAACGTCGACTTTCCGGCCCCTCTGAGTCCGATCAGCGCGATCCGACCAGCGCGGAGATCCAAAGGTGCCACGGTGCGTAAAGCCTCAAGAGCCATCTGCCGTTGTACCGGTGTCGCCTGATTAAACATGTGATAAAGCCCCGCCGAGCTTGAATCCGACCGCTCATCCGCCGCAACCAAATCCGACAGATCAATGTCCAGTGCATTTGCGATTTTCAGCAGCAAACTGACGGAGACATTTCCTTTCCCACTTTCAAGTTGCGCAAGATATCGCAGTGAAATACCAGACATTTCCGAAAGGGCCTGCCTGGAGAGCGTTCTTTTCGCTCGGGCCCAGCGAACACGTTTCCCAAGCATTGCAAGAAACTTTGCGTTTACAGTGTCGGTCGCAGCAGTTTGATCCAAAAACTTATTGACGCCATCCGCATTAGTCATCTGCTGCCACTTAGTAGGTTTCGACATGATAGCGGCCTGACTCGCGCATTGTTTGCCGCAAATCACTCCAGTTCAGCCCAACTCCCCGCGCGATATCCTGAAACGCGGCTTCGACGCCGGTTTCCATCGCCTTCTTGCCGCAGATAAAAATATAGGTATTCGCGTCGACCAACATCGGCGCAATTGCCTCGGCATCGGCGCGCAACTTGTCTTGCACATAGATTTTTTGGGCACCCGGCACGCGGCTGAAGGCAAAGTGCTTTTCAAGAAAACTTTGCGGAACTTTTTCTAACGGGCCAAAATACGGCAACTGATCCGGGGTGCGCGCGCCAAAAAACAACTTCATCGAGGCAATGCTATCAGGCATCACCCGTTGCCGGTGCATCGTAAAGCCGCGAAACGGCGCTGCACCTGTGCCAGTGCAAATCATGATCAGCTTGGTTTGCGGATCATTCGGGATCAGGAACGTAGACCCGAATGGCCCGATCAGACTGACCCGATCACCGCGCTTCAGGTCGCAAAGATACCGCGAGCAAATACCCTGATCTTCTCGCTTCACAGTCAAGGACAAGTTGTTTGTATTTGGGCGCTCGCCATCGCGAGGGCTGGACACGGAATAAAGGCGAGGACCATGTGCGCGGCCATTTTCATCCAGTCCGGGCGCGATAACACCTACGGTTTGCCCTTCAAGGATCGGAAATTTTCCTCCTCCTAAATCCAGAATAATATGGCGCACATCGGCATCTGAACCTTCACCCGTCAAGCGAAAGTTACCTTGTACCGTCGCCAGCATTGGGGTCTTTGTACCATTGATATTGATCGTCGGATGGCTGGCCGATGCAGGCGCTTTCGCGGAACCACCCGCCCCCTGATGCGCCGTTGCAAGCAAGGCTGCGACCACATCATCCATCGCCTCGATTGTCTCACTGGAACTGGCGTCTGCGGCTGTCAGGTCCGCCTGCTCAGGCAGTTCCATCCACCCGAGTTGTTCTTCCAAAGTATAAGGTTCCAGAACGACCCGCCAATTATCTATCGCCCCGGTCGGGCAAGGCCCGATACAAGACATTTCCTGCGTACAGGTTGCCTGATTGACCACGACATTCACGTCATCAAAAGTGATCGCGTCAATCGGGCATGCCTCGACACAGGCATGGCAGCGAATGCAAATCTCGGGATCGATCAGATGTTGCTTGATGGGTCTGTTCACGGGAACCTCTGCCTGCCCTGCGCCTAAGCTATGTGGATTTGCACAAACTCGAAATCGCCCGGTTTGTTGTCGATACCAACGCGAGGAGGTGCAATCCAACCCGCATATTCTCCAGGTTCCCAAACCGGTTGCATCAGTGATTGAATGAAATCTCCATCAGCTTTGGATGGCAACCAATCATCGCGCCTTGCGTCCCATTCCTGCGTCGAAATCACTGTGCCTTCGGGTGTGATCGGCGCGCCTTTGAAGGCACCGATTTGGCGATGGAATCCTTCATGCGGCATTGTAAGCTGAAATTCGACATTGTTCTTTTTGATGATCGCGTTCCAGCGGTTCACACCACCGGCCGCATCTTTTGAATAGTCATCGCGCAGGCGCATATTGATCGCCGTCAACGCCGGCACTTCCTTCACAAGCAACTTGCCGTTGCTGAATTCCGAAACTGGATATGTCGCGTCAAGCAGGCGGTGATCATCGTCAATCTTAACCTCCTGATACCGGCCCTTAATGCCCGAGTTGAAGGCGTTTGCCGCATTTGTCGATACTTCCGAACCAAACAAATCCAACGACAAAGTGTAATGCAAGTTCAGCTTTTTCTGGATCGTCGGCAGATCAATTACCCCCAACGCCCGGATTGCATTGATGTCATAGGGATCAGTGATGCCCGCTGCATTCATTGCCTCACAGGTCCGCTGAATTGTCCGCCCTACCCCGGTTTCGCCGACAAACATATGATGGGCTTCTTCAGTCAGCATGAAACGACAGGTGCGCGACAGCGGATCAAACCCGGATTGTGCCAAGGCCTCCAGTTGCATTTTACCGTCGCGATCGGTGAAATATGTGAACATGAAGAACGACAACCAATCGGGTGTTTCTTCATTGAACGCCCCAAGCATTCGTGGCTTTTCCTCGGATCCGGATTGGCGCAGCAGCAAATCATCCGCTTCTTCGCGCCCGTCTTTGCCAAAGTATTTCTGCAATAGATAAAC
>DJBQ01000051.1:3648-6717 GCA_002430125.1 Rhodobacterales bacterium UBA5972
GTATTTCTGCAATAGATAAACCATCGCCCAAAGGTGGCGACCTTCCTCGACATTCACTTGAAACAGGTTTCGCATGTCATAAAGCGACGGCGCGGTTTTCCCAAGGAAGCGCTGTTGTTCCACACTGGCCGGTTCGGTATCGCCCTGAATAACGATCAAACGCCTGAGCAAGGACCGGTATTCCCCCGGCACTTCCTGCCACGCAGGTTCACCCAAATGTTCACCGCACGGAATGCGCCGGTCTTCCACTTGCGGTGCTAACAAAATACCCCATCGGTATTCCGGCATTTTCACAAAATCAAATTTCGCCCAACCCTTTGGGTCAACCGAAATTGCGGTGCGCAGATAGACCATGCTTTCCTGAAATCCGTTCGGCCCCAAGCCCTTCCACCAGTTGATGTAACCGGGGTGCCATTTTTCCAGCGCCTTCAGAACCCGCCGGTCACTGGACAGGCCAACATTGTTGGGAATTTGGGTGTCATAACTGACATTGATAAGATCAAGCATTGGGTCGCCTCCGGTTCATTTCAGTTATACACGCTTGCGATCAAATTCACCGCGTTTTCCGCTGCCGTATCGTTGCAAGGCTCCAGCCTCGCCCACCGCATTCGGGCGTTGGAAAATCCAGTTCTGCCACGCGGTCAATCGGCCAAATATCCGGGTTTCCATGGTTTCCGGGCCAGCAAACCGCAAATTGGCCTCCATCCCGGTCATCGCGTCAGGCGAGAAACTGGTGCGCTCTTCCAGAAACACTCGAATTTCGTCGTCCCAATCGATATCATCAAAGGCGAACGTCACCAAGCCTAGCGCATCAGCTTGTTCCGCATCAAGCGCCACACCAATGTTTTCTTTGGCATGCTCAACCGCCTCGGGCGTACCAAGGAACCGGGTTTGCAGGCGGGTGATATCATTACCCATCGGATATAGCCCAAAATTGGCAGCTGTAAGCGTAATCTTGGCTTCCGGCCGATTGTCGCCGTCAAACTCACCGTCCGCCATATAGGACCGGTCAACCGCGAACAGCAATTCCGCCAGAGTTCCGACATAGCACGACCCCGGCTCGACCAAGGCAACCAATGACCGCGAGGTCATATCGATCCGCTTTAACACGCGTTTCCAATAGAGCGTGATTTCATGCGCCAGCCAATCATCTTGATTTGCCAGCAACAAAGCTTCGTGCTTTAGAACCTTTTGGCCATCGCCTGTGGCTTTAAACACGATCACACCGGTTTCAAGCTCGTTCAGCCGCAGATGCAGGATCGCGTCATCAAGTTCGCGGGCACAACGTAACATCCATGTTTCAGCCCCCTCGGAATGCAAAGCTGCAACCGTTGCCGGAGCGCTATCCTTAGGTGCATGAACGGTTACCGTCGCAACCCCTTTGTCTCGATCAAGTGCTACTTCGACAGTTGAATAAGTCACCGACCCGTCGTCAGAAAATTTTCGCGACAATGGCGTCAGGGAAATGCCCGTGCGTGCTGAATGGCCCGCCGCAGTTGCAAATTCCTTGGCCCTGGCTGCAACCGTTTCGTCAAACTTCGAATTGGCTACAACCTCGTCAACAAGGTTCCAGTCAAGGGCGCGTTTGCCGCGAACACCTTCTTCGACCGAACAAAAAACATCCGCCCGATCGCGGCGAACTTTACGTTTGTCGGTCACCCGTGTCAGGCCGCCGGTTCCGGGCAGGACCGCCAATAACGGCACCTCGGGCAAGGCGACGCTGGTGGATCCATCGTCGGTTAAGATGATGTAATTGCATGCCAGCGCCAGTTCGTATCCGCCACCGGCACAAGCGCCTTTGATGGCACAGATGTAATTCTGACCGCTATCCACCAGCGCCGCCTCGTAAGTGTTGCGGGTCTCATTGGTGAATTTGCAGAAATTGACCTTATGCGCATGCGCTGCCCCGCCCAGCATGCGGATATTCGCGCCAGCGCAGAACACATTGTCTTTGCCCGACCGCATCACAACGGCGCCAACGTCAGGATGTTCGAACCGCATCCGCTGGACCACATCGGCCAGTTCGATATCAACCCCCAGATCATACGAGTTCAGCTTTAGCTGATAGCCGTCAAACAACCCGCCATTTTCATCCACATCCATAAAAAGCGTGGCCACGTCGCCATCGATTTCAACACGCCAGTGGCGGTAATTCGACGGGTCCGTCTGAAAGTCGATTACTTTAGACATAAGAATCCCTTGGTCCTGTTCATCCGCCGGTATAATGCAATATATTACACAGTCAACGAGCTATTTTCCCCAGTAATGAGCATTATAATGCACTTATCTGGTAGGCTGCATAACGAAATTGGAAATTGCCGCAAGCGTGCGAACCCTCTGTTCAAATTGCGGTGCGTGCTTGCAATCAGCCAGATCAAGCCGCGCAAACGGCCCTTTGACACCTCTCTCAAGCCGGTCAATCTGCGCCATTGTGCCGTATTGGTCGCTAACGCCTTGAATCGCCAGCACCGGCACTTTGATACCAGAAATCACCGCTTCAATATTCCAGGCCATGAAGTCAGGGTTCAGCCAAGCATCCGCCCAGCCGAAGAAAGCATTTTCGGGGTTCTTGTGGTGCCGTGCCATCCGGATACGCAAATCATAGGTTTCAAAGGCATTTTTAGCCGCCAGAATTTCGTCTCGCCCACCAGTTTCAACAAAGAAATGTGGCGCGATCAGGCAGATACCTTGCAAGCGGGTATCGACAATCGTTCCCGCATAGATCGCGGCGATCGATGCGCCGTCGGAATGGCCAATCAAAATGATCTTTTGCAACCCAGCCACCGCCAGCACATGTGGCAAAACATCCAGCGCTTCGCGGGTCATGTAATCAATTTGTCGCGGCAAAATAACAGGGTCGGATTGCCCGTAACCAGCCCGGGAATAGGCCAAAACACCGCAGCCCGTCATCAACGCCAACGTTTCCGGAATATCCCGCCAAAGGCTGACCGACCCCAGCCCCTCGTGCAGCAAAACCAAGGTTGGCGACGCGTCAGGGGGCGGGCCCCAAACACGGATTTCCAGCGCGGCACCTGCAACATTGACCATTTGGGATGCGCCGGGCTTCCA
>DJBQ01000075.1 GCA_002430125.1 Rhodobacterales bacterium UBA5972
CCAGAAATAATCTTAGATTTGAACCGAGTTTTACACAATTCAGCCTTTTTGTTCCTTCAAACAGTTTTTGCAGAAACGCGGGGAAATCCCCCAGGAGGCAAAGATGTTGAACAGAAACGCAGTATTCGCAATGGCCGCAGCTGTCTTACTTGGTGCATGTAGTGGCGTTCAAACGACGCGGAACGCACCAATTGAAACCCTGCCCACACAAATCGGCATGCAGGCCACAACTGGTGGAAACTGGCATGTTCAGGAAGTTCGGGTAAACGTCCCGGAAACCCTGACCGTCTCTGAGGCAAATCTTTATGTTCCCGCTTCCGATATCGTCTGGCGCGAGGATCCTTACGGCGACCGCCGGGCGCAGGTTAAGGCTATTGTTGAACTCAGCATGCAGCAGGCCTTTATCGGCATGCAAGGTGCGCAGGCCGTGATTGTTGACGTTGAATTAAGGCGGTTTCACGCTCTCAGCCAAAAATCCCGTGCGTCGGTCGGTGGTGTTCACAAAATCCATTTTGACGTGACCGTGCGTGACGCTGAAACAGGTATGCAGCTTTTGGATACTTTCCCGATTTCGGCAAGCCTGAAGGCCTATGGCGGCCAAAAGGCGATTGACGCGGAAATGCGGGGCGAGACCCAGAAAGTACGGATTTCACGCCACATCACCGAAGTGATGAAGCAGGTTTTCAGCCAGACTTAACGCTTTCTAAAACCGCAGAATGATATTAGGAGGAAGGGATGACAATCTCTTCCTCTTTTCCTGTTATTCGTATGCTTCCGAACAAATCCCCGCAAAGGGTAAGGTTCGGTGCGCCTTGGGTCTATGCTGACGAAGTGGTGCTTGATCGGCGGGCGCGCAAGCATGCGCCGGGTACCATTGTCGAACTGCAAGCCAATGATGGCGAGCGGCTTGGCCTTTGCGCCTTTAACCCAGTCAGCAAGATCATTTGCCGGATGCTGGATCGCGATCTTTCAGCCGTGATCGACCGCGATTGGTTGGTGGCAAAACTGACCTATGCGCAGGACATGCGGGCTCGGCTTTACGATGCGCCTTATTACCGTTTGATCCATGCCGAGGCAGATGGTCTGCCCGGTGTGGTGATCGACCGGTTTGGCGATGTCGCGGTGATCCAGCCGAATGCCGCTTGGGCCGAGGTTCTGATTGATGATCTGGCGGCGGCTTTGATCGAAGTTACCAGCGTTACAACGGTGGTGAAAAACGGCACTGGGCGGGCGCGCAGCCTAGAAGGCCTAGCCGAGGAAACCGTGGTTCTGGCTGGTGAAGTTTCCGATGCTGTACCGGTGCAGATGAACGGCGCGACCTATTTTGCTGACCTGACGCAGGGTCAAAAAACCGGTTTGTTTCTGGATCAACGCGACAATCAGGCCTTTGCGGCGCGGCTGGCAAAAGGCGGCACTGTGCTTGACGTGTTTTCACATGTCGGTGGCTTTGCCCTTGCCGCTTTGGCGGCGGGTGCGGTTTCGGCAGACGCGATTGATGGATCAGCACCAGCGCTTGATCTGGCGATGCGCGGCGCGTCGGCGTCGGGGTTTGCCGGGCAGTTCGCCACAATCAAAGGCGATGCGTTTGAAGTGATGGCCGGACTTCAGGCGGATCACCGGCGGTTTGACATGGTTGTTTGTGATCCACCAGCTTTTGCGCCGAACAAGAACGCGCTCGACGCGGGATTGCGCGCTTATGAACGCATTGCGCGCCTTGGGGCCGGATTAACCACCAAGGGCGGGTATCTGGTGGTGTGCTCCTGCTCGCACGCGGCGGATCTCAACAGTTTTCGCGAGGCTTCAATCCGCGGTATCGGGCGCGCTGGTCGTAAAGGCCAGCTGATCCACACAGGGGCTGCCGGGCCGGATCATCCGATGCATCCAAGTCTGGCGGAAACCGGCTATCTGAAAGCGCTGTTTTTTCGGCTTGAATGATGCGGGTGGTGTTAGACGCCTGCGTGCTTTACCCGACTGTAATGCGCGAAATTCTTTTAGCGGCTGCCAAAACCGGTGCCTTTGAACCGATTTGGAGCGCCCGCATCTTAGAAGAATGGGCCCGCGCGGTGGCCGCAAATCTGCCCGATCAGGCAGGTGAGGCGCGTATCGAAATCGCATTGCTGCGGGCAAATTGGCCGAAGGCTGAAGTCGTGGTTCCAGCCGGACTTACCGCCAGCCTTTATCTGCCAGATCCGGACGACGCGCATGTTTTGGCGGCAGGTATTGCTGGTAGGGCCTCAATTTTGGTAACCTCAAATTCCGGCGATTTCCCGACACGGATATTGGCGGAACATGGTATTATCAGGCGCGATCCTGACGGGTTTCTGTTTGATCTTTGGCAGGACGATCCCAGCGAAATCGCCGCCGCCTGCGAAACCGTCCGCGCCAAGGCCGAAGCGATATCCGGTCAGCAGCAACACATTCGCAGCTTGCTGAAAAAGGCGCACCTGCCTAAAATTGGCAAAGCATTGGCCAGTTAACTTAACATCATAGTTTCAAAAGTACTCATTTCACGACGGCAATATCGCGGATTACCCTAACGCTTCCACGCCGCTTCGCGGTCTTCAATCGCGCGGATACGTTCGTCGGTTGCTGGATGGCTCATCATCCACGCAAGTTGCCGCCCGCCGCTTTTGGTCAGTGCATCAAGCTTGTGGAACAGGCTTTTCTGCCCCGAAACCCCGATCCCGGACTTGACCAACAACGCACTGGCATAGGCATCAGCTTCGTGTTCGTCCTGTCGCGACAGACGCGCCGCTAAAAGGCTGGTCAGGATATTGGCCAAATAGAACCCGATCCCCGGTATCAGACGGCCCAAGACCATGCCAAGGGCGACGCGAATGGCGTTTTGACCGGAAAAATCAATCATCCGGCGACGGGAATGGCCAAGCGCGACATGGCCCAGTTCATGCGCAATGACCGAGGCCAGTTCTTCGGCGGATACGTCGCCCGCCTGATATTTGTTGAAGAACCCACGGGTGATGAATATCCGCCCGTCAGGCGCTGCTAACCCGTTGACCGGTTCAATCTCGTAGATGTGCACCGGAATATGCGGCACCTCAAGCGCCACCGCCATTTTTGCGGTCAGTCCGGCCAGCCTTGAATCCCGCAAAATGCTGGATTTCGCGTCCAGTTCCTTGGCTGTTCGCCAAGCAGAAAACCGATAGGTGGCATAGGCCCACAAAATCGCCAGCAAAATGGGGGTTAGTCGCAGCATCCGGTCAATATGGGGATCAGGCGTCCCACACGCAAGGCAGGCTGGGCAGTCCGCGAAAAGCCCAGCCAACCGGTTGTGGATCAGCCCCATCAGCAAGGCGCAGGTTTTTTAGGCGTGCGAATGCTTTTGGCAAAGCGACTTGGGAAATCAACGCGCGGCTGGCCCAGGCGCCTGCACAGAAATGCGGCCCGGCCCCAAAGGCGATTGACCGGCTCACGTCGCGGGAAAGATAAAATTCATCAGGTTTTTCAAAGACATCCTCGTCGCGGTTGGCCGAGCCAAACATGAAGAACACCCGGTCTTCCGGTTGTAGGGTCACGCCATCCACTGTGAATTCGCGCGCCACGCGGCGTGGCGACATGCCAATCGGCGAGGTCCAGCGGGCGTATTCTTCAAATGCCTGCAACCATTCGATCTCGCCGGCCATCACCTGCGCCAACTGATCCGGATGTTTCAGCAGCGCCCAGATTGTACCGGCGATGGCATCGCGGGGTTCGTTCTGGCCGCCGGAAATCGCCAGCTTTACATTGGCGCGCAGTTGCGCATCCGACAGGCCCGCCTGCATTTGCACGGACAACAAAGAAAGGTTTGGTTCGGCGGCAAGTATCGGCATCATCACATCAATATGGGCGTCAATTGACGCTGTGCAATTGTTACACCGCGCTGCAACTGCCGGATCGCCGGTATAGTTTGCGATCCCGTCCATCATGCCCTGACTGACGCGATCCATTTCCGGCGCATCCATATTGATCAGACCAGTGATCACTTTCAGCGCCTCAGCCGACACCAGCATCGCATAATCATAAACCAGATCACCCTGACCCTTGGCGACCAAGCCATCAAGGACGCGGTCCGCAGCAGTGGCAAACTGATCCAGCCAAACATCGCGCACGGTTCGCGGTGAAACCGTCGGAAAGATCGCCTTGCGTTCGGCCATATGCGCGTCGCCGTCCTTGCGCATCATGTTCTCGCCCATCAGTGCGGACATTAATCCACCGGGCTGATGCGAGGAAAACACGTCGATGATTTTCTCGTTCACAAAAATCGCATCGCGCTTGGCGAACAAAGTCGCACCAAGTTCCGGCACAAAGGCAATCGGGGTCCGGGCGCGCATGGCTTTTAAGGCGGGATAAGGGTCGCGGGTAAATTCGGCGACATCGATATGAACTGTTGGAGCGTTTGACATGGCGTAACTTAATTAGATTCAATCCACCCGGCAAGAGGCTAGTGCATTTTGCGGTGTTGTCTCAAAACCGCCAACAGGCGCCAACCAAGGAAAACTGTTACAAATCCCGCCGCCAAAATGCCACTGGTATCCGAGGCGACTTCGGCAACTGCCGCGATATTTTCCGCAAAAACCACGCCGAGGCCGACATAAAGGCTGACCCAAACCAGCTCGCCACCAGCACCCCAAATGGTAAACCGCGCCCAGCCAAGGCCCGTCGCCCCGCCGATAAAGTTGACATATGGCCCCAATGGACTGACCAGCCAGCGCGAAAAAAACACGCCGGGGCCGCCGCGTTTGTCGATCCAGTGGCGGGCTTTGCCAAGCAGGGCTGCCCGATCCGGGTGATCCGAAAGCCGCGCCAAAAGCCGCGTACCACCTTGTTTTCCGATAAGATATCCAACCTGATCACCGAAAACGGCAGCCAGCCATGCCACCACAAATGTTGGCAACAGCGCCAGATCGCCAGCCGCGGCAAACGACCCACTGGTCAGCATCACCAGCGATGACGGAACCGGCAGCGCCAGACAGCTTAGGAAAACGATCAACGCCAGCAATGTCAGGCCATAGGTTGGCACAAGGGCGATAATTTGGTCGGTCACGGCTTTATGGCTTGTCTGCTGGCAAGTTGTTGTGTGATCCGGTCCATCAGATCGCTGACGGGCACACCTTGTTTGCGCGCGATGCTTTCAAGGGTTGGGCGAAACTCGGCCCCGGCCTCTATGCCCAGTAATTCCCCGACATCTTCCAAAGGCAAGTCATAGGAATAGGCGATATAGCGCGGGGTCATCCATGCCTCGAGCGGCAGGTTGCGATGTGCCGGATCAGACCAGTAAACAAAGAACACAACGGCGCGGATGAGGAAGAAAACCGTAACCAAAGCGGCAAGTGAAAAGGCAAGAAACAGTGCCTTATGTTGGCGCCACAAAAACCGGAGTTTTTGTTTCACCTGACCAGTTCTTTCATGCCCGCCTCGATTCCTTTTAGGGTCATCGGATACATCCGTTCGCCGAAAAGTTCGCGGATCATCTGGATCGAATGGGTGTATTGCCAGTGTTTTTCCGGCAATGGGTTGATCCAGATATTATGTTTCCAGCTTTCCATGGTGCGGCCCAGCCAAACCGATCCGGCCTCGGGGTTCCAGTGTTCATTGGCGCCACCGGGATAGGCGATTTCATAAGGCGACATTGACGCATCACCAACGAAAATACATTTATAATCAGGGCCATACTTGTTCAGGATGTCGTGCGTAGGGGTCTGTTCCTGCCAGCGGCGACGGTTGTCTTTCCACACGCCTTCATAAAGGCAGTTGTGGAAATAGAAGTATTCAAGATGCTTGAATTCGGTTTTAGCCGCTGAAAACAGTTCCTCGACCAGACGAATGTAAGGGTCCATTGACCCGCCGACGTCCAAAAACAACAAGACCTTAACCGCGTTGCGCCGTTCGGGGCGGGTTTTAATATCCAGATAGCCATGTTCGGCGGTAGCCCGGATCGTACCGTTCAGATCAAGTTCCTCGTCCGCCCCGTCGCGTGCCCAGCGGCGCAGGCGTTTCAGGGCGACTTTGATGTTGCGGGTGCCCAGTTCAACGCTGTCATCCAGATTGCGAAACTCGCGCTTGTCCCAGACTTTGACGGCGCGCTGGTGGCGGGATTGGTCCTGACCGATCCGCACGCCTTCGGGGTTATATCCATGCGCCCCGAAAGGCGAGGTTCCCGCAGTGCCAATCCATTTGCTGCCACCCTGATGCCGGCCTTCTTGTTCCTTCAGCCGTTCTTTCAGGGTTTCCATCAGTTTGTCAAAACCGCCAAGCGCTTCGATTTCGGCCATTTCTGCCGGGCTGAGCTGTTTTTCGGCCATCTTGCGCAGCCATTCCTCGGGGATATCGACCGCGTTGATCACATCCTGAACGGACAGGTTTTCCATGCCCTTAAAGGTCGCCGCGAAAATCCTGTCGAATTTATCAAGATTACGCTCGTCCTTTACCAGGGCGGTGCGCGCCAGATAGTAAAAGCCCTCGATGTCGTAAAGCACCATGCCGGTTTTGACGACGGCCAGAAAATCCAGATATTCCCGCAGGCTTACCGGTAGTTTTGCGTCGCGCATATTGGTGAAAAGCGGCAAAAACATGCGGCTAGATCCAGTTCATCCGTCCGGCCAGAACATAGGCGACCACTGATAGTAAGGCGAACAGGATGCCATGCGCGACCGCATATTGCAGGATATCAAGCAGGTTACCGCCACGCTTGCGGCCAACATATCCGCCCCAAACTGCGCCGACGACAAAGGCAATCAGGCTTATCATCAGATCCTCGGTTTTTTGACCCCCGGACGCAGGGCTGCAGTTTCGCGCAGACGGGCGCGGATTTCCGTATCCGTGGCAAAGCCATAGCGCGCCCAGCCAAGGCTGTCCAGACGCACGGTGGCCGCTTCGGCGTGGCGCCCCTGATAATCCAGAGCTTCGGCTTTGATCATCAGCAATGCAGCCAAAAGCGAGGCGTTCTGTGACCGGGAAACTGCCGGCAGGCTGTCATTGACATAATCCAGGGCCTCGTCTTCGGCACCTCTGGTCAAGGCGAAAGCCGCCAGTTGCAGCGCGACATGCGCGGTGTGGATATCGTCTTTGCCATATAGATAGGCGTAGATTTCATAGGCTTTTTGAAAGCTGTCAATCGACGTGGCTGGTTCTTGCCCCAATGCCAGACGGCCAAGCGCAAACAGACTGAAGGCAAGGCGATTGTCTTTCCACCCTTCCTGCACAGCCATCTCGGCAGCTTTTCGCGCGCTCTGAATCCGGCGACTGCGCGGATTGCGCGACAAAAGGGCTTCTTCGAGTTTGTCGATCCACTGCCGGGAGGATTCTTTTTGACCATCCGTTCCGGCAATTTCCCCGGCTGGGTTAAGCCTGCGCAAAACATCGGGAAGGCGGGATGCGACCTCAGATTTGGTCATGCCGTTTTTAAATTCCGGGGCGTAATATGCCCGCAGGATCAGCATATCAAATCCGGTCAACACCATATTCATGTTGTCGTCATTAAAGACCGAGTCCTCCAGGCGATAAATATCGTTAAGAGGGCCAAGGGCCTGGGCGATTTCTTCGTGCAGGCAATCGCGTGCTTCCTGGGGTGACACATCGTCGGGAATGAAAACGGTGGCGCGATTGCGTGTGGTCAGGGTTGACCAATCCAATTTGCCGGATTGGCGATTTGCGCGAAAATCCTGCCAATTGGTCACACGCGGCACCACAAAACATGCGGCGTGCGGAACTGTCGCATGCAGTTCTTTACGCGGCAGCGTTTCAATGACGATATTTGCCGGCTGCCCGGTCTTAACAACGTGGATGTCTAATCCAGCTTCGCGGCGCAGCCTTTCCGCCAGCTCAGCAAGATCATCTTCAAGTTGATTGCTGCCACGCTTTGCCAATGCGATTGTTATTGGTCCCTGAAACCGCGTCAGTGTTTCGATCTTTTTGCCGCTTTCCAACTGGAAAGAAAGTTCCAGAAAGTCCCGCGCCATGTCGCTGTTGGATTTGCGGCCCGGCACCAAATAAGGCGCTGTGCCAAACGACTTCATGGCCGGTAGACGATCTGGCAGCGGGTCCGAGCGCGTAGAGATGTCGATTATCGGGTTTGTCGAACAGGCGGCCAAAAGCAACGCGGCACCGGCCAAGATGAATTTCCGCATGTTTTATACCCTTATGTATTTTATGAACGGGCTAAGCGTGCCAATCCGATCGTAAAGTTGTCGTGCAGTGGTGTTAAAATCCTGCGTCATCCAATAAACTCCGGGCGCCCCGGCTTGATCGGCAGCCTGATAGACCGCCTCGATCAGGGCGCGTCCGACACCTTTGCCGCGCATATCTGGGTCGGCGTAAAGGTCTTGCAGGTAACAGGTATTTTCAATTTTCCACATGTGGCGGTGAAACAGATAGTGCACCAAACCACAGGGCTTGCCGTCACATTCTGCAATCAAGCCGTGATAGTCGTGCGGGTCATCGCCCATCAGGCGTGCAAATGAGGTCGCATAGACCGCCGCGGGAACCGAAGATTCATAAAACGTCAAATAATCGGTCCATAAACGTCGCCATTCGGCTTGGTCTTCCGGGCGGATAGGGCGAATGGTTACTTTGGTCACGGCAGTTCCTTCACATCCCGGCCCCAAATTCGGGTACCAAGAAAATACTGTTCACATTCTCGCCTTCTTTGAACCCAAACATTGTGGCAAAATCTGGGCGAATGTGCGAATAAGGCACGTTGGATACAGACTGTTTCCGTTTAGGCGTTAACGCTGACCGCGCGCCATAAAGGCAATGCGTTCGAACATATGCACATCCTGTTCGTTCTTCAGCAACGCACCATGCAATTTTGGCAATGCATCCTTGCCGCCGCGTTTCAGATCCTCAGGGTCCAGATCTTCGACCAACAGCAGTTTAAGCCAATCGAGCACTTCGGACGTTGACGGCTTTTTCTTCAGGCCCGGAGTTTCACGGATGGCAAAAAACTGGGTCAGGGCCTCGGTGACCAGCGCCTTTTTGATCCCCGGATGGTGTACTTCGATGATTTGGCGCAGAGTGTCCTGATCGGGAAAGCGGATGTAATGAAAGAAACAGCGGCGCAAAAACGCATCCGGCAGTTCTTTTTCATTGTTCGACGTGATAATCACGATTGGCCGCACTTTCGCGGAAATTGTTTTGCCGGTTTCGTAAACAAAAAACTCCATCCGATCAAGCTCTTGCAGCAGATCGTTGGGAAATTCGATGTCGGCCTTGTCGATTTCATCAATCAGCAAGACGACTTTGTGATCCGCCTCAAACGCCTCCCATAGCTTGCCTTTTTTGATGTAATTCGCAACGTCATGCACGCGCTCTTCACCCAACTGGCTGTCGCGCAGACGACTGACAGCGTCATATTCATACAAGCCCTGTTGCGCTTTGGTGGTGGATTTCACGTTCCATTCCAAAATCGGCAGACCAAGGCTGCTGGCGATTTGGCGCGCCAGTTCAGTTTTACC
>DJBQ01000125.1:0-1306 GCA_002430125.1 Rhodobacterales bacterium UBA5972
GTCAAATCGTGTCCTATTCTTGTTCTTAGGAATTCTTCATCTTTCCCCAAATGTAGTAGGGCAGCCTTCACCGCCAATTCTGCGCAGAGGAGCGCCGATTGAACTGCTCCAGTCAAACTGCAATTACTGCTTAGAGTAGCCGCAAAAGCTTGATTATGAAAAGCCGCCATTCTGAAATAGTTTAATGCCTCACCACTTGGAGGGGTAAATCCGTGGTTTGGAGCCAAAGTTCCGCCGATGTCACATACATCCAAAATGTTTGAAAGAAACGCGTCGCTGTCCTTTTTGACTGACCAAATGCGTTCTAACTGCGCGGGATATGCATTGGTCAAACTTAGGAAATTAATGTTGACCTCTCCATAAATCAGCGGAAAATCGACTCTGTAAAACAAATCAAGGTGACAAGCTATCCCAGTGTGGATCGCGCCGATGCCCATGTCTCCAGGTCTATAATAGTGTTTGTGTGCTGCGAATATTCGATCGATTTCTGGAACCTTAATCGCGCCAATTACGAAGGAGATTCCAAGTTTTCCACAAACTCGCCTAGGAACCTTAATTGAACGAACGTGTGGTAGAACGCCCTCCGCGGCGCAAGCACGGTCCACTTCTTCCACTAAATTCAGTAATTCACTGTCTGAAAGGGTCATCCCCTCAAAACTCCCTCAAACTCCCGCCATTCCCCCGCAGACATACCGGATGTCTCCAAGGTCACCTCTTCACCTTTAACCATACGCCGCACGCAGTCAATCGCCTTAGACGATAGCTGTACGCCGCCCAGACGGTAATCCTCGAAGGCGCCGTAGGCCAGTGGCACCCAGTCGGCGACCAGTTTGCAAATCTCCTCGGCATAGACCCGGATTTCGTATTGGGCGTGGGCGTCGGCGCGCAGCCGCAGGAAATGGAACAGGTTGTGCAGATCGACCTTCCAGTACCACTGCGTATAGATATTGGCCGGCAGGTTCATCCGCGCCAGTTCGCGGGCCAGCCCCTTTTGGCCGTCCTGGGACAGCATCGCCTCGTAATGGTCATAAGACCGCGCCGCGTCGTCGCGCAGCATGTTCAGCACCGCCTCGGCCTCGGCCCCCGACAGCACCTCGCCGCGACCCTGGTTGTTCACGGTTGACTGGGCGTTCAGGGCGTCGGGTTGGGGGATGTAAAACTCGCGATCAAGGATCGAATAGCGGGCGGAATATTCGTTGACGTTGGCGGTGCGGTGGCGGATCCACTGGCGGGCGACAAACACCGGCAGTTTGACGTGGAGCTTGATCTCGCACATCTCGAACGGGGTCGAGTGCCAGTGGCGCAT
>DJBQ01000125.1:1439-1738 GCA_002430125.1 Rhodobacterales bacterium UBA5972
GGTCGAGTGCCAGTGGCGCATCAGATAGCGGATCAGCCCCTCGTCATTGGTGATCTTCTTGGTGCCGCGCCCGTAACTGACCCGCGCCGCCTGCGTGATCGCCGCGTCATCCCCCATATAGTCGATGACCCGCACGAAACCGTGGTCGAGCACCGGATAGGCGGTGTAAAGATGCGCCTCCATCCCCGGCACGGTGGCGCGCAGGGTCGATCGGGTTTGGGAGCGGGCATCATTGATTTCGGCCTGTTGGTCCGGGGTCAGCGGCATAGACGGGGTTCCTTGCGTTGGCGAGTCGTGAA
>DJBQ01000125.1:1898-6308 GCA_002430125.1 Rhodobacterales bacterium UBA5972
GCGGGATTTGTGTCACCAGCAGGTCACATAATCGGTGGTCTGGCAGCTGACGGCGGCTGTGCGTGCCTTTTTCAGCCGGTATTGTGACAGGGTTTTTTCCAAGGCAGTCAGGTGTGTCTGCGCCTTATCATCGCCACTCGCAGCCGCCATGGTGAACCACATATAGGCCTTGGCGCGGTGTTGCCGATAGGTATTGTCGCCCGACAAATAGGCCTTGCCAAGCGCGTGTTGATAGCCGGGCAGGTTTTCGGCGGCCAATGAATTGCCCTGCCTGGCGGCCAGATGTGCCCAGCGTGCGGCTTGTTTCAGGTCGCGTTTGGTGCCGATCGCTTTGGCGTAATACTCGGCCAGTTGATATTGCGCATCCGCAAGGCCCTGACCGGCGGCTTTCCGGGTAAGGTCAAACGCGGTGCGGTCGTTCTGGCGAACCCCCAAACCACGGCGATACAGATAGGCCAGATTGAACTGCGCCAACGCGTCCCCGGCCTGTGCCAGGGGCTGCCATTCCTGAACGGCTTTCGGGTAATTCCCCTTGGTGGCAGCATCAAATCCGTCTTGCAGATCGGCGGCAGATCCTGACATTGGGGTCAAGATTAATGCAGCGGCAAGCGTAAGAGAAAGTCGGGTCACGGCAGGTCCTTTGGTCATGAAATCCGCCTAAAACACGTCCGGCAATCGCTTTTTGGCAGCAAAATTCGGCATTTCTGCGGCAAAGGTCACGGCAAATTGAGCAGGCCCGTACTGTCAATTCGCTGGCATTTTAGCGGTGTCGCTTTAACCTTGCGCGGATGAAACCCGCGCTCCGTTCGTTAACCGCCCTGATTGCATTGATTGGCCTGTGGTCCCTGCCCGCCTCGGCCTGTGATATCGCGCTGGCATTGGCAGTTGATGTATCAGGCTCCGTCGGTGACGACGAATACCATTTGCAGATGCAAGGGCTGGCAGACGGGTTGCGCGACAGCACGATTGCGTCGGCTTTGGTGGCGGCCAAGGCGCGGGTTTTGGTTGTGCAGTGGACCGGAGACAGCCGGCAGGCGGTGTCCGTGCGTTGGGCCGTGGTTGACAGCTTTGCCGCAGCCGAGGGTTTGGCGGTTGCGGTGGAAACCGCGCCAAGGTCGTGGCGGAATTTTTCGACAGCCATTGGGGCGGCGCTGGAGTTCACTGTTCAACAGTTTGACACGGTCCCTGATTGTCGGCGGCGGGTGATTGATGTTTCGGGTGATGGCAGTTCCAACGAAGGGACTGAACCTGCCAGTTTGCGCCGCCAGTTGTGGCGTGACGGGTTCACGGTGAACGGGTTGGCGATTGAAGGGTCCGAACCTGATCTGACCGCGTATTATTGGGAAAATGTCATTGCGGGGGAAAAGGCCTTTGTGATGACAGCCAATGGATTTGCCGACTACCCGGCGCGGATCAAGCTGAAATTACTGCGCGAAGTGACAGAACAGGTGTCGGCCCTTGATCCATTTGTCATCCCGATCAGCCTGCCGCTGGAATAGCGCGCCTGACATTTCGCTTGCTGAAGGGTGACATCACCGTCAATCTGACCCGTGAATTTCGTTTGCATTGTCGAGGCCGCATGTCTTTTACCGTACATCCTGTGACCCGCGCTATTGGCGCTGAAATCACCGGTTGCGATCTATCCGCGCCATTAGACGCCGAAACTTCGGCGGATTTGAAGGCGGCATTGGCCCAACATCAGGTTGTGTTTTTTCGCAACCAGGACCTGTCGATTGAAGCGCTCAGACAGTTGACCACGCGTTTCGGTACGCTGATGCGCCTGCCCTATGTCAGCCCGATGGAGGAACATCCGGATGTGATCCGGGTGCTGAAGGAAGCCAATGAGGGCGGCGGGGTTTTTGGTGGCGACTGGCATCAGGATTTCTCGTTTCTTGCCCAACCGCCTGCCGGTTCGCTGTTGGCAGCGGTCGAGGTGCCTGCCTGCGGAGGTGATACACTCTGGGTGTCGCAATCGGCGGCTTGGGAGGCGCTGCCTGCTCCATTGCAAGATATTTTGCGCGGGCGTGATGCCATTCATGTCGGCAAACCTTACGGTGTGCGGTGGGCGCCACCTCAGGCGGAACAATCGGGTGCGTCGATCAAAATGAGCCGGGGCGACCCGGCGGCCGATCAGGAACAACACCATCCGGCGGTGATCCGAAATCCGGCAACCGGGCGCGAGGCGTTGTTTCTGAACCCGCTATATGTGTTGCGGTTGGATGGCCTGACCGAAGACCAATCCCGCCCGATCCTGTCAGCGGTGCAAGCCCACACAACCCGACCTGAGTTTCAATGCCGCTGGCGCTGGCAAGTGGGCGATGTGGCGATCTGGGACAACCTGTTCACCCAACATTACGCGCTGAACGATTACTTCGGGTTTCGCCGCGAGATGTGGCGCACCACCTTTGCCGGAGCCGCCCCAAGGTCCTTGGCGGTTTGAGCATGCCTGAAGATGAAAAGCCCGGTGTTGCGCGCGCCGAACGCCGCTTGGGCGATTGGGCGCGGCGGCAACTCCCCGGATGGCTGGCAGAGTTCGCGATGTTCGTGTTGAAACAAGGCTGGGCCTGCCTGTTTGGCGGCTTGTTGTTGATCGCGATCATCGTCAGCAAAGCGATATGGCAAGACGATTGGGCGTTCAGCCGTTATGACGCTTTGTTCTTGTTTGCGCTTGGTTTGCAAGCGCTGTTCCTGTTCCTGAAACTTGAAAGTTGGGACGAGGCCAAGGTGATCCTGATTTACCATGTGACCGGCACGGTGATGGAGGTGTTCAAGCTCCGGATGGGCAGTTGGGATTATCCCGATCAGGGGCTGGCCGAAATTGCCGGTGTGCCGCTGTTTTCAGGCTTTATGTATGCCTCGATCGGGTCATATATGGCGCGGGTGATCCGGATATTTCACATGCGGTTTGCGCCTTACCCGCCCTATTGGTCAACGCTGGTGCTGGCCGCCTTAATCTATGGCAATTTCTATACGCATCATTTCATCCCAGACATCCGTACCGGGCTGTTTGTGGCAACAGTCGTTTTGTTCTGGCGCACCCGCATTTGGTTTTACATCGGCGAGGTGCCGCGCTGGATGCCGCTGCCCCTGGCGGCCTTTCTGTCAGCGTTCTTCGTGTGGATTGCCGAAAATATCGGCACCTTTACCAAGACCTGGGCCTATCCCGGCCAACATGCCACTGCCTGGGTCAGTTTTGGCAAATTCGGCTCGTGGTATCTGTTGTTGTTCGTCAGTTTCGTGCTGGTGACACTGGTGTTTCGTGACGTTCTTTCGGCCAAGGCCCTGTCCATGGGGACGCGTCAGCCGGACAAACCTTAAACCCCGGCCAGTGCCTGAACCTTGCGCCATAAAGCGGTATCGATTGCGACCTCACCGGGTAACTGCCGCTTTGACCCCGGCAGCCGTGCGGGTGGCTGGGCTGCAACCGCGTCTTCTACCCGTGTCAGCCTTTGCCAGAATCCGTCCCCGGCAAACACCGTCGGGTCCAGCAGCAGATAAAACTGCCCCAGATCATGCGGGGGTCCGTCTGCCGCCTTCAGCCCCTTAACGTCCAATGAATTGGCGCTGCCGGTCATGCCAGCAGCCAGCATTTCCACCATCAGCCCCAGCCCCCAACCTTTGTAGCCACCGACCGACACCAAACTGCCTTTGAGTGCGGCATTTGGGTCCGTGGTCGGCTGCCCGTCGGCATCAACCGCCCAGCCCAGTGGGATATTTTCGCCCGCCGCGCCTGCCATGGTGATTTTGCCAAGCGCCACCGCACTGGTCGATTGGTCAAACTGAAACGCCACACCGCCGTCTTTGGCAGGCACCGCCATCGCCATCGGGTTGGTGCCAAGCACCGCCGCATTGCCGCCGGGCGGTGACACAACCGCGCTGGCATTGGTAAAGCCGATACCGATCAAACCAGCCTCGGCAATCTGTTCGGTGAAATAGCCAAGCGAGGTGCAGGTATGTGCATGGCGCACTGCCAGGGAGCAGGTGCCGGTTTCCCGTGCGGCGGCCAATGCCATAGGCAATGCCCGCGCAAAAGCTGGCTGGGCAAAACCAAACCCTGCATCCACCTCAACCGCCGAGGCTTTCACGTGCTGCACGACCGGCTCAACCGTCCCCTGCACCCGTCCCGAAGTCAGTTGCACGCAATAGCTTTCCAGATAATAAAGCCCGCAAATCACATTTCCGGTCGCCTCGGCCTTGCGCACTGCGCGCGCCACCTGCTCGGCGATCCATCCTGCCGCCCCATGCCGGACCAGTGCCATTTGGCTGGTCTGCTCGATCTGCTGCAAATCAACTACAGTCTTCATGCTATCTCCAAACTAACCTGCCCCTTGGGCTTCTCAGAGGTCCAAATATCCTGGGGGGTAGGTGCAATTCCTTCAATTGCGCCGTAGGGGGGCAAAGCCCCCCTGC
>DJBQ01000125.1:6370-8403 GCA_002430125.1 Rhodobacterales bacterium UBA5972
CCCCTGCCCCCGTCGGCTTCAGCCGAAACGATAGGCGGATATGGCAAGACCGTTGATGCTTTCCCCCCAAACCCGTTTTCCCGGTGATCCACCGGCCGCACCCGCCGCCAAAAACACCGGCGCCAAATGTTCCTCGCGCGGATGCGAGGCCCGCGCGCCGGGGGCTTTGGTCCATTGCGCCAAGGCGGATCCGCGCTCATCTGGCGGTCCTTCCACCACTTTGGTCAACCAGGTGTCAAATGCTGTGGACGCCCGGTCTTCAGCAATCCCCGGGGCGCGAAAACCGTTCATATTGTGATAGCTCATGCCTGAACCGATAATCAGCACGCCTTCATCCCGCAAAGGTGCCAGTGCGGCCCCTGCCTTGAAGTGATGTTGCGGGTCCAGATCTTGCCTCAGCGACATCATTGCCACCGGAATATCTGCCGCCGGGTGCGCCACTTTCATCGGAACGAACACCCCGTGGTCATATCCACGCGCGCTGTCAAAGGCAGACGCAATCCCCGCCTCGGCCAGCAGCCCGGCGGCCCGTCGCGCAAGGTCCGGCGCGCCGGGGGCGGGCCAGGTCAGCTGGTAGGTATGCGGCGGGAAACCATAATAATCAAACAAAAGCTCTGGCGCGGGATTGGTTGATAAGGTGATTTCCCCGGCTTCCCAATGGGCGGTCAAAAGCAGGATCGCTTTGGGCCGCTCTTCCAAAGTATCAAGGAATCCGGCCAAAAACGCCTCCATGCCTTTCCAGGTATCGGGCGGCGTCCACTCCATAAAGAAACAGGGTCCACCGCCATGGGGGATGAAAAAGCTGGGTTGCATAACCGGTTTCCTTTGACTGACTTAGGAGCGTGGTACATGTCAGTTTGCATCTAAGTTTTGTGCATTGGCAAGCACCTAGGGCATTGCGCAATTGCTTTTAGTCTGGAAAGCTGGCGGGAGTTCATGAACCAAGGCAGGACAGGAAAAACCATGAAGATCAAATATCTGCACACGATGGTCCGGGTCAAAGACTTAGACGTCAGCATGCATTTTTACTGCACGTTGCTGGGATTGGAGGAAATGCGCCGTTTTGAAAGTGAAAGCGGGCGGTTCACGCTGGTCTATCTTGCCCCCGCCGATCAGCCCGAAGCTATTCTTGAGCTGACGTATAATTGGGATGGCGACGATGGCCTGCCATCCGACAGCCGGCATTTCGGACATTTGGCGTATGAAGTCGAAGATATCTATGCGTTATGTGCGTTTCTCAAGAAAAACGGCGTGATCGTCAACCGCCCGCCACGTGACGGGCGCATGGCGTTTGTGCGCTCGCCTGACAATATCTCGATTGAATTTCTACAAGCTGGCGATGCGCTGCCACTTGCCGAGCCGTGGGCCAGCATGGAAAGTGTCGGAATTTGGTAACTTCAATTGCCGACCGTGTGGCCATTGTCGGTGGCGGACCGGCGGGCCTGACGCAGGCGCGGGTTCTGGGCGCTTTGGGCATTCCTTACACGTTGTTTGAACGCAATGCCGATTTTGGCGGGCTTTGGAACCGCGATGATCCGAAAACCCCGGTTTATGACAGCGCGCATCTGATCAGTTCGCGCACGATGACCGGGTTTGAGGGCTATCTGATGCCGGATACCTGGGCTGATTATCCGTCTGGCGAGCATGTTCTGTCTTATCTGCGCCAGTTTGCACAGGATTACCGGATATATGAACAAACGCGATTTAACGAAACCGTTGAAAAAGCTGAACCGGTTGAAGGTGGCTGGCAATTGACCACAAGCACCGGTTCGGTTGAGAAATTTCGCTGGCTGATTGCCGCCAATGGGTCAAACTGGTTGCCGATGATGCCAAGCTGGCCGGGTGAATTCAGCGGTACCGTGCGCCACTCTTCAAGCTTTTGCAACGCAACCGAGGTGGCAGGCCAGCGCGTTCTGGTGGTCGGGCTTGGCAATTCCGGTGTTGATATCGCCTGCGATGTCACCCATACGGCGGCCAAAGTGGCGGTGTCGCTCAGACGTGGCTATCATGTAATACCCAAGCATATTCTGGGT
>DJBQ01000125.1:8553-12712 GCA_002430125.1 Rhodobacterales bacterium UBA5972
GCTATCATGTAATTCCCAAGCATATTCTGGGTAAACCTGCCGACGTCTTTGCCTCCAGCGGCCCACCCTTGCCGATCAAGATGCGGCAATGGATCTTCACGCGTTTATTGCGGCTGCTTGTCGGCGATCTGAGCCGTTATGGGATGCCAAAACCCGATCACAAGCTGATGGAAACCCATCCTTTGCTGAGCGATCAGTTTGTGCCCCATCTACGCCATGGTGATATCGAAATACTGCCGGATATCAAAGGGTTTGATGGCGATGCTGTTTTGTTCTCGGATGGCAGCGGCAGGGTGTTTGACCAGGTGATCTGTGCCACCGGATATGATTGGGAAGTGCCTTATATTAACCCCGATTTACTGCCGTGGTCGCGCGGGCGACTTGCACCGCCTTTGTCAATATTTCCAGACGTTCCGAACCTGTTTTTACTGAGTTTCATTGAAAGCAACGGCTCAAGCTTTAGCCTGTTTAATGAAATGAGCTGGGTTATTGGCCGCGCCATAAAATCCGAGGCCAAGGCGCCGCTTGAATACACCAAACTGCGCGACATCCTGAAATCCACCCGGTTTGACGTGACCGGAGGATTGAAGATGCAGGATACTGACCGGCATGTGGGGTATATGAACAACGAAACCTATCGCAAAGCCTTGGTACGTTTGCGCAAGTTGATGGGTTGGCCGGTGGCTGAAGTGGCCCCAAAGCCCTGACTTGCGGCCTCGTGATTTGACAGGTTGGCCTGCATACAACCATAGTCGGCGGGAGAGACCATCAAGGAGGTCGGGTTGCGTCTGTTTTGGGCCGCTTTTTCAGCGGTATGCTTTTTTGGCGGGCAGGCAACGGCCTGCGCCGTGTCGCTGGTGCTGGCGATGGATGTCTCGCGGTCGGTTGACCCGTCAGAATATCGGCTGATCCAGCACGGCACCGCCGAAGCGTTTCGCCATCCGGAAGTGATCGAATTGCTGGGCTGGCTGAAAGACGGCGCTTTGGTCACTGTGGTTCAGTGGAGCGGCCCGGACCAGCAACGCCAAATGATCCCGTGGCGGCATGTGTCTGATCGAAAATCGGTTTTGGCGCTGGCTGACGAAATTGACGCGACGGCGAGGTATTACCGTTTCGGGTTGACGTCGCCGGGCGAAGCGCTGGTATTTTCCGCCACAATTTCGGCCTCTGCCCCGATTAAGTGTGACCGGCAAGTGATTGATATTTCAGGTGATGGTGTGCGTAATATAGGTATGCAGGTGGCGATTGTGTCGGATGAAATTGGTGCGCGCGGCATGATTATCAACGGGCTGGTGGTACGCGGCGACACGCCCGATCCGCTTGATTTTTACCAACGCCAGATCAAGCGCGGCCCGCTAGGATTTGTTCAGATTTCCGACGGCTATGAGGATTTCCCGCGCGCGATGTTCCTGAAACTGTTGCGCGAGCTTAGCCCGACATTATCGAGTTTACAGCCATGAAGGCGGTATGTTTGGCGGCGTTTTTGGTGTTTGGCCTTGGGTCGGCCGCAGCGGCAGATTGCCGTTTGGCGCTGTTGCTGGCGGTGGATGTTTCGTCGTCAATATCCGACGGGGAATATACTTTGCAACGCGACGGGCTGGCGCATGCCGTGCTCGACCCTGAGGTTCAGGCCGCCCGGTTGCCCCGCAGCGGGCATTGGGTTTCTCTGGCGTTGTTTGAATGGAGCGGTAAGCACCAAAGTGTAATCCGCTTGGATTGGATCGCGATGCAGGGGCCTGCAGATATCCTTAATGCCGCTGAAACAATTGCAAAAAGCCCTCACAGCAAGACCGAATTTCCAACCGCGCTGGGGCATGCTCTGGGGTTTGAGGCGGCGATGCTGTCCACGGGTCCGGTCCGTGATCAAAGCAAAATTGATGTGTCCGGCGATGGGCCAAACAATGAAGAGTTTGTGCCGGCGGTGGTTTATGCAACCGGGTTGTTTAACGATATTGTGGTGAATGGCTTGGCGATCGAGGCGAATGAACCGGGTTTAACGGAATATTACCGCCGCGAAGTGGCGTTCGGGACGGGAGCGTTTGTGATTTCTGCGAATGGTTTCAATGACTTCAAGCGCGCAATGGCCTTGAAATTGCTGCGCGAATTGCAGGAGATTGAGTTAAGCGACGCGGGTCACGCGCCAAAGGTGGTGCAATAAATGTTCCGGGTGGTTCTTTGTATGATCTTGATCCTTGCCTCGCCTGCGGCCCATGCGGCCTGCCGTCAGGCGCTTGTATTGGCGCTGGACGTGTCATCAAGCGTTGATGACGCAGAATATTCACTGCAAATGCAAGGGCTTGCCGGAGTTTTGAGCGATCCCGAGGTACAGGATGCTTTACTGGCTAATCCAAAAAACCCGGTAATGCTGGCGATTTTTGAATGGGCCGGGCGAGACGATCAACGGCTGATCCTCGGTTGGACGCGGCTGGTGTCAAAGGCGGATCTGGCGGGTATCAGTGCGATTCTGATGCAGCAAGGCCGCAAGGGTGGCACGCGATCAACGGCGATTGGTCGGGCACTGACTTATGCGGGCGATCTGCTGGAACAAGTGCCGGACTGTTGGCAGCACACGGTCGATATATCGGCTGATGGCAAGAATAACGATGGCTATCGGCCCAAGATCGGCAAACAGGCGGCGGTGTTTCAGCATGTGGTCGTCAACGGGCTGGTGATCGGCAAAGCCTTTGAAAACACGTCGGAAATCGCTGGCAACGTGATCGCCGAACTGAACGCCTATTTCAATCAGGAAATCCTGCACGGGCCGGATGCATTTGTTGAAACTGCGCTGGGTTTTCAGGATTTCGCCCGCGCCATGAAGAAAAAGATCCTGCGCGAAACCTCGATGGCAATTGCGGCGGGTCCGGGTGCGAGGCAGCTGACTGCCTCACTTTCGCCGCTTGAAAGGTAAGGCCAAGCCGCCTATATATGAAGCGTTCGCTTGCGGACTATGGTGATAAACGCGCATGTAATACACGGATCGGACCCGGGGGCGGTACCCGGCGACTCCACCAAAAACCCGCTCATTTGGCGGTTCTGGGGTCGAAATAGGATCGACGGACGTCTAAAGATGTAGCTTTTGCTCGGTGAGTTACCACCGTTATCGGTACACAAAAGCTAGTTGCAAATGACAACAAAGCTCCGATGGCTCTGGCCGCGTAAGCGGTTCGAAAAGTCGAAAATTAAGTCCTAGGCCTTTGCAGGTTTAGGCGGGGTTCGCAGGCACCTGGCAACAGAAGCCTGCACTTTCACCACATTTCATGAATTGACTGGAAAATCCCGGAAATCCGGTGATTGCGGAATCGTTGCACTTTCATTAGTCAAAAAAAAGCATAAGGTAGGGTAAAGAATTTCAGGCGGACAAATGACTGACACCATTCATTACGGGCGATTGATGCATCAGGCGATGCGTGGCCTTTTGGCCGAGGTATTGCGTGATGTCGCCAAACGCGGGCTGCCGGGCAATCACCATTTTTTTATCACCTTTGATACCCATGCCGAAGGGGTTGATATCCCTGACTGGCTGCGCGAACGCTTTCCTGACGAGATGACGATTGTGATGCAGGAATGGTTCGACAATCTTGATGTGCGCGACGACGGTTTTTCGGTGACGTTGAATTTTGGCAATGATCAGGTGCCGTTAAGCGTGCCGTTTGATGCGATACATACTTTTGTTGATCCGTCTGTTGAATTTGGCCTGCGGTTTGAAGCCGCCGAAGCAACAGATGAGGATGAGGGTGAAAGCCCGATGATTGAAATCGACGACGATGAAGAGCCGGTCAAAACCGACGCAGAAGTTGTCAGTCTGGACGCGTTCCGGCGTTAAGCCGTTTCAGTGATCTGCCAATGGCCCGAGGAAAATCGGGCGCATTTCCCGCAAGCGTGCTGCCAGATAATCCACAAAAAGCCTGACCCGTGTGGTGCGCTGCATGTCTGCATGCAACAGCAACCAGATTGACCGGTCCAATTGTGCCTGTGTGCCGGGAACCCGGATCAGATCGGGGTAATAAGCTTCGACGTAACAGGGCAGATACGACATGCCCATGCCAAGCCGCACCATTTCGATCTGCAACATCGCCTCGCGCACCACGTGGCGCAGTTTGGCTTTGGGAAAGGGCGATTCCCGCAGCCAATCGGGAACCGGTGTTTTTGGCCCCCAGCC
>DJBQ01000125.1:12793-13476 GCA_002430125.1 Rhodobacterales bacterium UBA5972
GGTGTTTTTGGCCCCCAGCCTGTCCAGATCAACCCCTCGCCCTGTGGTCCGGCATTCGGCAAATTGCGGTCAAGGTAAGGTTTCGAGGCATAGATCGCGGTTGCATATTGCAACACCCGCCGCCCGACCACATCGTCGCTGACATTATGCGCAACCCGCACAGACACGTCGGTTTCATTCCTGCTGATATTCTGAAACAGATCGGTCACCATGATTTCCAGTTCGATATCCGGATACAACGCGCAAAAATCTGCCAGCAACGGCGCCAGCAGATCATAGGCCATGGCCGGGGGTATAGACACGCGCACGGTGCCTGCTGCTTCGCGGTCAAGCCCAGACAGCCTGCGTCTTGCGGCAATCACCGAGGTTTCTGCGGCTTCAGCCAATGGCACAAGTGCTTCGCCCGCTGTGGTCAGGGCCAGACCCGCACGGGTGCGTTCAAACAACCGCACCCCAAACGACGCCTCGAGGGATTTCAGGTGGCGGTCAACGGTTGCGTGGGTGCCGCCGACATGTTCGGCCGCAGCCCGAAGTGACCCGGCCCGCGCCACGGCAAGAAAATAAGGAAGTTCTGCCCAATCCATCGCTCTGACCATTGTGATTGCCTTTCAGTATTAGACGGGCTTTGCAACATTTAGTGTAACGAATACTGACCACAATGTATTCTAAAGGCATCTATTAGG
>DJBQ01000041.1 GCA_002430125.1 Rhodobacterales bacterium UBA5972
ACAAAGTCTGTTTTGGGTGAACTGCCAGACGCGATTGCGGTGTTTTCTCCGGCAAATGAACTGGTGATTTCAAATACCGCGTTTGCAAGTTTGTGGGGCGTTGATCCCGGATCGATGGTGGCGAGAATGGATTTTCGCGACGTAAAAACATTGTGGTTGGACCATTGTAGCGACGCGAGCGCCCTTGAACACATGCTGCTAAGTCCGGCGCCAAAATTCGGGGAGTGCCAGGAAATTGGTACGATTCAGCACGAATCCGGGAAAAGTTACACCGTAACGCTTGGCGGCCTTGCGCGGGGCGCCGCGATTTGTACCTTTCAACTTATAAGCCAAAAGCCCACCGCGCACGAAAAGCGTGTTCTGCTGGAGGCCTGAATTTGACATCTGAACCCTTGCGGGAATAGGCGCAAGGCGTCATTGATTGGCAATGGTTGGCCCGCATTTTCAAACTTGGACACATACATTGCGCAACATAGACAGCGTTGCGAGTACTAATTTGGCACATAAATTGAAACCCGGCTTTAACGCCGGAGATGTGGTTTTGCTTTCCGGCCCGATCGGAAGCGGAAAAAGCCATTTTGCCCGGTCGCTGATCCTATCGTTGTTAGCAGATCATGGACAAGTCGAAGATATACCTTCGCCAACTTTTACTCTGGTACAGACCTACTTGGCAGGCGATCTTGAGATTTGGCACAGCGACCTTTACCGTTTAAGCTTGTTGGATGAAGTGTTGGAATTGGGCCTTTTAGACGCCTTCACGACCGCGTTATGCCTTGTCGAGTGGCCAGATCGCCTTGGCAGTGCGGCGCCTGATGACGGGTTAAAGCTTGAGTTTTTATTGGCGAAAGACCCCGAAATGCGGCATTTAACATTTTCCGCGCAAGACCCAAAATGGAATTGGGTAAAAGGCGTTTTGAATAAGGTAAATCTTTGTGACTGATCGCACGGAAACGATTGAATCCTTCATCTGCGATGCCGGTTGGCAATTTGCAGTCCGATCGTCACTGGCTGGAGATGCGTCGCCCCGTCGATACGATCGGCTAAGACGCGGAACTCCACCTTATCAAGCCGTTCTTATGGATGCGCCGAAAGAAACAGGCGAGAGTGTCATACCCTTTTTGACCGTCGGTTCGTATCTTTTGAAACAAGGATTCAGTGCCCCGGAAATATATGCGCAGGACATTCAAAACGGACTGATATTGCTTGAAGATATGGGCGACGATCTGCTGGCACGGGTTTGCGCCCAAGACCCAGAGCTTGAGCGCCTGACTTATAGTGCTTCTGTCGGCACACTGGTGGCTTTGCAAAATTGCAAGCTGCTGCCCGATGTCCCCGCCTATGACACAGATGTTTACCTGCGCGAGGCAAATCTTTTGACGGACTGGTATCTGCCTGCAGCCACCGGTGAACCTGTTGGCGCCGTTAAACAGGCAGAGTATTCAGACCTAATTGGTCGGGCTTGCGCAGGTATTGCTGCGCAAAAGCCTTGTCTGGTTTTACGCGACTATCATGCTGAAAACCTGCTGTGGTTACCGCTTCGAAAAGACGCGCGGCGCATCGCGTTGCTTGACTTTCAGGACGCGTTGATTGGGCATCCTGCCTATGATCTTGTGTCGCTATTGGAAGACGCGAGACGGGATACCACGACGACGTTACGGCATGAAATGATTGATAGGTACCTGAACGCCACTGGCCATAATCGGACATCTTTCATGCGTGCCTACGCGACGTTAGGTGCGCAGCGAAATCTGAAAATAATTGGCATTTTCAGCAGGTTGTGCCTGCGGGATGGCAAATGTGGCTACCTTGATCTTATCCCAAGGGTCTGGGCGCATCTTCAAAATGACTTATCACATCCGGACCTGTCCGATTTACGCAAATGGGTAATCAACAACGTGCCTCCACCGGTTCGGCAGACACTTTCGCAGATCAGAGATCGGTTGTCATGACGCCGGATAGCATAATGATTTTTGCGGCTGGCCACGGCACAAGGATGCGTGAATTAACGCACTATAGGCCGAAACCATTGGTTCCTGTCGCGGGCGTGGCGATGATCGACCGCGCGCTTAATCTGGTCGATCAGGCAGGTATCAAAAATCGCGTGGTCAACATCCACTATTTGGGCGATATGCTAAAGGCGCACTTACTGGGCCGGGATCATCTGACCGTCGTCGAAGAACCGCGCGAGGCGTTGGAGACAGGCGGCGGATTGCGACATGCCCTGCCTTTTCTTGGGTCGGCACCGGTTTTCACAATGAACCCTGATGCAATTTGGACTGGCAAAAATCCATTGACGCAACTTGCCCAGAAATGGCGGCCACGGGAAATGGATGCTCTGTTGTTGTTGTCCCCGATCAGCAAAGCAATCGGTCATGTTTTGGGTGGCGACTTTACGTCCGACGCGAGGTACCGTTTACGGCGGGCCGAAAAGAACAACGGCGCCTCCTATGTTTACACGGGTGCGCAGATATTAAGAACCGACGGATTGGCGGAAGTGCCATTTGAAAAGTTTTCGCTTAACCTGCTGTGGGACCAGATGATCGAACGCGGCCGACTGTTTGGATGTGTTCATGACGGCGACTGGATCAGCGTTGGTACGCCGGAGGCTGTGAAATTGGCCGAGGGCCACCTCAGTAAGACGTCCAATGTTTGATCAGGCGGAAAGACGGGTTTTTGCATTGCCACCGGGGTGTGATTTTTCGAGCGCCTTCCTGAATGGCCTGTATCATCGCCTGCAAGGCCAACCACCCGAAGCACTGGCAAGGGTCGAGGTGTTTGTTAACACCCACCGCACCCGTCGGCGCTTGCTGGAATTGTTGCAATCGGGGCCGGCAAGGTTGCTGCCACGTATCCGTGTCATTACCGATCTTTCCAATGATCCGATCGTTGGCTTAGACCTCCCTCAGCCAGTTTCTGCGCTGCGTCGGCGGTTGGAACTAAGTCAGATGATTGCGGCTTTGCTTGAAAAAGAGCCGGATCTCGCCCCACCTAACGCAATGTTTGATTTGGCGGATTCACTGGCCGGACTGATGGATGAAATGCATGGCGAAGGCGTGGCGGTTGAACGGGTTCTTGATCTGGAGATTTCGTCCGACTTTTCGGCGCATTGGGGCCGTAGCCTGACATTCCTGAATATCCTGCGACCGTTTTTTTCGGATGAGTCCGAACCCGACAACGACGCGCGACAGCGCATGGTGGTCGAGCATCTATCACAGCATTGGACTGAAAATCCGCCGACGCATCCTGTCATTGTGGCGGGTTCTACAGGGTCGCGAGGCGCAACCGCATTGTTCATGCAGGCAGTAACGGCACTCCCTCAAGGTGCCGTTGTATTGCCCGGTTTTGACTTTGATCTGCCAATATCTGTCTGGCCGTCATTTGCCGATCCAATGAACAGCGCAGACCATCCGCAAGCCGGATTTTACAAGCTACTTGGTACGCTAAAATGTGACCTGACTAATGTTCGTCCCTGGAGCGACGCGCGACCGTCCAACGTGGCAAGAAACCGGTTGGTGTCACTGGCGTTGCGCCCGGCGCCGGTCACCGACCAGTGGTTAATCGAAGGCCCAAATCTTGCGGACATCAAAGGCGCGACCGCTAAGATGAGCCTGCTTGAAGCCCCAACGCAACGCGACGAGGCAATGGCCATCGCACTACGTCTGCGTGCGGCCGCTGAGTTGGGCCAAAAAGCCACGCTGATATCGCCAGACAGAAATTTAACGCGACAAGTCACCGCCGCGTTGAAACGCTGGGACATATTGCCGGATGACAGTGCCGGCCGACCCTTGCCACTGACCCCGCCCGGAGTTTTTCTGCGTATGGTCAGCAATGCAATCGGCCAAAGACTTACATCCGAAACCTTGCTTATCCTGCTGAAACATCCGCTGACTCACACTGGCGGTAGGCGAGGTCAGCATTTGTTGTGGAGCCGGGATCTGGAGTTGGAAAAACTTCGCGGCGGATCACCTTTTGTGAACTTTCAGGACCTGTCGGAATGGGCAAAGTCGCGACAGGATTCGGATAAATTATCGATATGGATTAACTGGTTAGAAGGCTGTTTTAATTCAATAGATCAAATTCAGACCCTCGACCTTTCAGACATGGTTGCCATTCACAGAAAGTGCGCCGAAACCCTGGCGGCGGGTGCGTTGGGCAACGTTTCAGAAAGCGAGCTATGGCAGATGGAAACTGGCAATAAAGCCGCGCAAGTCTTCGCAGATCTTGAAGAAAACTCTGATGTCGGTGGAAGGGTTTCACCTTCTGTCTATTCTGCACTTTTCCGGTCAGTACTTAACCGCGCGGAAGTGCGTGAAACAGTTCAAGCGCATCCGTTGATTACAATTTGGGGCACCCTGGAAGCGCGGGTACAGGGTGCGGATGTCGTGATTCTGGGCGGGTTGAACGATGGAGTTTGGCCCAGCCTTCCATCGCCGGACCCATGGTTAAACCGAAAAATGCGCTATGATGCCGGGTTATTACTGCCTGAGCGGCGGATTGGGCTGTCTGCCCACGATTTTCAGCTGGCTATCGCCGCGCCCGAGGTGGTGTTAACGCGGGCTGCCCGTATTGGTGATGCGCCAGCCGTTGCATCGCGTTGGTTGATAAGGCTGACTAATTTGTTAGCCGGAATCGGAGAGGCCGGTCAGGTTGCGCTTGGGTCTATGCAAGACCGCGGGCAATATTGGTTGGATGTCGCAACCAAGCTGGAACAACCTGAATTCAGCCTGCCACTGGCCCAACGCCCGTCGCCGCGGCTGCCCGACGCTTTGCATCCGCGCAAATTGTCGGTGACGCGAATTCGAACGCTGGTGCGTGACCCCTATGCGATTTACGCGCAGTATGTTTTGAAACTTAGAAAACTTGACCCGGTACGTCGCGAACCAGATGCAATGTTGCGCGGTCAGGCAATCCACAGCGTGATGCAGGAGTTCATTCAGTCCACGCTTGCTGATCTGCAAGATGACGCCACCGAGAAACTGCTGGAAATCGCGACCCGGATTTTTGAGGCCGAAGTGCCATGGCCCGCAACCAAGCGAATGTGGCTGGCAAGGCTGGCGCGCATTGCCGAGAAATTTGTGCGCGATGAGAAATCACGGCGTACAAATTCGACACCAATTGCTTTTGAGGTAAAGGGTGTGTTGCAGATGCCGCTGCCTGATTTCACCCTCACGGGAACTGCCGACCGAATTGATCGTCACACTGACGGCAGCGTGGTCATTTATGACTATAAAAGCGGCAGTGTTCCCAGCGACGCGCAGGTCAGAGAGTTTGACAAACAACTGCCGCTGGAAGGTGCCATTGCACAAGCTGGCGGATTTGTAGATTTGCCGCCTCTCGGTGTTTCCGACCTTGTATACATAGGGTTGGGCAGTGGCGCCAAAACGTCTTCGGTCAAACTCGACGACGATTTGATCAACCAAACTTGGGAAGAGTTGGGAAAGCTGATCGCGGCATACCGGACCGGCAAAGTTGGATACACCGCCAGGGCGCGAGTGGAATTGCTCACGGATGCCGGTGATTATGATCACCTTTCACGGTTTGGCGAATGGGAAGACAGTGTCGCGGCAATTCCCGAGGACGTAACATGATGCCCGCGAACGACGCCACTTCCGCTCAGATTCAAGCGGCTGACCCCGGCCTTTCGACATGGGTTTCGGCAAATGCCGGGTCTGGCAAAACGCGGGTCCTTACCGACCGAGTGGCACGCTTGCTGCTGCGGGAAACCCCGCCGCAACGAATTTTGTGCCTGACCTATACCAAGGCTGCCGCCTCGCATATGCAAATTCAGTTGTTCGAGCGGTTGGGCAAATGGGCGATGCTGCCCGACGCCGAATTGCGCAGCAATCTCAACGAATTGGGGGAAAGTTCCAAGGCGCTATCGAGCGAAGATTTGCGCCGGGCGCGTACGTTGTTTGCGCGTGCGCTGGAGACACCCGGAGGGTTGAAGATCCAGACGATCCATTCCTTTTGCGCCGCTTTGTTAAGGCGTTTTCCGGTCGAGGCAGGAGTGTCACCGCAGTTTCAGGAAATGGACGAGCGCAGCGGAAAAAGACTGCGGGCCGACATTCTTGAAGCATTGGCTGATCAAGCGGATCACACGGCATTTGATGGCATGGCAGCCTACCTATCAGGTGATGATACTGACAAATTCGTGCAAGAGATTGCCAAACAAAGGGATGCCTTTGCGCAGTCATACAGCAGGGCAGAAATTTGGCAGAAATTTGGATTAGCCGAGGGCTATGGAGCGTCAGATTATTTGGCGCAGGTGTTTCCGGAATGGACGGCAGAAGTTCTGGTTGATTTGCAAAAGGCGCTGTTGACGGGTTCCCCCCGCGACACAGGGAATGCCGCTAAGCTCAGCCAGATCATCGGCGCGCAAATGAACATGGACACGGCTGAATTCCTTGAGGATATGTTTGTATTTGGCCACAGCACCAATCAGCCGCACACAGCCAAACTGAAAAGCTTTCCTACGAAACCAACACGCGCGGCGCATCCCGATCTGATGCAGGCAGTGGATCACTTAATGCTGGGGTTTGAGACCGCCAAACCTTTGCGTCAAGGCCTTGCCGCCGCCCAACGCGCCTGTGCTTTGCATCAATTTGCCGCTGCTTTTCTGCCGGAATATGCCAACCGCAAACAAGCACAGGGCTGGCTTGATTTTGATGATTTGATCCTGAAAGCTCGCGCTTTGTTAACGGAATCCGGCATGGCGCAGTGGGTTTTGTTCAAGATGGACGGTGGTATCGACCATATTTTGGTGGATGAGGCACAGGATACCAGCCCGGAACAATGGGCGGTGATTTCCGAACTGGCCGAGGAATTTTCGGTCGGGCTTGGCGCGCGGGATGTCGAGCGAACGCTCTTTGTGGTGGGCGACGAGAAACAGTCGATCTATTCCTTTCAGGGCGCAGATCCGCATGCTTTTGATCGGATGCGTCAGCGCTTTGATCAACGCCTGAAAGATGCCGGGGATATGTTACAGCGAAAGGAACTGCTGTATTCGTTCAGGTCTTCGTCAGCTATTTTGCGGTTGGTTGATCAGGTTATGATTGACGTTCAGTCAGAACTTGCGACCACGGTAACGCACAGGGCGTTCCACGAAAACCTACCGGGTCGGGTCGATCTTTGGCAATTTCTGGACAGATCCGAAAAGCCGGAAAAGCCGGTCTGGCATGACCCGGTTGATACACCTTCGGTCAATGATCCAAGCTTGGCATTGGCGCGCGAAATCGCTGCGCAAATCAAAAGTATTCTTGCGGCCAAAACTGTGATCCCGTCTACTAAAGGAGCGAGGCAAGTCCAACCCGGTGATTTTCTGATTTTGGTCCAACGGCGCTCGCCTTTGTTTCACCAGATCATCAGAGCGCTAAAGGCGGCAGAATTGCCGGTGGCGGGTGCTGATCGCTTGCGGGTCGGCGCGGAATTGGCGGTGCGCGACTTGACCGCTTTGATGTCGTTCCTAACAACGCCAGAGGATGACCTTTCCCTTGCAAGTGCTTTGCGCTCACCACTTTTTGGGTTTTCTGAACGAGATTTATTTCACCTGGCGCATGGTCGTAAGGGTTGGCTCTGGGCGGTTTTACGGAACCTAGACGACGAGTTTCCGACCACATTGGCGGTTTTGAGGGACCTACGAAATCAGGCGGATTTTTTAAGGCCATATGAACTGCTGGAGCGTGTGCTGACCAAACACAAGGGTCGCGAAAACCTGATTGCGCGGCTGGGACGAGAGGCCGAGGAGGGGATTGACGCCCTGCTTGGGCAGGCGTTGGATTATGAAAGTATTGAACCGCCCAGCCTGACCGGCTTTCTGGGCTGGATGTCGACGGATGACAGCGACATCAAACGGCAAATGGATGCGAAGTCGCAGCAAATTCGAGTGATGACGGTACATGGCGCAAAGGGGTTGGAATCGCCGATCGTCATCTTGCCAGACACTGCCAAACGCAAGCCTTCACAAAGCAATGCGATTTTGCCGCTTGCTGATGGCTTCCCGGTTTGGAAACTGTCTGAAGCCGAAGCGCCTGACACAATGCTGGCAGCCTTGGAGGCACAAAAAACCGCGCAGATGGAAGAACGTATGCGGCTTTTGTACGTCGCTATGACGCGGGCTGAAAACTGGTTGATTGTGTGTGGCGCCGGGGATCGCGGTAAAGATCTGGAAAGTTGGTACAACCGGATCGAAGCAGCAATGGTGGAAACGCCGGCCAAACACTTTGACTTTGCTGCCGGGCAGGGCCGGCGGTACCAATCCACCAATTGGCAAGACGAAGACCCGGTCTTTTCGGAGCCAACCCAGACTGCCGAAGTTGTCCTGCCAGAATGGGTAAAGTCACCTGCGCCCACACCGCCACAACCTTTGACCCTGTTGTCGCCGTCTAATTTGGGGGGCGACAAGATTGTTGCGGGGGCAAGTGTTGGTTTGGACGAAGAGGCTGCAAAACGTCGCGGCGGCTTGATACATCTGCTGTTCGAACACTTGCCGCAAGTCGCGCCAAAGGGCCGCATGCGCGTGTCACAAAATCTTTTAGCCGGTCAAGCCACTAAGGATGAGCAGGCTGATTTACTGGCAGAAGTTCTGCAAACACTGGACAATCCCGATCTGGCATTTCTGTTTTCGCCCGAAACATTGGCCGAGGTTGGCATCAGCGCAGATTTCGCCGAGGCCCGGATTTTCGGATATATCGACAGGCTGGTGGTGACACCCGAACGAATCCTGGCGGTGGATTTCAAATCAAACGCTGACGTTCCGGCAAATACCGCGCAAGTGCCCGAAGGGATATTGCGCCAGATGGCGGCTTATGCAGTTGGACTGTCTGAAATTTGGCCGGATCGAAGGATCGAAACAGCGGTTTTGTGGACGAAACCGGCGCGGTTGATGCTGTTGCCAAACGATCTTGTTGCTGCTGCGCGACTAGACACACGGACCACGGCAGCAAGTCCACCGCTATCCGCGACATAACATTACCGTGCGCCACTATATCTTGACGCTCCTACCGGCCATACTTAGGTTGAGCCGCAGTGAAACCCTTATGGTCAGGAGACCGCCCGATGGCAACAGTAACAGTAACCGACGCAACTTTTGAAGCAGAGGTCAGAAACTCAGATATCCCGGTTGTTGTGGATTTTTGGGCGGAGTGGTGCGGCCCCTGCAAAATGATCGGCCCAGCTTTGGAAGAGTTGTCCGAGCAATATGCCGGCAAGATCAAAATTGCGAAGGTTAACGTTGACGACAATCCGAATTCACCGATGACGCTGGGCGTTCGCGGTATCCCGGCGCTGTTTATGTTTAAGAACGGTGAAGTTGTATCCAACAAAACTGGTGCAGCACCCAAGTCTGTGCTGGAAGACTGGATCAAATCTGCGGTCTAGGTCTTGAGGCTTTCGGAATGCCAAAGGGGCCAAATCGGCCCCTTTTTTCGTTTATAATCAAATAATTGTGTGATTAAAAATTGGCGGAAATCGCGAAAGCACTGCCGATCAGACGGAATACGGTTTGAACTGAATTCACCGGCGATTCCGTGGCCAAAACGACATCATTCGGATTGATTTCGAACTCGCCCGCACTGAACAGGCCGTCGGCCGAGGTCAGGTCGAGTACAAATACCGCGCGAGTGTTTGACGGACCTTTGCCATCATTGCGAACTGCCTTGCTGGCATAGCGGCGTAAAACCAAAATACCCGACGGATTACCGCGCGTGTCAGAAACGCCACCCATCATAGCCATCGCATCAAGCGCGGATATGCGGTCTTTTTCAAAAAAATGCGTCTTCTCGGAACCCGCAGCGCCCAGTGCCAAAAACGACCGGCTATCTTCGCGGACGATCACTTTGTCGCCGCCGCGAAGCGTCGTATCCATGGACGGGTTTGCATAACGTAAGTAGGTATGACCGCTGCGCGCACACATTCTTCTCCGCAATTTGCATAGCCGCTTTCGTCATTTATTGGATCTAATGAGTCCTGACCCTAGGCAGGCGCAAATCGCCCGCCGCTTGTTGAAGCCAACAAGATTGAAGGACTCCGTAACAACATTTTGGGCACCAAAATCATTGCCGCTTCCGCTTTGGCTGCACTGGTTATTGCGACCGGTTCGGTTGTGACTGCAGGCAATGTAACAATTAAAGCCGTCTCAAAATCAACTCAGACCCCGCCAGTTCCGGATGGAATCAAAGCGATTTTGGGCGACGATGTTGCATTGTGGGTCGGCCAAATCGGTGTCCCCGGTGTGGTCCTTGTGACAATCGTGATTGGTGGCATCCTGTTCAGCATCTTCTCGACAAGCTCGAGCACGACAACCATCTGATCTGACATTCGTCAGTCAAAGGAATTTTCGGCTGCCCTCAAAGGGGCGGCCTTTTCGTTTTGAAAACGCTTTGCGGCGCTGCTCCGCAGACCTGTGGTGAATTGATCTATCCGTTTTGCCGCAAAACATTGCCAGCAAGGTAAAGCGAGCCGCAGATCAGAATCCGGCTGTTTGGGTCAGAATTGGCGATTTCCTGAACGGCGCTTACCACGTCCATCGCGATAACTGCTTGGAATCCTACTTTTTTTGCCGCCGTTACTGTATCTTGCGCTGACAAAGTTGCCGCCTCGCCGGGAATGCTGACGCCATGCAAGCTTTGCGCGCACCGGGTTAAAGGCCGCAAATACCCGGCGATGTCTTTGGTGTTTAGCATACCGCAGATGATATGCGTAGGGCGCGCCGGAAGCCGCCCCAAGGCCTCGGCAAGTGCGTGGCCAGCAGCTTCGTTATGGCCGCCGTCCAGCCACAACTCGGCATGTGGTGCTGCGTCAATCAATGGGCCTTTGCGCAATCGTTGCAATCGCGCCGGCCATTCCGCTTGTGTTACAGCAGCAGCACAGACATCTTCAGAAAACCCCAGCGACCGAAGTGCGGCGATCACAATTCCTGCATTCTGTACCTGATGCGCGCCGATCAGCACTGGCATTGGCAAATCAAGCAACCCATCCTCGTCCTGAAAAATCAAACGGCCGCGTTCTTCAAAAACATGCCAGTGCTGGCCATGGATTTTCAGAGGCGCACCCAGCCGGGCTGCGCGTACTTCGATAACATGCAGTGATTCGTCTTGCTGCGGCCCGACAATCGCCGGTACGCCCCGTTTAAGAATTCCCGCCTTTTCCCCGGCGATTTCGGCAAGGGTGTTTCCCAAATACTGTTGGTGATCGATCGAGACAGACGTGATTACCGACAACAAAGGTTTGTCGATAACATTTGTGGCGTCCAGCCGCCCGCCAAGGCCAACTTCCAGCAGGCAGTAATCGGCCTTTGTACGTGCAAAACCCAAAAATGCGGCGGCTGTTGTTATCTCAAAAAACGTAACCGATGATTGGCCGTTTACGATTTCACACTCCTCAAGCAAAGACGCCAACATTGGCTCGGACACTAATGTTCCTGCCAACCGAATTCGTTCGTGGAATCGCGCCAGATGTGGCGATGTATAGGCATGCACCGTTTTACCGGCGGATTCCAAACCCGCCCGCAGCATCGCCTGGGTCGAGCCTTTGCCATTGGTGCCGGCGATATGAATGACCGGCGGCAGTTTTTTTTCCGGATGACCCAGAAGATCCAGCAGGCGTTCGATCCGCCCAAGGGTTAGGTCGATAACTTTCGGGTGCAGCGACATCAGCCGTTCAAGAATGGCATCGCTGTGAAGTGAGCTCACGCTTTTTTGTCCCCGACCGTTTGCTTTGTGCTTGGCTTAAGCGACGCAACTGGCACATCTTCCGGTTTGGGCAGATCGCCAACCACCTCGGGGCTGTTTCGCATCAACATCCGGCATATCGTGATCAAATCATTGCGCAGGTCTTTGCGGGCAGTCACCCTGTCCAGCATGCCGTGATCCAGCAGGTATTCGGCCCGTTGAAAACCCTCGGGAAGGCTTTCGCGGATCGTTTGCTCAATCACCCGCGCCCCGGCAAACCCGATCAAGGCGTTTGGCTCGGCGATCTGGACATCCCCCAGCATCGCGTAACTGGCGGTAACGCCTCCGGTCGTGGGATGCGTCAGCACGACTATGTAAGGCAGCCGGGCCTCTTTCACCATTTCAACTGCCACAGTCGTGCGCGGCATTTGCATCAGGGAAAGAATCCCTTCTTGCATACGCGCACCACCAGCGGCGGTAAAAATCACAAACGGGCATTTTTTGGCAATTGCGCGCTCAGCAGCTGCAATAATCGAGTTGCCTACATGCATCCCCATCGATCCGCCCATGAACTTGAAGTTCTGCCCGGCGGCAACGATTGGGGTCCGACCAATTTCGCCTTCAACAACGATCATCGCCTCGGCCTCGCCGGTGGCTTTCTGGGCGATTTTCATCCGCTCAGGATATTTCTTTTGATCTTTGAAATGCAACGGATCTGCGACAGCTTTGGGCACGTCAACTTCAACAAACAGGCCGCCGTCAAACAGGTGTTGAAACCGCTCGCGCGGATCAATGTGCATGTGATGATCACAGCTTGGGCAAACGTTCTGGGCGTCGCTTAGTTCGCGATGAAACAGCATCGTGCCGCAGTTTTCACATTTTGACCAAAGGTTATCCGGCGTTTCACGGCGCGAGAAAATCGAATTGATTTTCGGACGGACGTAATTGGAAATCCAGTTCATTCGGGCCTGCGCTCCTGTCCTTTTGGTTGCGGCTTAGATAATCCCGAGGCCGGGGAATTGCAATCGTTAGAGACCCCGTCGCGTCATGATCCTTGCATAGATTAAATACCCGACCAGATTAAAGACGATGTCCACAAGCAACAAACTCCTCAACGTTTCGGTATCCGCGGCGGTATAGGGGGTCACGTAAAGTGCGAGTCCGATCATCGATCCATCAACCGACATCAAAAACATCGCGAATAAGTTGTTGAAAAAATGGAAGGTAATCGCCGGGCCCAATGTGCCGCTTCGGGCAGTGAGGTCGGCAGCGATTATTCCGACAATCGCTGTATCAATCACCACCAACCATACGTTCGATCCAAGTTCCGCCGGATTGTAATGCATTAACCCAAACGCCACGGACGGCAAAACCATCCAGACCCATCTTGACGAAAACCGCGCTGCCAACTGTTGCATCAGATAGCCGCGAAACAAGATTTCCTCGGCTGATGTTTGGATCAGCAAAAGCGGCAACGCCAACGGGAGCCACAGTGCCCACCGAAAAAACTCAACATACGAAACCGGCGGGTTAAACATTACGTTTAAAACCAAAAAGAATGTGAACAATGGCACGATGATGTGTGCGGTTTTCGATACCTGTCGCCACAGCACCTTCAGGTTAGGGCCGAAAACGGTCAACAATCCGCGCTTGTGCAGCAGCCTGACCGCCAGCCACACGCCAAGCGTGACGCCTGCGAATGTCACCAGCAGCGCCAGCATTGCATAGGGCGAGTCGAATTTTGGGGCCGCGGCACCGAGCAATTGAAAATCAATGCCGGTGGCGACCTGAATTACACCGACGAAAAAGAACACCAGTAAGGTGAATGAAAAGTAAGAGACTGCGATTATGGCAATCGCTGCGCATAGCCGCCAAATTTGGGGATACGCCCGCGCAGGTTCGATAAATGCCTCGAATCGAGGTGTTCTTTGGGGAAACATACTGTTCGACCTTGCCTGTTTTTGTTCAGCCTAGCGCCATTCGTCATTGGCGTCTATCTGACCGCTTGTGCATTCCCCGTCCGTCGCCTATTCGTTTTACAGGAATATTTCACTGTTAAGGGACAGACCCATGAACAAGCCTCGTTTTGACAAATCCAATCTTCCCAGCCGCTATGTGACCGAAGGTGTCGCGCGCGCGCCGCACCGGTCTTATCTATATGCGATGGGTCTAACCGAGGATGAAATTCATCAGCCTTTGGTTGGTGTTGCGACCTGCTGGAACGAAGCGGCCCCGTGTAACATCGCCCTCAGCAGGCAGGCACAATCGGTCAAAATGGGTGTCAAAGCCGCCGATGGTACACCACGCGAATTCACTACGATCACTGTCACCGACGGTATCGCGATGGGCCACGAAGGCATGCGGTCGTCGTTGGCTTCGCGCGAAGTTATTGCGGACTCGGTTGAGCTGACAATGCGCGGGCATTCTTATGATGCGATCGTAGGACTTGCCGGTTGCGACAAGTCGCTGCCAGGCATGATGATGGCAATGGTGCGTCTGAACACCCCGTCGGTTTTTATGTATGGCGGGTCGATCTTGCCGGGTCGCTATAAAGGCCGTGATTTAACCGTTCAGGACTTGTTTGAGGCAGTCGGCGAAAACCAAGCCGGAAACCTTTCGGATGCCGAACTTGCGATTATGGAAGCAATCGCCTGCCCGTCGGCTGGCGCATGTGGCGGCCAGTTTACCGCCAACACCATGGCTTGCGTGTCCGAAGCGATTGGTCTGGCGCTGATGAATTCCTCGGGCGCACCGGCGCCTTACGAAAGCCGCGATCAGTATGGCGAAGCCTCGGGTCGGGCGGTTATGAACCTGCTTGAACGCAACATTCGTGCGCGTGACATTGTAACGCGCGAATCCCTGATCAATTCGGCCCGCGTTGTGGCTTGCACCGGTGGTTCGACCAATGCCGGCCTTCATTTGCCGGCAATTGCCCACGAAGCTGGGATTGATTTCGATCTTGATGATGTTTGCGAGATTTTCCGCGACACGCCTTATTTTGTCGATCTGAAACCCGGTGGTGCATATGTTGCCAAAGACCTTTTCGAAGCTGGCGGTGTGCCAGTCGTGATGAAGGAACTTCGCAAGGCTGGCCTGATGTATGAAGACTGTATGACTGCTTCGGGCCGGTCGATGGGCGAAGAGTTGGACAAAATCACCCGCGAAGCTGATGGCAAAGTGATCTTTTCTGTCGCTAACCCGATTTCCAAAACTGGCGGAGTTGTCGGTCTGAAAGGCAATCTGGCACCGCTTGGCGCAATTGTTAAAATCGCGGGCATGTCGGAAAGCGAGATCAAGTTCACCGGTCCGGCACGTGTTTTTGAATGCGAAGAAGACGCTTTTGCCGCGGTTCAGGCACGTACCTATAAAGAAGGCGAGGTCCTGGTGATCCGCAACGAAGGCCCAGCTGGTGGGCCGGGTATGCGTGAAATGCTGGCAACAACTGCCGCTTTGTCTGGTCAGGGCATGGGCAAAAAAGTTGCCCTGATTACCGACGGCCGTTTCTCAGGGGCGACGCGTGGTTTTTGTGTCGGCCATGTCGGTCCAGAAGCAGCACATTGTGGCCCCATCGCACTGATTGAAGACGGCGACATGATCACACTGGATGCAATGGCCGGTGAAATCTCGGTGGCTTTGTCTGACGAAGAAATGGCAGCGCGCAAAGCCAAATGGAAGGGTCCACGACCGACAATTTATGCGACTGGTGCTTTGTGGAAATACGCGCAGCTTGTCGGACCCGCAAACAAAGGCGCGGTTACCCATCCGGGCGGCAAAAAGGAAGCGCATGTCTATATGGATATTTGATCCCGCAAGGATCAAACCCATCCTTGGACTTATCATCGTCACAAGTCTTGCGGCATGTGGTTCAAAAAACTTTCCGTCACCCGCCAAGCCACAGGGCACAACCATCACTGTCGGCGGGAAGAGCCTTGTTATTGCAGGCCCGTCTGGGTTTTGCATGGACAGGTCAGTCTCGCAAATCAGGGCTGACACGGCTTTCGTTTTATTGGGCAATTGCGCGGTGGTTGCTCCGCAAAACCGTGGCCCGCAACCAAAGGTCAAAGCCCTGCTTACCGCAACAATAGCGGAAAACCTTCAGGGACCAGTCACAGAAACCGCGACTGACATGGACAGCTTTTTTCGGTCTGAAGCCGGGCGCACTGCATTAAGTCGGGCGTCAGATCCCGGAACCGTTAGAGTTTTGGACAGCTTTGAAAGCGGGGGCACGTATTTCCTGCGCAGCACCGATAGTAGCCCCGGCATTGTCCCTGATGCGGCAGCCGACAATTGGCGCGGCTATTTTGATGTAGACGGCCAACTTATTTCGGTTTCGGTGATCGGCTTTAATTCAGACCCTATTACACCCGAGGCCAGCCTTGATACGGCTCGTGCCTTTGCGCGAGCGATTCAAATCAGTAACGGCAATACTATTTCGACTGCATCAGCCGAACCAGCGATAGCACCGCAAACCGAACCCGAACCGACAGCGGCCAAATCCAGATACTCCAAGGTCATGTCGTTGAACCGTGTTGGCATCCTGCGTCGAATATTTTGGTGAAGCGTATTTGTAACATGCGGGTTACTGTTCAACCCATTACAGTTTCGAAAGATTGTCGTGCATCTGTCCCGGTTAAAAGTTAGAATCCAACCAACGAACCGTCAAAAGTTACGAACGGCATGAGCAATAGACTTACAGGCCTACTTAAATCCCTTCAGCATAAACGCTCGCTACGGCGTTGGGCACGAATGGAAAAATTGGCCCGCACCGTCAGCCTTGACGATTTGCGGGACATGCGGCTTATGGCGCGCCAGCTGCGCCAAAGTGTGAATAATGTCGCTTTCACCGCCGATATGCGCCTGACCCTGCCGGTGCTTGGTTCAAACGCAATGACCCTGCCACTGACGACGGATTGGTCTTACCGTCCGTCGGGGTGGGCAGGCCCAGTTTTCCCGCAGGGCCACGCCCCCGTTCGAAACAAAACGCTGATCGGCGATGACCTGACCGTTTATCACGACTGCAAGACGCCAAATCTTTCACTTCGTCAAATCCGTAACACTGACCCACAAGGCCTTGCACCATTTCGACTTGCGATGGGTGTGTTCAGTTTTGATGGCAGCTTTTTATCGCTGGTTTTGCAAGCCCCGCAATCCATTGTTATCGGGTTGAAAAAGCGCCACGTGATCCGATTGACCATCAAGGTGCAAAGCGAACTGCCGCTGGATATGTCGGCCCGGTTAAACTTTAAACATGGCCCCAATACTGAACAGGTCGCCCAGGAAATTGACTTTTCCACAGTCGAAACGGCGGTCGAGTTTGACCTTGCCTATACCCGCTTTAATGAGACCCGGGTGGAACAGGTTTGGCTTGATTTGTTTTTTGAAAGCCCGTCGATGAACCGCGTGGAAATCCGTGATATTACCCTATCTCGCCATCCGCGCGCCGAGTTGTAAGGATACTGGAATGCCCGAATTTAGACTCACCAGAACAAGAATACGCGCAGGCCAATACGAGGGCATTCTGACAAACACCGCCCGACGCAAAACCGCACCCGCGATCGACGTCGCCCTGTTTGGAACAGTTTTGACCACCGCCACGGTTACGGCAGACAGCAAGGAACCAAAGCAGTGGAAAGTTCAGGTCAAAATCCCGTCGATTGCAATCAGTGACGGGGTCCAGACCTTTTCAATCCGCGAAACCGTAACGGGGAATGTGCTCGACAGTTTCGCAATTATTGCAGGCGAGGCATTGCAGGATGATTTCCGCGCCGATATCGCGCTGTTGCGCGCCGAACTTGATATGTTGAAGCAAGCCTTTCGCGCCCATTGTAACGAAACCAAGGGCTGACGCCGCGTTTCACGTGACAAGACGGCACATTTTTTACACTCTGCCTTCAAACAAATTTCTGAAAGCTTCACACAATGGCACATGCGCTATATCCGCACCTTTTCACTCCGCTCGATTTGGGGTTCACCCAATTAAAGAACCGCGTTTTAATGGGCTCAATGCATACGGGGCTTGAAGAAATTGGTGATTGGGAACGCATTGCCACATATTACGGTGATCGCGCCAAAGGCGGGGCCGCCTTGATCGTAACCGGAGGCATGGCACCCAATCAGGAAGGCGGTGTTTTCGCAGGCTCAGCCGGGTTGTTCTCTGATCAGGATATCGCAAATCACAAGATCGCAACGGATCGAGTGCATGCCGAAGGCGGCAAAATCGCCATGCAAATACTGCATGCCGGGCGGTATGCCTATAATCCAAAATGTGTGGCACCTTCACCGATAAAATCGCCAATCTCGCCTTTCCCGCCGACCGAAATCGATGAGGAAGGGATCGAACAGCAAATCGCCGACTTTGCAACTGCGACCGTGCGGGCCAGAGAGGCGGGTTATGATGGGGTCGAGGTGATGGGATCCGAAGGATACTTCCTGAACCAATTCATTGTTACTCATACCAACAAGCGCACTGATCGCTGGGGTGGCAGTTACGAAAACCGAATCAGATTGCCGATTGAAATTGTTCGCCGCTGTCGCGAGGCGGTTGGTCCAAATTTCATTATTATTTACCGCCTGTCGATGATCGACCTTGTGCCAAATGGATCCACTTTCGAAGAAGTTATTCAGTTGGCCAAGGAAATCGAAAAAGCCGGGGCTACAATCATCAATTCTGGCATCGGCTGGCACGAGGCCCGCATCCCAACAATCGCCACGTCTGTTCCGCGCGCAGCATTTACATGGGTAACCCAGAAATTGATGGGTCATGTTTCAATTCCAGTGATCGCCTCGAACCGTATAAACACCCCCGAAGTCGCGGAAAGCGTAATTTCCGACGGACACGGTGACATGGTTTCTATGGCACGCCCGTTTCTTGCAGATGCCGAGTTTGTAAATAAGGCCAAAGCAGGCAAGGCGGCCCTGATCGCCCCGTGTATCGGTTGTAACCAAGCCTGCCTTGATCACACTTTTGGCGGCAAAATCTCGACCTGTTTGGTCAATCCGCGCGCCTGCTATGAGACTGATCTGACATACGAACCTGCGGTAAAGATCAAAGAAATCGCGATTGTTGGTGCCGGTCCGGCTGGGATGGCAACCGCGATTGTCGCGGCCCAGCGCGGTCATTCCGTCAGCCTTTTTGATAAATCTGACAAGATCGGCGGGCAGCTTAATATGGCGAAAATGGTGCCTGGAAAAGAAGAATTCCACGGCCTTGTTTCGTATTATGAA
>DJBQ01000095.1:0-1754 GCA_002430125.1 Rhodobacterales bacterium UBA5972
ACCAGCCATTTACCCAGAAACAAGCCGTTGCTGATCGCCTCGTCGCGGAATATCTGCGTGCGGGCCTTGTCGCGCCAGAACGTCCAGACCGGTTTCTTGCTGAACGGATCAGGCCCGCAGCCACAGGATTTCGCCGCGATTGCCTTCAGCGGATCATCAAACAGCCTGGTGAACCCCAAAGCCTTAACCCCAAAGCCACCCAGCAGGCCCAATCCAACTGCGGCCAGTGCCTTGGCAATCGCAAAATCCAACCCCAGTGCGCCTGTTGTGATGAAGAACATCGGCGGGTCCATCAGGGGCGAGGCCAGCCAAAACGCCATGACCGCCGAAAGTGGCGCACCAATTGCCAGCAAGGCCGCGATGAACGGGATCACCTCGCACGAACAAAACGGCGAAATGCCACCAAACACCGCTGCCATAAAGATCATTCTGATCTCGCGCCCTTCAAAGGCGCGGGCCAGCGTGCTTTCAGCACCCGTGGCCTTCAGATACCCAACCGCCAGCATGGCAAACAGGATGAACGGCGCCGTAGACTAAAACGCTCCGGTGGCAAAACGCAGGGTTGGCACCAGTTGCGCGCGATCCAGCAGCGCCACCGCGACAAGTATCAGACCGGTCGCGATCCAGGCCTTATCCAGCTTAAACCTTTTGCTGTGACCATGGTCATGCGTCAGTTCAGACATGATCTCCCCCGTGGTGTTGGGTGCAGCCGTCTTTATCCGCGCAGCATTCCGACAATAAGAAATCCGCCAACGCCTGAACGCGATCATATGCAACGGCGGCACAGATGATCGAGCGCCCGTGTTTGGCCTGATCGACCAGCCCCGCCAGCGTCAGAAACTTCACATGATGCGTCAGGGTCGATCCGGAAATACCGGTTTTCGAACCCAGTTCGCCGATGCTCAGACCCTCAGGACCAGCCCGCACCAAGGCGCGCAGAACGCCCAGACGTTGTTCCGAGCCAAGGGCTGCAAACGCAGTGGCGGCGATTTCGACCGTTATATCGGTTGGGTGATTCATTTTCATATTACTAGGATAGTAGTAATAACGAAATGAAGTCAAGTGTTCGATTTATCGGATTCCAAGCCGAAATCCCCGACGGTTTGCAGTTTGAGCATTAAACTGCTTGATGAAACCACCTCAGAAATGCATTGATTAATTGCTGTTCGGGTTTCTGCCATAGGCATTATATCCGCAAAAGCGAGATGCCGCGCGACGAGACTCAAATCATAGGAAACCACGTGTATATAGAACCCTTCGGCGTCGAAATGTGGATGAATGAATGGGAAAACCATTGTGAATTCAATCTGGCCGAAACCTGCGTTGAAAGCCTGACCATTGAACAACTTCTGCGTCTTTCCGGCCAGAACGACACAGATTTATCCAAACTGCTGGCGATGAAAATGACTTATGGCGCAATCGAAGGCTCCATGCGCCTGCGCACCGCCATTGCATCGCTGTATGACGACCAGAAACCCGACAACGTCATCGTCACGCACGGCACAATCGGCGCGAATATGTTGGTTCATAAAACGCTTGTTTCAGCAGGCGACCGTGTGATTGCTGTCGTGCCGTCATACCAACAGCACTATTCTATTCCCGCCAGCATCGGGGCCGACGTTCAGCGCCTGAAACTGCGCGAAGAAGACCGCTTTATTCCCAACCTTGACGATCTGCGCGCGCTTGCTGTCTCCGGGACAAAACTGATCGCCATAACCAATCCCAACAATCCAACCGGCGCTTTGATTGACCAA
>DJBQ01000095.1:1792-5225 GCA_002430125.1 Rhodobacterales bacterium UBA5972
GCTTTGATCGACCAACATATGCTGACTGAAATTGCCGCAATCGCGCGCGAGGTCGGCGCTTATATCCTGTGTGACGAAGTCTATCGCGGCACCGATCAGCAGGGTTCCGGCACCACAACCAGCATCGTGGATATCTATGAAAAAGGCATCAGCACTGCAAGCATGTCCAAAGCCTATTCATTGGCTGGCCTGCGGCTGGGGTGGATTTGCGCGCCGCGTAATGTGCTGGAACGCGTCGCGGTGCACCGCGATTACGACACCATCTCGGTGGGGATGCTGGATGACCACTTTGCCACTATGGCGTTGGAAAACCGCGATAAAGTACTGGCGCGCAGCCTAACAATTACCCGGACCAATCTTGCAACTCTTGCGGCGTGGATGGAAACCCAGCCAACATTATCATGGATCAAGCCGCGTTCAGGGACCACAGCCTTGTTGAAATTTGACCTGCCGATGTCCTCGTACGATTTCTGCATGTCCTTGCTGAACGAAACAGGCGTGATGTTCACCCCCGGCTCGGCCCTTGATATGGAGGGATATGTCCGCATTGGTTACGCCAACAATCCTGCGATATTGCAAGAGGGGCTTAAACGGGTGTCAGATTTCTTAGCGCGACATGCCTGACCTGAAAACTCGTATCACCGCTTGCCGCCTTTGTACGGACCGCTTTGCCGCGACCAAAACCGCCCATCAACCCCGGCCAATTGTCTGGTTTGCCAAAGGCGCGCGTATCCTGATTGCCGGACAAGCACCCGGCGCGCGGGTGCAGGCCAGCGGCGTGCCGTTTGACGACCCGTCGGGTGACCGCCTGCGCGACTGGATGGGACTTTCACGCGCCGATTTCTATGACCAAAACCGGGTGGCGATCCTGCCAATTGCGTTCTGTTTTCCCGGCTACAACGCGCAAGGTGCTGACCTGCCGCCGCCACCGATTTGCGCCAAAACATGGCACGCGTCAGTCATGGCAGAATTCGGCCAACCCGACCTGATGCTGCTGGTCGGTGGCTATGCCCATAAATGGCATTTGCAGGCGAAAACCAACGTCACCGACACCACAAAAGGCTGGCGCGATCATGCGCCGTGGCTTTTTCCATTGCCTCATCCAAGTTGGCGCAATACGGGATGGTTGAAAGCCAATCCATGGTTTCACACCGATCTGCTGCCAGACCTCAGGCAAACGGTGCAACACGCCATGCAAGCTAAGGACACGTAATGACGCCGCTTGATCTTGCCCATGACGCGATGGAAGCAGCACCTGAAAATCAGACCGCCCGCCTCAGGTTTTACGAACGCCTCGCTGACAGTGAACTTTTCCTGATGTTGGAGGCCGAGCCTGCTGGCGAGGTCATCGCGCCCAAGATATTCCCGGTCGAGGACGCGCGCTATGCGCTGGTCTTTGACCGCATCGAACGGTTGGCGGAATTTGCCAACGAAGAAACCCCTTATGCGGCGATCTCGGGGCGCAGCCTTGCGCAGATGCTCAGCGGGCAGGGGCTGGGCCTTGGGGTTAACCTTGGGGTCGCGCCATCCAGTATCCTCGTGCCAGCCGCAGCGATTGATTGGCTGAACCAGGCGCTTGCCAATGAAACCGCCGAGGTCGAGGCGCAATTGGCCGAACTGACCACACCATACGGTATCCCGCCGGATTTCCTGCACACACTTGACGCCAAACTTGCCGCCATGCCCGGGGCAGCGCAATCGGCCTATCTCGCAGGCACCGTCTTTGACGACGGCACCAAGGGCCTGATACTTGGCTTCATTGACGCGCCGGATGCAGCACATGCCGCCCTGCGCCAGGCCGTAACCGAGGCCGTCAGTTTCAGCGCCGAACCCTTGGCAATGGACATCACATTCCTGACCGCCGACAGCCCGCTTAAACCGCGCCTGGAACAATCCGGCCTAAAATTTGATATTCCGACTCATGTCTCAATTCAACTCACTGCCCCCAAAGCCCCGGGCATGGATCCAGCCAGTCCGCCTAAACTGCGCTAATATTCTCAGAGGTGCAAATATCCCCGCCGGAGGCCAGAAAGTCTCGCAAAGCGCAGCTTTGCGCCGGGCCCAACGGAAGACCGAGCACCGCGAGGACGACGGGCGGGAGCACTCCCTTGCTTAAATCACGCGCGACCGGTTCTGACAGGCACAGCCGCTAAATCAATACCCGGCCAACCGATCCACAAGATACAGATAAGGCTCACCCGCTTCCCCACGGCGAATGTTTTCCGCAATGGTGTCCGACGCACTCTGCGCCCGCGTCGCTGAGGCGATATGGGGCGTTACGGTGACATGTGGGTGCGCCCAAAACGCGTGATCAACCGGCAAAGGTTCAACCCGAAAAACGTCCAAAGTCGCATGTCCGATCTGTCCACTGTCAAGCGCTGCCAGAAGCGCCGTATCATCAATCAACGGACCACGCCCCGGATTGATGATAACCGCCCCACGCGGCAACATCGCCAGACGCGCGGCATTCAGCACATTCTCGGTTTCCCCGGTCAGCGGCACCAACAGGATCAGGATTTCAGCCGACCGCAGCAAACTTTCCAACCCGTCTTCACCCGACAGACACTCAATCCCCGGCAAGGATTTCGCCCGACGGCTCCACCCCTTCACCTGAAAGCCGACCTTGTTCAGCAAGTCACCGCAGGCGCTGCCTAACGCGCCCAGCCCCAGCAAGCCGACCACACGTTGTTTCGCCAAAGGCGGTGTCATCTCATTGCGCCACGCGCCGTCCTGCCCAAGAATATGCGCATCCATCCCCAGATGATGCCGCATCACATGCCCCAAAACCCATTCTGCCATGCCCGCGGTCATGCCGGTTTCCACCATCCGTGTCAGCGGCACCTTCAGGGTCTGGTTCATTCGCATCCCTTCAACCCCGGCCCAAAGGTTCAGAACTGCCTTTAATCGGGTGAAAGGTGTAAAATCCTGAATGGCCGAGCTTGGCGCATAAATGATGTAATCAACCGACGCCGGATCATCCGTTTCGGCCAATAAATTGACGCTGATGCCGGCCCGCGCGAATGCGTCGGGCAGGGCGGTCTGATAGACCGGCCAATCGCGTGGATTGCCGGCAAAAAAGGCGTTGGGGGTCATGAGCGTACTTTCTATCGAGGACGGTGAATATGTGCCGACTGGACAAGGCCAAAGGCCAACAGCAACACCAACATCGCTGTACCGCCATAGGATACCAGCGGCAATGGCACGCCGACAACCGGGGCCAGACCCATCACCATCGACATATTGACCGCAAAGAACAGAAAAAACGTCGTTGAAACTCCCAGCGTCATCAACGACCCATACCGGTCTTTGTTATTTAGGGCCGAGACCAGACAAAAGGTCAGGATCAGCGCGTAAAGCGCCAACAAAGATATTCCCCCGACGAAACCCAATTCCTCGGCCAATGTGGTGAAAATAAAATCGGTCTGTTTTTCCG
>DJBQ01000095.1:5296-23735 GCA_002430125.1 Rhodobacterales bacterium UBA5972
AATCGGTCTGTTTTTCCGGCAGAAAATTCAACCGGCTTTGGGTGCCTTGCATAAACCCCCGCCCGGACCAACCGCCTGAACCGAGGGCGATTTTTGACTGGGTGATGTGATATCCGGCCCCCAAAGGATCGCTCTCCGGATTAATAAACGTATCAATCCGACGATATTGGTAGTCTTTCAGCAATTGCCAACTGGACCCGCGCGAGGACAAAACCAACGACACAGCCCCCGCCACCCAGGCAAATGCCGCCGCGAAATATTTCCAACTGACCCCGGCCAAAAACATCATCGCCGCCCCGCCAAGCCCCAGCAGCAAAGCCGTGCCAAGATCAGGCTGTTTAAGCACCAGCAGCATTGGCACCCCAATAAGCACCAACGGCAACAGCACCCAACCGGGCTTTGAAATTTTTGTTGCGTCCAGCCGGTCATAATACCAGGCCAGCACCATCACTAAACTGATTTTCATCAGTTCCGAGGGCTGAAGGCGCATAAAACCCAGATCGATCCAGCGTTGCGCACCCTTGCCGATTTCGCCGAAAAACTCGACGCCTAACAGCAGCAACAGCGAAATCGAATAAGCTAGGACCGATACGTTGCGCCAGAAAGTAATCGGCACAAAGGCCACCAGCATCATCAGCACGAACCCAACCCCAAAGCGTTTGGCCTGCGCTGTCGCCCAAGGATCAGCATGACCGCCTGCCACGGAATAAAGCATCAGAAACCCAACCGACGCCACAGCTGTTACCAACAGAACCAACGGCCAGTTCATAAACAGAACTTTGCGAAATCCGGTCGGCATGGTTTTAAGGTTGTGAACCAGGTAACTCATGAGTTCGTTCCTGATGGATCGCGCAGTATCAGCTTTTTACGTTCATTCTGGATACGGGTGCGCTGGCTTGCTGGATATGCCTCGGGCGGTGGTTGGCCACCATAAAGGGCTTCTAGCAGAATATCACGGGCAATCGGCCCGGCAAAACGTGACCCGCCGCCGCCATGTTCAACCACGACTGCGATCGCATATTTCGGGTCGTCATAGGGGGCGAAACCCACAAACAGCGCATGATCGCGATGCTCCCATGGTCGATCTTCATTGCTTGTGATGCCTTGCGCACGCTCTTTGGCCGTGATCCGGCGTACCTGACTGGTGCCGGTCTTGGCCGCCATGCGCATTTCCTTGGCCCCAACGCGCACCGAATAAGCGGTGCCGTCGTTTTCATTTGAGACTGCAAACATACCTGCGCGCACTGCATTTAAAGCCTCATCCGTGATCCCCATTGTCTCGGGCGTGGTTGTCTGGGTGGCGACGCCGTCTACGTCTTTGACCAGACGGGGCAACACAGCTTTACCCGTCGCAATCCGCGCCACCATTGTCGCCAGTTGCATCGGCGAGGCCTGTACATAGCCCTGACCAATGCCCGCGTTTAACGTATCCCCGATGCGCCAATCTTCCTTTGGCGTGGTATTCTCGCGCTTCCACGCCTTGGTCGGCATCAGCCCGGCTGCAACGCCGTTCAATGGTAAATCAAGCCGCTCGCCCAAGGCAAACCGCTTGGCCATGGCGGAAATCTTTTCGATCCCAACTCTTTGGGCGATTTCATAATAAAAAACGTCGCACGAGTGCTTCAGACTGTCCCGCAGGTTCATTGCCCCATGACCGCCGCGCTTCCAGCAGTGAAATCGCTGCGTGCCAACTTCGGTATAGCCGCGACAGATGATTTTTTCGCTTTCAGTAATCAACCCATCTTCATAGGCGGCAAGTGCCACCATCATCTTGAAGGTCGAGCCGGGCGGATAGGTGCCTTGCACCGACTTGTTGGCCAGAGGGTTGAACGGGTTTTCCCGCAACTCGGCATATTCAGGAATTGAAATGCCGGTGACAAATTTGTTCGGGTCAAATCCGGGAGTCGAACCTATGGCCATCAAGTCGCCGTTGCGCACATCCATCACGACAGCCGCAGCACTATTGCCGGCCAGTCGCGCCTGCACATAGTTTTGCAGACCCTGATCCACCGTAAGGGTTACTTTGGCACCGGCCTGACCTTCGTTGCGGTCAAGCTCGCGCATCACCCGCCCCACTGCGTTGACCTCGATGCGTTTGGTGCCGGCAAAACCGCGCAAAACGCGGTCAAGTTTGTTTTCCACACCGGTTTTGCCGATTTGGAATTTCGGAATTTGCAGCAAAGGATCCTGATCATCAAGTCGCGCCAGATCATCCGCATTGACCCGTCCGACATATCCTACGACATGGGCGAAATCATCGCGCAAAGGATAGTGCCGTGACAAGCCGACCTCGGCTGAAACCCCCGGCAGGGCTGGCGAATTTGCTGAAACCAACGCCAATTGTTCCCACGTCAGTTGCTCGGCAACCGTCACCGGAACAAAGGCCGGAAGGGATTTCAGCGATTTCAGGGTGTCCATCATATCACTGTCGCTGATCGGTATAATCTTGGCCAGCCGCGCCAGAACTTCCTCCGGGTCGCCCGCCAGTTCGCGAACAATAATAATGCGGTAATTCTGGTTGTTTTCTGCCAGAGGTACGCCATTGCGATCGAAAATTAATCCCCGAGCGGGCGGCAACAATCTGATATTGATCCGGTTTTCCTCGGCCAGCAGGCGAAAATCCTCGCCTTGATCCACCTGCAAATACCTAAGCCGCAAGCCCAACAGCCCGACAAACGCAGCCTGTGCGCCAAACATCACCAGCGCCCGCCGGTTTGGGCGCAACAAGGATTTTTCTGTTTCGCGCTTGGCGCTGTTCATAAACGATGCCCGAACTGGATCGCCTGATCTGGCGTGACTTTGCGTATTCTAAGGATGTAGCCGCAAAAGAACACGACAAACGGATATGCGGCAACCGTGACAAAGAAATGCAACATCACAAAACCGAAGCCGGTCACTGGCACAAAGCTTAAGCTAAGGATCAGGCGGTTCACCAAAAGCGCCAACAACATCACTCCAGCGACAAACACCCATTCAAACGGAAAAATCAAATCGCGAAAGCGGTATTCCTGACTGCGGATGCCCTCGCAGGACAAAACTGCAATTGCAGTCCACAATCCCAGAGGCCGATTAAGTAGAATATCATCCAGAAAGAAAATACCGCCAACCAGCCAGACCGGCGCAAATTCTGGCCTTCTGAGGACAATCGCCAATGTCAGGCACAGGGTTACGTCCGGGCGGGGAATAGTGGACGGTGTGAATTGCAACGGGATCATTGCCCCGAAAAGCAGCAGGGTTGCACAGATCAGATACGCCAGACGGCCCAGCCAAATCGTTGCAGACCGCGAGTCAGCCATCGCTGCCATCCCCGCCAGTTGGCACAAGCACGGTTGGTGGCAAAGTCGGGTTGCCAATAATGATATTCGTGTCGCCAATCATCTCGGGCCGAGAAGACCTAAGGATGCGCAGGAATTCCAGCCGCTGATAATCCGCTGCCAATTGCACCAAAATACGCCTGTTATTGGCCATAATTAGTTGCCCAACCAACAAATCTGGCGGAAAAACCCCGCCATCGCCAGCGCTGACAACCCGGTCGCCGGGATGTACAAGTTCTGGATTTTCCAGAAAATCAATCGCCGGATAGAGGCTGTTGACGCCGGACATAATCGCCTTTTGCCCGGACGGCAGTATCTTAACCGGAATGCGGCTGTTGCTGTCCGTCAGCAGAATAACCCGCGACGTGGACTCGCCGACGCCCGCGATCCGTCCGACCAGACCCAGACCATCCATCGTCGCCCAGCCTTCAATGATTCCATCACTCCGCCCGACGTTTATCAGGGCTGATTGGCGAAAGGGTGATCCTGAATCAGTCAACACCACGCCAGTGATAAAGGTCAGTTTCGGGTCGATCCTGACTTTGTTCAGATCCAGAAGTTTGGCGTTCTCCTGCTCCAGTTGGATCGCCGCTTCGCGCCAACCTTTCAGGCGTTGCAGGTCTCGGCGCAGTTCCTGATTTTGTTCGTAAATATTCGCGTATGACTGGAAATCGCCGATCATGCGTGCAGCCCCGGCTACAGGCACCAGCGCCCAGTCCATGCTTGGGATTACCTGATCAACCAAAGCATTGCGAAATCGTTCGACGCGCGGGTTATCAATACGCCACAATAAAAACACCACCAGCAACACAAACACCAGAACCCCGATCAGTACTCGCCTGATCGAGCGTCCGTACTCTAGTTCCTGATATCGGTCCCGGGCCACTTGGTTTCCTTTGCGAGCCGGCTTCAGCCTTAGCTGTCGTAGTCAATCACATGCTGCAGCTGTTTTTCAAACTCCAGCGCCTTACCGGTGCCTAACGCCACACAATTCAGCGATTCTTCGGCAACCGAAATTGCCAGCCCGGTTTGTTCGCGCAGCGCAAGATCGAGATCACCCAGCAACGCGCCACCGCCGGTCAGCATGACACCACGATCGACAATATCTGCTGCCAGATCAGGCGGGGTTGCCTCAAGGGCGGACATCACGGCTTCTTTGATTTGTTGCACCGGTTCGGACAATGCCTCGGCTATTTGCGCCTGGGTAATCTCGGTTTCTTTCGGCACACCGTTCAGCAGATCACGGCCACGAATTTCCATGCTGGCGCCGCGCCCGTCATCCGGCATGCGGGCCGAGCCGATCGAGGTTTTGATCCGTTCCGCAGTCGCTTCGCCGATCAACAGGTTATGCTGGCGCCGCAAATAACTGATAATCGCCTCATCCATGCGGTCACCACCAACCCGGACAGACCGCGCGTAAACGATATCGCCCAGCGACAGCACCGCAACCTCGGTTGTTCCGCCGCCGATATCAACAATCATATTGCCTGTTGGATCGGTGATAGGCATGCCAGCACCAATAGCCGCAGCGATCGGTTCGGAAATCAAACCAGCCTTACGCGCGCCTGCCGACAGTACCGACTGACGGATCGCGCGTTTTTCAACCGGCGTGGCACCATAAGGCACACAGACAATAATTTTCGGTTTTGAAAACGTCGTTCGTTTATGCACTTTGCGGATGAAATGTTTGATCATTTCCTCGGCTGAATCAAAATCCGCAATAACCCCGTCGCGCATTGGGCGAATTGCTTCGATACTGCCGGGCGTGCGCCCCAGCATCAACTTGGCGTCTTCGCCAACCGCCAGCACCTGCCTGCGACCATACTTGATGTGATAGGCGACAACCGAAGGTTCGTTCAGCACGATGCCTTTGCCTTTGACGTAAACCAGCGTGTTCGCCGTTCCAAGGTCAATGGCCATATCGGCAGCAAACAAACCCGAAAGGAACGAAAACATAAAGGTGTAATCCTGTAACTGCGCGGCATTTTGATGCGACTCTTTGTGGTCGCAAAACTAAGTACTTATAGGCGGTTGCTACATCAGCAGTAAAGGGGCAGGCCGCAGGAAATTCGGGCACCAAATTGGTTAGGCAAATTGACGCCGACATTTTTTTCGCCGGTTATTGCGGCGTTTTGATGGCTAAGGACAGATTGCCTCGGGCCATAAACTTGCTTATGGCTGCTGCATGCTTTCTTATCAACACAGTTATCATGCCGGCAATCTGGCCGATGTCCACAAGCACGCGCTTTTGGCGGTGATGCTTGACTACCTGACACGCAAAGACAAACCACTAAGCTATCTGGAAACCCATGCTGGCCGCGGGCTTTACAACATAAACGATGAAGCTGCTCTGAAAACCGGCGAAGCGGCGGCTGGTATCGCCCGGGTATTGGACGAAAACTGGTTCGCTGCCGATCACCCATATTTGCGCGCGGTCTCTGCTATTTCCGCCAAATACGGTGCAACTGCCTATCCGGGCTCGCCACTTGTCGCCGCCGAATTGTTGCGACCGGGTGATACGATGCACCTGGCCGAGCTTCACCCACAAGAACACGCGGCGTTGCGCGGGTTGGTTGCGCTGAAATATGCGCAAATATACCATCAGGACGGCTTTCAGATGGCGCAATCCATCTGCCCGCCAACCCCGCGCCGTGGCATGCTGTTGATTGATCCGAGTTTTGAGGTGAAATCGGATTATCTGACGATCCCGGAATTCGTCCGCCAAATTCACCGCAAATGGAATGTTGGGGTTATCGCGCTGTGGTATCCAATCTTGGCCGATAATCGCCACGTGCCGATGTTGGTGGCTTTGAAGCATGCAGGGTTCAAAGATGTTTTGCGCCACGAGGTCAAATTTACCGCCCTGCGCGCCGGGCACGGGATGATCGGGTCGGGGATGTTTATCGTCAACCCGCCTTATGGCTTGGTAGACGCGGCGGCGGCGGTTGGTGCGGTTTTCGACCGATAATCCACAGACCTGTTGGCGGGTTGCGAATTGGATATTTGAAAAAGAGACAGGTAGGGCGCGGAATGTGACCGCCACGCCCCGTTTGATTTAGCCCTTAGGGGCGGATTTTGTCCGCCGGACCAGCAATTTGTTCAGCGCGTTGACATAGGCCTTGGCCGAGGCAACTACGGTATCGGTATCCGCCGACTGACCGGTGACGATTTTGCCGTCTTCCTCCATCCGAACAGACACTGTCGCCTGCGCATCAGTGCCTTCGGTGACCGCGCTGACTTGATAAAGCTGCAAGCTGGCCGTGTGACTGAACAGGGCTTTCACCGCATTAAACGTCGCATCGACCGGCCCGTCACCGGTGGCCTGCACCTGATGATCCACGCCGTCGATTGTCAGGATCAGATCAGCCGTTTGTGGCGCCTCGGTGCCACAAACCACCCGCAGGAACTTGACCTGCAACCGGTCGTTTGCCGCATTGGTTGAGGTATCCGTCATCAGCGCGATCAGATCGTCGTCAAACACTTCCTTCTTGCGATCCGCCAGCGATTTAAAGCGCACGAACACGTCTTTCAGCTGGTTATCACCCAGTTCATACCCCAAATCCTTAAGCTTTGACCGCAGGGCCGCCCGACCGGAATGTTTGCCCATCACCAGATTGGTTTCTGCCAGCCCGATGTCAGAAGGACGCATGATTTCAAAGGTTTCGGCGTTTTTCAACATGCCGTCCTGATGAATGCCGCTTTCATGAGCAAAAGCGTTTTTGCCCACAATCGCCTTGTTAAACTGCACCGGAAAGCCCGACACGGTGGCCACAACGCGGCTGATCTGCATGATCTTGGTGGTATCAATGCCTGTCTGGTAAGGCATGATATCGTTGCGCACTTTCATTGCCATTACGACCTCTTCCAGGGCCGTATTGCCAGCGCGTTCGCCCAGACCGTTGATCGTACATTCGATCTGCCGCGCCCCGGCTTCGACCGCAGCAAGCGCGTTGGCTGTCGCCATGCCCAGATCGTTATGGCAATGGGTGGCAAAAGTGATCGTATCTGCCCCCGGCACCCGTTCCAGCAGCATCCGGATCAGATCAGCGCTTTCGCGCGGTGCGGTATAGCCGACCGTATCAGGAATATTGATCGTGGTTGCCCCGGCTTTGATGGCGATTTCCACCGTCCGGCACAGGTAATCATGCTCGGTTCGGGTCGCGTCCATCGGCGACCACTGCACGTTGTCGCACAAATTACGCGCGTGGCTGACGGTCTGGTGAATGCGTTCGGCCATTTCGTCCATCGTTAGGTTCGGAATGGCGCGGTGCAGGGGTGAGGTGCCGATAAACGTGTGAATGCGCGGCTGCGCTGCGTGTTTCACAGCCTCCCAACAGCGGTCAATATCGCCAAGCTGGGCACGGGCAAGGCCGCAGATCACCGCATTTTTAGACTGCCGCGCAACTTCGCGAACCGCCTCGAAATCACCTTCCGAGGCGATGGGAAACCCGGCCTCGATGATATCAACGCCCATCTCGTCCAGCAGGCTGGCGATCTCCAGCTTTTCATTGTGTGACATCGTCGCACCCGGAGATTGTTCGCCGTCGCGCAACGTGGTGTCAAAGATCATTACCCGGTCTTGGGTGGATTTATCGGTACTTGTCATGATGATATCCGTTTGTTCTTAGCTGTTATCTGTCTGGAAAGGCGCGACTTTTGAACCCTCTGAGCGGACGCGCCCTGACAGGCACGCTCAGAGGCGGCTAAGAAGTAGCAGTGCAGTAATCGACCGGGCCGTTTGGGCCGGGATCAGGTTGGATATGTTTGCACTATGCGCCATAGGGAAGACTATAACCGGAAATCAGGGGATGAAAAGGCCAAATTTGCGGATTTTGTTTGTACGCGGCTTGCGCCTAACCTGTAAGATGAACCTGTAATTGAACGCCTGAATGGCGAAAGGAGTATTGAAATGACATTTCTTGGAAAACTGGGCTGGTTTGTCAGTCTGATATTGGCGGCGGTTATTCTGGCCGGGGCCTATGTGTTTCTGGTCCGCGGCAACGTCGTTGAAGGTGAGGACGGGCGCACCGTTATCTTGTTGTCAAAGGCCGAACGGATCAAAGTTCTGGGCGAAATGCGCGGCATGTTAGAGGCGGTCCAAAGCGTTACCGAGGCCGCCGCGACGGGCGATAACGCCGTAGTGCAGGCCGTGGCACGTGCCGTCGGAATGGCGGCGACCGCCAACGAAAGTGCCGCGATGATGGCAAAGCTGCCGCTTGAATTCAAAACACTGGGGTTTGGCACCCATAAGGCTTGGGATTCCATTGCCGATCTGGCCCAGACTGGCGCAACACAGACAATTTTGACGGCGGCAATCGGTGATATTTTGCTGAATTGCACCGCCTGCCATGCCTCGTACCAGTTCGCAAACGAGGACGTGACACAATAGCGCTGCCCGGTAACGGGATTGCAGTTTGGCAGGGCTTTAAACCGGTATTTCCATACATACATGTCGAAGAAATCGGCAACGTTTTAAATGGAGGTTATCATGAAGCTTTTTGCAAAAACTGTCAGCCTTGCTTTTGTGGGTGCGCTTATCGCCTCGCAGGCTATGGCGCAAAGCGATGTTCCGTCATTCAAGTGGTTTGAGGGTTCGCACAAGACCACGGCGCGGGTGCTTGATACGTCCCCCGTCTATTCAGGATCGCAAACCCGTCAGAAAGAGGTTTGCGAAAAGGTTAGGGTGCCGATTTACGGTGGGGTTGACCAGAACCAACGCACCGGCAACGCGCTGGCCGGGGCGGTCATCGGCGGTATCCTTGGTAACATGGCCGCCGGAAACAAGGCCGGAACAACTGCCGGGGCGATTCTGGGGGCTGCGGCCGGGGCCAACGCGGGAAATCGCGAAATCGTGGGCTATCGTCTTGAAACCCAATGTAACGTGGTTGATGTCGTCAATGACCACTTGAGGTATTATAAGTCACGGGTTCGGGTCGAAGGTGACGTTTATATTGTTCATACCCAACACCGGCTGGAACCGGGCAGCTCGGTCAAAATGTATGTTGCCAATTAAACGCCATCTCATCTAGCGGATTGAAGGGTGCAACGGGTCGGGCCTATTCCTTGACCAGTTGCCCATCTTTCCAGTTGCCCTCTTTCACTTCGCCGCTGGCATAGGTCATTTTGCCGTTGCCTTGGCGTTTGCCTTTCATAAAGAACCCCGCATAGACATCGCCATTGGCATAGGTCGCAACCCCTTCGCCGTCGATATCGCCATCGCTCCAGTGGCCTTCATACTGAAATCCGTCCGGCATGGTGATCTTGCCCAAGCCAGCCCGCTGGCCCAACTTGAATTCGCCATTGTAAAGCGTGCCGTCGGCATAGGTCGCAATGCCCTTGCCCTGGCGCAATCCATCGTTCCATTCGCCGACATATTTATACCCGTCGCCGTACGTCATAGTGCCAAAGCCGTGATTCTTGGCGTCTTTGAATTCGCCGTCATAAATCAGACCGTTTGCATATTTTGCAACACCTTTGCCTTCGATCACGCCCTTGACCCATGCCCCTTCATAAGACGAGCCATCGGCATAGGTGATCGACCCCTGACCCTCGGCCAGGTCGTTGACGAAAGCACCGGTATAAACGGATTTGTCTGGGTAAGTGACCGTGCCACTGCCTTCGATCCGTCCGCTGATCCAGTCGCCGTCATAGATATAGCCGTCTTTGCCGGTAAACAGGCCCTTGCCTTCGCGCTTGTCGTTGACAAAACCACCTTCGTAAACGTCGCCATTGTTATACCGCACAATGCCGCTGCCATGCCGCTGGCCGTTGACCAGCAAGCCTTCGTACACATCGCCATTCGCTTGGGTCAGAACCCCCAAGCCGTTGATCTGGCCGTTTTTCCAAGCACCTTTATAGGCCAGTCCATCAGGCATTTTCAGCTCGCCCTGACCTTCGCGCACCCCATTGATGATCGAGCCGGAATAGATTGCAGCATCGGGATAGGTGATCTTGCCTTGCCCGTCTTTGATTCCGTTTTTCCAGTCGCCGTCGTAAATATAGCCGTTCGGGCTGGTCATCACACCCTTGCCATCGTGCAGCGCGTTTTTGAATTCGCCCTCGTATTTCACGCCATTGGCGTATTTCGCCACGCCCTTGCCTGCGATTTTGCCATCAACCCAACTGCCGACATAATTGCCGCCATCCGCAAAGGTTATTTTGCCTTTGCCTTCGGGTTTTCCAGCAATGAAATCGCCTTCAAAAATCGAGCCGTTGGGGAACTTCGCCACGCCCTTGCCACGGATTTCGCCTTCGAACCATTCGCCTTTGTATTCGTACCCATTCGGCAAGCGATACGTGCCAATCCCGTGCTGTTTGCCGTCTTTGAACGTGCCCTCATAGACGCCGCCGGTAGAGACATATTGCTTGGTGACAATCTCGGATGTTGACTGCGCAGATGTCGGAGCAACACCGGCAAAAAGTCCGGTGGCAAGGATGGCTGACAGGGCGATTGCCCGAACCACATTATTCTGTGTTTTCAAATCTGTTCCCGAAGCATGGCTTCGACCTCCGCCTTTGGCATTTCCGGTGGGTTGGTTGCCCAAGCCAGACTTTAGGGGTTTGGCATTTGACTGACAATGTTTTTCCGTCGCCGTACCTTTCCCTTGGGCACGGTTCTGCTAAACATGCGGCAAGGATACGTTCGATCAAGGGTCCACAGCCATGACAAATCGCTTTCGCCTGACATTGGCGCAGATGAACCCGACGGTCGGTGATCTTGACGGCAATGCCGACAAGGTGCGCGCAGCCTTTTCTGCGGGCAAGGCGGCGGGCGCTGATATGGTCGCAATGCCCGAGATGTTTTTGGCGGGCTATCAGGCGCAGGATCTGGTGCTGAAACCTGCCTTTGTGGCGGATGTAAGGCAGCATATTGAACAACTGGCGCTTGATTGTGCCGATGGTCCTGCGGTCGGAGTCGGCGGGCCGCTGGCTGAACAGGGCCAGCTTTTCAACGCCTATTTCATCCTTCAGGCAGGCAAGATCAGCGCGATTGTACGCAAGCATGATTTGCCTAATACACATGTGTTTGATGAACGCCGCCTGTTTGATCAAGGCCCGCTATCTGGCCCTTATTCGGTAAATGGCGTCAGGATCGGCACCCCAATTTGCGAGGATGCGTGGCACGAAGAAGTTTGCGAAGCCCTGGCGGAATCGGGCGCTGAAATCTTGCTGGTGCCGAACGGCTCGCCTTATTTCAGGCGCAAATACGAGCGCCGGATGAACGCGATGGTGTCGCGTGTGATCGAGACCGGCCTGCCGCTGGTTTACCTCAACATGGTGGGTGGACAGGACGATCAGGTGTTTGACGGTGGGTCGTTTGTGATGAACCCGGGCGGCCATCTGGCGCTGCAAATGCAGATATTCGACGAGGATATCCAGCATGTCGATTTCGAACGCGGTCCTGACGGTTGGCGCGCCCTGAAGGGCCATTTGCAGACTTTTCCGGATGAATGGGAACAGGATTACCGCGTTATGGTCGAGGCCTTGCGTGATTACATGCGCAAAACCGGCTTCAAAAAAGTGCTGCTAGGTCTGTCGGGCGGAATTGATTCGGCCATCGTGGCGACCATCGCCGCCGACGCATTGGGGCCGGAAAATGTGCGCGGCGTGATGATGCCGTCGGAATATACCTCGCAAACCTCGCTGGATGACGCGGCTGCGGTGGCCGCGGCTTTGGGCATCAGGCTTGAGACCATTTCAATCGCTGCCGGACGTAAAGCGATCACCGATACATTGGCGCCAATGTTTGAGGGTGCCAAACCTGATGTGACCGAAGAAAACATCCAATCCCGCCTGCGCGGTCTGCTGCTGATGGCGCTTAGCAACAAGTTTGGCGAGATGCTGCTGACCACCGGCAATAAATCCGAAGTCGCGGTCGGTTATGCAACGATTTATGGCGATATGGCGGGTGGCTATAACCCGATCAAAGACCTCTATAAGATGCGGGTTTTTGAAACCTCACGCTGGCGCAACGATAACCACCGCGGCTGGATGTTGGGACCCAAAGGCGTGGTGATCCCTCCAAATGTGATAGACAAGCCGCCCACCGCCGAACTGCGGGATAACCAAAAAGACAGCGATTCCCTGCCGCCTTACGAGGTGTTGGATGCCATATTAGAGCGTCTGATTGATCAGGATCAGTCGGTTGCTGAACTGGTCGCCGCCGGGTTTGATCGCGCCACTGTCAAGCGGGTCGAACACCTGATTTACATCTCGGAATACAAGCGTTTTCAGTCAGCCCCCGGAGCGCGCACGTCAGGCAAAGCCTTCTGGCTGGATCGGCGATATCCGATTGTGAACAAGTGGCGCGATGACAGTTAACTTTCCCACAAGAATTCAACCTGTCCCCGTGCCTATTTAGGTTCCTGGGAACCTAGGAACCCGGGTCTTTGGGTCGTTCCGCGATCACATAACGTGCGCCACTTCCCAACCGCGCCGCGCGGTCATCCTGATTGTCAAGCTTGCAGGATTTCAGGCTTAAACATCCGCACCCAATGCAGCCATCCAAATTGTCACGCAGCCGCATCAGCGCATTGATCCGATCATCCAACTGGCGGCGAAAGGCGCGACTGATCCGGCTCCAATCCGCCTTGGTCGGGGTGCGCGCATCGGGCAGTGTTGCCAGTTGGGCGCGAATATCCTCAATGGAAAAGCTGAACTGCTGGGCGATTTGCACAAACGACAACCGGCGAATGTCAGACCTGCGAAAGTACCGCTGCCCACCGGAACTGCGGGTCGGGTGCACAAGGCCGCGCGCCTCGTAATAACGTATCGCCGAAACCGCCAGACCGGTGCGCTGCGCCAATTGACCGATGCTGATTGCGTCGCTGCCTTTCATAAGATACCTCGTTTTTCCTTGACCTGAACCAAGCTTTAGAAATTACCTTCAAAGAATCAATATTTACCAGAGGGACAAATGGCCCAGGCTGTTCTTGAGCACATCAATATCACCGTCAGCGATCTTGCCCGCACTGCCGCGATGTTGGCCGATCTGTTTGGCTGGAAAGTCCGCTGGCAGGATCCGCCCGGCGGCTCAATTCACGGCGGTACAAGTTGGCATGTGGGCGGCGACGAAACCTATCTGGCGATCTACACCCAGGGCGGTAACCTGCCACCACCAGACAGTTACAAAACCCCGGGTGCAGCCAACCACATCGGCGTCGTGGTTGACGATCTTGATGCGGTCGAGGCAAAAGTCATCGCCGCCGGGTTCGAACCCCACAGCCATGCAGATTACGAACCGGGCCGACGGTTTTATTTCAATGACGCCGATGGGATCGAGATCGAGGTCGTCAGCTATACCTGACCGCAACATGCTTGCGCCAGTCGTCGCCTTTTGCCAAGTTGGGGCAGGGGGACGCATGGCACCGAACAAAACATTTGACTATGTCATCATCGGCGCGGGTTCGGCCGGTTGCGTGCTGGCCAACCGCCTGACGGAAAACCCGTCGGTCACGGTTCTATTGATCGAAGCCGGCGGGGTGGATCGCAATATCTTCATCCACATGCCGGCGGCCTTCGCGATGGCGGCGCGAAATCCGGCACTTGACTGGGCCTATCTCAGCGAACCTGAACCCAATTGCGACAACCGCCAAATCCATGAACATCGCGGGCGGGTGCTGGGCGGGTCAAGTTCGATCAACGGCATGGTCGCGAACCGCGGCAATCCGCTGGATTATGACGGTTGGGCGGCAGAGGGTCTTACCGATTGGTCTTATGCTGCCTGCCTGCCATATTTCCGCAAACTCGAAAGCTCGGACAAAGGCACCAGCCATTGGCGCGGCGGGGAAGGGCCGCAAAGCATTGAAACCTGCAAAGCCGACCATCCCCTAAATCAGGCATTCCTGCAAGCCGGGCAGCAAGCCGGTTATGCCTATACCGAGGATCAGAACGGCCAACAACACGAGGGCATTCACGTCGCACAAAGCTTCACCAAAAACGGCCGCCGACACAGCGCCGCCCGCGCCTGGCTTTACCCGGCGATGGCGCGCCCGAACCTGACGGTTATGACCCACACCTTGGCCGAAAAGATCGAATTTGACGGTCGTCGCGCCGTTGCCGTCCACACTCTGCACAAAGGCCAGCCCAAACGGTACGAGGCTGACCGCGAGGTGATACTTTCCGGTGGCGCCATCAATTCGCCGCAGCTTTTGTTGCTGTCAGGCGTCGGGCCAAAGGCGCATCTGGCCGAACACACCATCCCGCTCATTGCCGATCTGCCCGCCGTTGGCCAGAACCTTGAAAACCACGTTATTGCTGCCGTGGCCTATGATGCACCGAACGGCGTGTCCTTGGCGCATCAACTGAACGGCTGGCGCAAATACCGGGTCGGGCTGCAATGGCTCCTGTTCAAAACCGGCATAGGTACGTCAACCATGTGCGAAACCGGCTGCTTTTTCAAAAGCTCAAGCGACGTCGCCTATGCAGACCTTCAACACGAATTTTACGCACTGACCTCGCTGATCACCGGTGGAACTGCGAATTTCGGCAGTGGGTTCATGTTCTCCATGGGGCTGATGCGTCCGGAAAGCCGCGGCAGTGTCACGCTCAAATCCGGCAGTCCATTGGCCAAACCGGCGCTTGTTTACAACTTCCTTCAAGCGCCCGGCGACCAGCAGGCAATGATCAACGGCGTCAGACGTACCCGCGTGATGGCGGCACAACAGGCCTTTGACGGCCTCAGAACAACCGAGCTGGAACCGGGCGGTGACGTGCAGTCCGATGCCGAGATCCTCAACTGGCTGCGCGCCACGGCCTCGACAGAATTCCACCCCTCATCCACCTGCCGGATGGGGACGGGGGACAATGCGGTGACCGACGGGCAGGGACGGGTTCACACGTTGGACGGACTGCGCGTCATCGACGCATCAATCATGCCCCACAACGTCACGGCCAACCTAAACGCGCCAGTGCTGATGCTGGCGGAAAAGTTGGCCGAGGTGATCAAGGCTGGGCCCTGAATTGTGATATGGCCGGTCGTAGCTACCCCGCCGCTTACAGGATAAAGTCACCCTCCACCAGCGTATGCAGCCCGTTCAACCTGATCTCGAGGTCGGCGATGCCGTCGCCGTTCACATCAGCCGTGATAAAGGTGTGGTTGGCGTTCTGAACATAGCGCAACTCGCCCTCGGTGCCGCTGAAAGACGCGGTGCCGATGAAGGTGAACGCCTGATTTCCGGCAAGCGTGACCTGGGCGTCGATTGCGGCCAGATCAATCCGGTCACTCTCGGCCTGACTGAAGTCGATGATGATGTCGCGCAGGTTGCCTTGGGCGCTTTCAGCGACGTCCAGAAACAAGAACGTATCCAGCCCGGTGCCGCCGCGCAGACCGGCGTTTTCCACATTGGCATAGTTCATCAAACTCAGGCTCATATTCGCCGATTTCACCCAATCAACGCCTTGGCCGGCCAGTTCGACCACCATGTCGCCCAAGCGGTCAACGGTATAGGTGTCGTTATTTCCACCACCAGCCATAAAATCCAGACCGAAACCAACGTTCAATTTGTCGTTGCCACCGCCGCCATCCAAGAAATCGCGGCCATAGCCGCCGAACAACTGGTCATCGCCAAACTGCCCGCTTAAGACATCGTCGCCCATCCAGCCGTAGATGATATCATCGCCGTAAAACCCGGTGATCACGTCGCCAAACCTTGTGCCGACGAATGTGTCATCCAGCATCGACCCGATCAGCTGAACACCACTTTCGCGCGGATCAAAGATCTGGGCGCGGATGGCGCTGCCGCTGGTGTCGCCACCGGTGGCGCTGTCATCCTGCCAGCCGATCACGAACCGGCCATCGGCCAGCACGGTAATTGACGGCGCGACTTTGCCGCCAGAGGTCGTGGTGTTGACGAGAAATTCAACCCCCGACGTCGTTCCGTCCGGATTGAAGATTAACATGCGGCCCAGAAAATGCCTTGGCTTCAAGACCCCAAATCAGCTATTCTTACAGCAGCACCAGCTTGTTGCGCTGGCAAGTTGAATCCACGCCTCGCTTTAAGGTGATAATGGGTTGAAAATGCAGCAACGCAAGTTGTAGCGAAAAAAAACTAATAGTGTCAACATTGCGATTTTGAGTGTTTCGCCTCTTGCGAAGGTAGTTTTACCGCAGCGCAAATAAATCAATGCTGACCGCCCGTTTCAACCGCTGGCCGGTGCCGACGAACAGCGTGCGGTTCACCCATTCATAGCGCGCATCGCCGGTTTCAAGCCGCGCATGGGTGCGCATATAGTATTCCGACGGGTCGACCGCCTCACCCGCTGCCACGCGGGCCATCACCGCAGCCGGGCCGTGGCGCAGGCCAAAATTGATGATCTCGATCACCGCGCCGTCATCGGTTTGCATCGCATACCGCGTATCAAGCTGCGCCAACCCGCCGTCAAACACCGTCTGCCAGTCGGCCCCGAGGTTCAGGATTTTACCGTTCAGATGTGCGCCGGTCACCGTGCCGCCAATGATCGGAATGATCCGCCGCTGCCCGCCGCGCCCCTGACCCATTTCGATGATATCGGCCAGCTCCACAGTCAGGGTACAGATATGGTCAAGTTTCGGGTGGATCATGCTGGCCTCCTGCGGATCATTTTGGGGCAGGGTGGCGTGAATAAGGGTTTAAGGCAAGGGCTCCCCTTCCCGTTGGCCGGGAAGGGGCAGGTTTGCCTGTACGCCTCAATAACTCGTTACAAGTGTGATTGTTTCGCTGAATCCTTAAAGAAGGGTTAATCCGGGGTTAAAGCGTTTTGAGTTTATTCTGAGACATTTTTCGACGCGACCGCATGTGCAGGCGCAAAGGCTGTCTCGGGTCGCAAAACGCCACGCGCTTCTGATAAAACGCAAATCGCTCTAGTGCCCGGCAAATTCGCACAGCGCATGAACCGCCATACCCATTTCTTCAAGCTTGGCGCGCCCGCCAAGTTCCGGCAGGTCGATGACAAACGCGCAGCCGATCACCACGGCCCCGACACGCTCGATCAGGCTGATCCCGGCCGCAGCCGTGCCGCCGGTGGCCAGCAGATCATCGACCAGCAGGATTTTTTCGCCGGGCTGGATCACGTCGTCATGCATCTCCATCACCGCTTCGCCATATTCCAGTTGATAGGCCTGCTCGACCGTGCGCCCCGGCAGTTTGCCCTTTTTGCGGATCGGCACAAAGCCAACTGACAGTTGATGCGCGATGGCACCGCCAAGGATAAAACCGCGCGCCTCAAGCCCAACCACTTTGCTGATTTCCTCGCCGGCATAGGGGTGCAAAAGCTGGTCAATGGCGATGCGAAACCCGCGTGCATCGGCAAACAGCGTCGTCACGTCGCGAAACATGATCCCCTGATGCGGGAAATCAGGAATGGTGCGGATGTAATCTTTGACGGTGCGCGCGGCGGCCATGAGTGGCTCCTTAGGGTTCAAACCGTGTCTTGCTAACGTCTTCAAAAGCCGGGAACAAGCCAATAACCGTTTTTTTGCAACTCGACCAGATTAGGGAACAACACATGCGCCCCGGTTTTGCGGGGCTCCAGCCGTTTGTCCAGATCCGGCAGTGACCCAAGGATCGCCTGCAGGTTGGGCGAGGTTGCGATGCTGGAATGGCGTAGCCAGTCGCCGCCGGTATCAAAGTTCGACAGATCAATGACAATCACCCCCAGCCCGGCCAGCGCATCGGCTGAAATCAGATTGCCCAGCCGTTGTTTCTCACCACGGATCAGCGCCGACAGACGCAGGGCGCGGTCTTTGTTTGACGAAAAGATCACGAACGGGCGCGGCAGCGGTTTGATTTTCATCAGCTGGCTTTTGAAGACGTCCACGTCGATATCCGGCGACATCAGCACCACCCCGCTAAGCTTGCCCGCCAGCCGGGGGTGGCCCGCGATATACATCTGGCGCAGCGCCTCGACCGTGATCTGCGCGCCCATCGAATGGGCGACCAGCAGCACATGATCGGCGTTGCTGGCAGCCAGCGTTTCCAGCAGCTCCTGCAATCCGTCGCGCGCAAATGTGGCGCTGTCGCGATCATAGGCATAGCCGCTTTCGGTGCCGGCCGAGGGCCAGGAGTAATGCACCTTGACGCCGCCGACCTGCATATCATGGGACAGTTGCGCGACGCGGTACAGCCCTTCGACAAAGGTGTTGTTAA
>DJBQ01000142.1 GCA_002430125.1 Rhodobacterales bacterium UBA5972
GTCCGGCAATCACGGGATTGCTTGTTCGCATGCGGCAATGACAACCGGGCACAACCTCACCGTGGTTCTTCCTGAAAACGTGGCCAAAGCAAAACTTGCTAAGATCCAAAGTTACGGCACCCGCACAATTTTAAATCCGGGTGATTCCGGAATGGCCGAACAGTGCGCGCAAGCGTTGGCCGCGCGCGGCGACTATGTTTACGTGTCCCCCTACAATGACCCGATGATCATGGCCGGACAGGGAACTATCGGCCTTGAACTGCTCGATCAGTTGCCGCGGATTGACAACGTGTTTATTTCGATGGGCGGCGGCGGTCTGATTTCCGGCGTTGGCTCGGTGCTCAAGGCATTTTCTCCCCAGACCAGGATCATCGGTATCAGCGCAGCAAATTCTGCAGCGTTGGCTGCGAGCATGGAGGCGGGCCGGATTGTCGAAACCCAACACCTCGACACATTGGCCGACGGGTGCGCGGGGGGGGTTGATGAAGGATCGCTGACGCTTCCTATTTCGCAGGAAGTGATCGACAGGGTGATCATTTGTTCCGAGGAGGAAATCGCAAGAGCGCTGTGCCGGCTTGCCTGGACAGACAAGATGATTGTTGAGGGCGCTGCCGCCTTGGCACTGGCGGGATATTTGTCTGACGAAGCGGCATTTGCAGGCCAGAACAATGTCGTTCTGCTTTGTGGAGCCAACTTTGACAGGTCCGTCATTCAACCGCTCCTGAGCCGCGATGATTGATATCGACTTAAACGCACCGGGTAAGTCTGCAGGCTATCTGCATCTGCACAATTCGACCAATGAAAGTGCTTGGCAGGCCATTCGCCTGCCTGTCTGGTGTTTAAACGGAACGCCCGGTCCCACGACATTGTTGCTGGGGGGGATGCATGGCGACGAATATGAAGGGCCTGTTGCTATCAGCAACCTTTATCATGCCTGTGACTCAGCACAGATCAAGGGCCGGATCATCGCCATCCCCGCCATGAACCTGCCTGCCGTTATGGCCGGAAAACGGCTGAGCCCGGTCGACGGTGCCAACCTCAACCGCGTCTTTCCCGGCGATCCGCGTGGATCGCTCACCAGCCGAATGGCGTGGATGTTGACCAACGAACTGATCCCTTTGGCAGATAACGTGATTGATCTGCATTCGGGTGGCAGGTCGCTGCGATTTCATCCATGTACGCTTTTGCATCAGGTTGATGATCCGCGTGTGATGCACAGGGCTCTGACCGCAGCCATCGCCTTTGGCGCACCAATGACTGTCATTCTGCGCGAAGACCATGCCGATATGATGCTGGATACTGTCGTCGAAGCTGCGGGCAAGGTCATGATCTCGTCGGAGCTTGGCGGCTCTGGCGTGTTGACCTCAGAGACTGCCGCGCTTGCGACAAAAGGCCTGCGCCGGTGTCTCGCGGCATTAGGCCATTTTGAAGAAGAGGTCGCGCCGTCAAGATCTGAAGTCGTGACCGTAGCGCAAACAGGCGCGCATGTATTGGCCGAGGAAAGCGCAATCTTCGAGCCACTGGTTGCACTTGGACAGGACGTCTTACAAGGACAGCAGATCGCGCGCGCGCATTTAGCAGATCGCAGCGACAAGCGGCCTCAAAGTGTGTTTGCCGTCTCGGATGGAAAGGTTCTTTGCCTTGCCGGGCAAGGGATGACCCATCGCGGGGATGTGCTGTGTGTCATTGCGACAAGCGTTGCATCCTGAAGGCCCAAAATGGTGGTGACAGTCAAATCACACAAGTGCCCAAAAAAGGCATTTTCACATTGACCCGGCCATCGGCCTTGGTCGCCGCTCGTGGATTTACCGGAATGGGGCTGTCGGAACTGTTGAAATCGGCGGCGATCCCCAAAGGATCGTTTTATTATTGCTTCACCTCCAAAGAGGATTTCGGCGGCAAATTGCTGGGACAGTATCGGTCCCAATACACCGAAAGGTTGGATGAAATCCAGAGTGATGGCACACCTGATGCGCGAGCGCGATTAATGGATTGCTGGTTCGCTGGCGACGCACGCAAGCCTCAAGCTCGATACGGTCTGCTGAGGAAAGAAAGCCAGGGAGGATCATGGGCATAGCTGAATCGTTCCAAGCCCAGCCGTCAAGCCATCAAATTCGGCTTCCGCAGGACTCGCAGTATAACAGTAAATTTTATGAAGGAACGACGACTCTTTCTTTTCGCTAGGTCAAGAACGACATGGGGTGATTGCGGCAGTCTCTCTCGGGTGGCGAAAGCGGTCCGGTCTATTGACCTAGTGGATATACGCCGTGAGGAGAACGACCATGAAATATCGTGCCAGACTTGATGCGTCGCTCAAAGAGATTTCGAACCGTGCTGTGGATCAGGACGGGGAAATTGCCGCGCGCAGTCCGCTGGGCCAACTCGTTGTCGACCTGGATCGCGCAGTGAAGGCGAAGGCCAAAGGCCACCCTGTCACCCGCCGGTTGAGGTTCATTGCTCAACGATGGTCGCAAAGCGTTACTCAGAACGGCAGGCGGCTATGCCGGAAGTCCAGCTCAGCGCTTGAGACGCGGTCATGAGGGTGAAATTCTTGTACAGGGCAACCGTCCTGCACCGTTAAGTCAAGCAACTTGACAACACCAAATTGCACCACTTTATTAGGGGGCTTTTTTATCTGCTTTCACAAAGACACCAGACGCTTTAGGCATCACCATCTTTGTTATTCTGGGGCACGTCATGGCGCAAAAATCCACGATCTATAAAGTTGAACTTTCCGTTTCCGATATGGATCGTCACTATTATGAGACCCATAAACTGACCGTTGCCAAACATCCCTCGGAGACGGCTGAAAGGTTAATGGTGCGTATTCTCGCTTTTGCGCTGAATGCCAATGAGCAATTGGAAATGACGAGGGGCCTTTCAACGGATGACGA
>DJBQ01000107.1 GCA_002430125.1 Rhodobacterales bacterium UBA5972
TCCCAAAATCGGCGCCAGCGCAACGGGTGTCGCTGGCAGCGTGGAATTACCAACTATGTTTTTGGTCGGATACATGGCCTTTGGCGAAGACATAACTTTGGCCCAGTTTCTCGCCGGCGCATTGGTTCTGGCGGCGATCACCCTCAGCGGTGCAAAACGCGTGCGTAATATCGCCGCCAACGTCGCTGTCGCAAGGTCACGCAAAAAGGCTCGCAAAAACTGACCCTAAAAACTGACATTGTGATAGGCGCGCACAGCCGCTACCAATAAAGCCAAACAAGCAAAGGAGTTTGCCATGGCCAAAGGGTACTGGGTCGCGAATGTTGATGTAAAAAATCTTGACGAATACAAGAAATACGTCGCCGCCAATGCGGTGCCTTTTGGCAAATATGGTGCCAGGTTTCTGGTTCGCGCCGGGCAGCACCAGGTACGCGAAGGTCAGATGAACAGCCGCATCGTGGTAATTGAATTCAAGGATTACGCAACCGCCCTGGCCTGTTACGATTCGCCAGAATATCAAGAGGCGATGAAACTGCGGATTGACCACGCCGTCGGCAATCTGGCCATTGTCGAAGGCTGGGACAGCTAAGCTACCAACTGGAAAGACCCTGATGCTCTCACTGATAAAACGCCTGATTATTCCGATCCCACAGCAGCTTGACGAGGCAGATGCACGTCTCGCGCTGTCGGCCCTGCTGGTGCGGCTTGCGCGTGCCGATCATCAATATGACATGGTCGAAGCCGCCGAAATCACCCGCATTCTGATGGAACGCTACAGTCTTGACCATCAATCCGCCGAAGAATTGCGCAGCGAAGCCGAGGCTGTCGAGGCCGAAGCGCCTGACACCGTTCGCTTCACCCGGGCCATAAAGGACGCCGTCGCCTTTGAACTTCGCGCCGAAGTGGTCGAGGCTTTGTGGCAGGTTGTTCTGTCTGACGGCAGTCGCGACGACAGCGAAAACAGCCTGATGCGCCTGATCGTCAGCCTTTTGGGCGTCAACGACCGCGACAGTGCAATGGCCCGTCACCGGGTCGAGGCGCGCCTGCTATGATTGCCAGCCTTGGCATGTACGACCGGGCGGAAACCGCCTCGGCGAACACCCGGTTCTGGACGGAAATCCGCGATCGCCTGCGCAGGATTGGACTTGAAGCACCGCAAGATCTGGAACGCGCATCGCCGTTCTGGGAAACCTGGAACAGCCCGAATTTGCTGTTCAGCCAAACCTGCGGTCGCCCCTATCGCCTGCGCCTGCATGAAACCACCCAATTGATTGGCACTCCAGATTATGGCCTGCCAGATTGCCAGCCCGGCTATTACAACAGTGTCTTTATCGTGCGTGCACGCGACACCCGCAACGATCTGGCCGATTTCGCGTCCGCCCGGTTCGCCTATAACGAAGAAATGTCACAGTCAGGCTGGGCTGCACCACAATGCCATGTGGCAGGGCTTGGCTTTCAGTTCACTGAGCTGTTGCAAACCGGCGGTCATGCTGCCTCGGCCCGCGCCGTCGCCGACCGCAAGGCCGACATTGCAGCGCTTGATGCGTTGACATGGGAAATGGTGAAGCGCTACGAGGATTGCTCGCTTGAACTCAGGGTTATCGCCAGAACCGAGCCATCCCCCGGCCTGCCATACATAACCAGTAAAACCACCAACCGCGCGACCCTTGCACATGTTGTCGCCGCTGCAATTGATGACATTGATCTCGGCGACCGCCGCACCTTGCGCCTGAAAAGCCTTGTGCAAATCCCGGCCGCGGCCTATCTGGCCGTCCCTAATCCCTGACAGCTTCTTTTTGGTAAAAATATCCTCGGGGGGAGGCGCAATTTCTTCAATTGCGCCCGGGGGGCAGACAGCCCCCCTCTTTAAGGCTTCGCGCAACGCGCGGGGGCAGACAGCCCCCCTCTTTAAGGCTTCGCGCANNTGTCTGCGCCCGACCCAAGATCAACGCATGCACATCATGCGCCCCTTCATAGGTGTTCACCGTCTCAAGGTTGACCATATGGCGCATCACCTGAAACTCTTCGCTGATGCCATTGCCGCCATGCATGTCGCGCGCCATCCGGGCAATATCCAGCGCCTTGCCGCAGTTATTCCGCTTGATCAGACTGATCATCTCGGGCGCTGCTGACGCTGCATCCATCAACCGCCCCACCCGCAAAGCCGCATGCAGGCCCAAGGTGATTTCCGTCTGCATATCCGCCAGTTTCTTCTGAAACAACTGCATCCCGGCCAACGGTTTGCCAAATTGCTTGCGATCAAGCCCATATTGCCGGGCTGCGTGCCAACAAAACTCGGCTGCCCCCATCGCGCCCCAGGCAATACCGTACCGCGCCCGGTTCAGACAACCAAACGGGCCCTTCAGCCCCTCGACATGCGGCAGCAAAGCGTCTTCTCCGACCTCAACCCCTTGCATCACAATCTCGCCGGTGGTCGAAGCCCGCAGGCTTAACTTGCCCTCGATCTTCGGAGCCGACAGACCCTTCATGCCTTTTTCCAGCACAAAGCCGCGGATTTTACCGCCATGCTCATCAGACTTGGCCCAGACGATGAAAACATCCGCAAACGGCGCGTTGGATATCCACATTTTGGTGCCGTTCAGAATATATCCACCCTGAACTTTCGTGGCGCGGGTTTTCATTCCACCCGGGTCCGACCCGGCATCAGGTTCGGTCAGTCCGAAACAGCCGATCCATTGGCCGCTTGCCAGTTTGGGCAGATATTTCAGCCGTTGTTCTTCGGACCCGTAAGCATAGATCGGATACATCACCAACGAGGATTGCACCGACATCATTGACCGATACCCGCTATCCACCCTCTCGACCTCGCGCGCGACCAGCCCATAAGAAACGTAACCGGCCCCCAAGCCGCCATATTCCTCGGGAATGGTCGTGCCCAACAGTCCCATTTCGCCCATTTCCGCAAACACATCCGGGTCCGCCACTTCGTCACGAAAGGCTGCGATCACTTTGGGCTGCAGTCGTTCCTGTGCATAGGCCCGCGCGCTGTCGCGGATCATCCGCTCGTCTTCTTCCAGCTGGGTTTCCAGCAACAAAGCGTCGTCCCATTGGAACGACGACAAATCAGGTGCGTCTTTGGCTTTCAATTTCGGGCGGTCAGTCATGATTTGTTCCTTAATCTCTGCGAACATTAGTCAATTCCGAGTATCGCAACCCTGACGGAATGACAATCCGCTGCTACAGAATTGCCAGCTAAAGGCGCCTGACAGGTCAAAAAGAAACCTTAACGTGGCCCTGAAATCGCAGCAAACCGAGGTCTAATTAGCAAAGTAACGGTGCAATCCCGTTCCGTAGTAACGCCCTTGTACTGACTACCCGGGAGAATCCTAATGAATAAAGTGAAAACCTTTTCGTTTGCCGTCGCAGCAGCCCTCCTGATAGGCAGCGCCGCACCTGCTTCTATCGTTCGCCTTGGCTCTGTTGCCGATTTTGAACCCTATAACTATCTCGACGACGAAGGTGTTTTGCAGTGTTTCGAAGCAGAACTCGCCACTTTGATGTGTCAGCGCGCCAATCTGGAATGCGACTGGGCGCTTGCGCCTTGGGAAGACATGGTAATGGCCCTTGGCGAAAACGAATTCGAAGTGATCATGACCGGGATGCAAATCACCGTTGAACGCCTTGAGACCATTGATTTCACCGAAGAATACTTTCCAGCCGACCCAAGGGCCATCATGGTAATGACCGGCGGGCTTTATCCTGACAGCGCTGCGGTCGTTGGCGCGCAGGTCGAAACGCTGCAAACCAACTACATCACTAATCAGGGCTGGCCTCTGATGACTTATTCGGCACCGGAAAATGCGGTGCAGGCCCTGATCAATAACGAAGTAACGGCGATTGTCGGTGATCAGGCTTATCTGGAAGAAATCATCGCAGCCAATCCCGGAGTTTTCGCCTTTGTTGCCACCGGAGGCGTAATTGGTGGTGGCATCGGAATGGGTATCCGCAAATCAGATAGCGACCTGAAATCCGCGCTCAATTTCGCGATCGCCGACCTCAAAGCCGACGGAACACTTGATGCGCTGATTGGCCCTTGGTTTAACGGGCGTGACCCGAATTACCGCGGCCAGATCGCTCAATAGACTAACCAAATCCTGGACCAACTGGCCTTCCCCGCGGGGAAGGCTTTTTTATCACCAGGGCCTCAAAACCTGAGGTGACAGTTTGATTTTCCAGCTCGAATTAATCCAACCTTCTGGGGGCTTGCGGATATACAGGGCCTTCTGATAGCTTGCCGCGCGTAACCATAAACAGGTGATTGATGAAAATCGGTATTCTGCAAACTGGCCACTCGCCCGAGGGGTTGGTTGCTGATTTCGGTGACTACGGCGAGATGTTTAAAAATCTGCTTGGCGGATTTGACTTTGATTTTCAGGTTTACAGCGTCGTTGACAACGAATTTCCTGCAGACATTCATCAGGCTGACGGCTGGCTGATCACCGGTTCCCGCTTTGGGGCCTATGAAGATCACGCATGGATTCCACCCCTAGAAGATTTCCTGCGCGCCGCCTATGCCGCCAATGTTCCCATCGTCGGCATATGTTTCGGCCACCAAATTCTGGCTCAGGCCCTTGGCGGTAAGGTCGAGAAATTTCAGGGCGGCTGGTCAGTTGGTGCCACGGATTATCAGTTAAAAGACGGCGCGGATATCACGCTTAATGCCTGGCATCAGGATCAAGTCACCCAGCGGCCCGCTGATGCTACTGTTCTGGCCTCGTCAGCTTTTTGTGAAAATGCAATTCTGGCTTATGGCAACAAAGCTCTGTCAATTCAGGCGCATCCTGAATATGGCGGCGGTTTCATCGGCGGTCTGATCGCCAAACGCGGGCGCGGCGTTGTGGATGATGACCTGCTGAATGCCGCCCAAAGCAAACTTGATACACCTTTATCGAATTCATGGATGGCCGAACGCATGGCCGAATTTTTCAAACAGCCACGCGGCTGAGGACGGATATTATGGTTACCCCTACAAACTGGGTCAACGAACTGCCAAAGGCAGCCCAGGATTTCCTAAGCGACAAGCGGCTGGAAGAAGTTGAATGTATCGTCGCCGACATGCCCGGCATTGCCCGCGGCAAGGCTATGCCTGCGGCCAAATTCGCCCGCACCGAACAAATGTTTCTGCCGGATTCGATCTTTTATCAGACCATCACCGGTGGCTGGGCGGATTTTGGCGGCGAGGATCGCTTCACCGATCCCGACATGGTTTTAACGCCAGATTTCAGCACAGCAATGGCGTCGCCCTGGGCGGCCGATACAACATTGCAGATCATCCACAATGTCTGCGATCAAAGTGGCCGGCCGGTGCCGTTTGCGCCCCGCAACGTCTTGCGCTATGTGGTTGATAAATTTGCCGAAATGGGGTTCAAACCGATTGTCGCCCCCGAGCTTGAATTTTATATCGTGGCCCAAAACACTGACCCGTCACAACCCATCGTCCCGCCGATTGGTCGTTCTGGTCGCCGGGTTGCCGCAAGTCAGGCGTATTCGATGAGTGCGGTTGACGAATACGGCCCGATTATCGACGACATCTATGATTTCGCCGAGGCAATGGGCCTTGAGATCGACACCATCATCCATGAAGGCGGCGCCGGACAGATCGAGATTAACCTGCCACACGGCAATCCGATTGAACTGGCCGATCAGGTTTTTTACTTCAAGCGCCTGATCCGCGAAGCCGCCCTGCGCAACAATTGTTACGCCACATTCATGGCCAAACCGATGCAGGACCAGCCCGGCTCGGCCATGCATATCCATCATTCGGTGGTCGATATCAAAACCGGCAAGAACATCTTTTCCAACCCCGATGGTTCAGAATCAGACGCGTTTTTTCACTTCATCGCCGGGTTACAGAACCATCTGCCGGCGGCCATCGCGGTGATCGCCCCATATGTGAATTCCTATCGCCGTTACGTGCCGGATTTCGCGGCACCGGTGAACCTTGAATGGGGGCGCGATAACCGCACCACCGGTCTGCGGGTGCCAATATCCAATTCCGAAGGTCGGCGCATCGAAAACCGGCTTGCAGGGATGGATTGCAATCCTTACCTCGGCCTTGCCGCCAGCTTGGCCTGCGGGCTTTTGGGTCTGAAAGACGCCCAAAAGCCACGCGACCAGTTCATGGGAAATTCATACATAATCGACGATGCTTTGCCGTCTTCCCTGCGCGAAGCTTTGCTGTTGTTTGACGAATCAAAAGCGCTGCAATCCGCGCTGTCGCCGGATTTCTGCAAGGTTTATTCCGCAATCAAATGGGCCGAACAGGAAGAATTCCTGCAAGTTATCAGCCCGTGGGAACGCGAACACCTGCTGATCAACGTCTGAACGCCTCGCAAAAAGCCAAGCAACAGGTTTGCAGCTTTCGGCGCAAAGGTGCCAATAGCGCCTTTGCGCCGCGATTGCGGTGGATTAACCGACAAGCCTGCTTTATTGTTTTTCCGAAGCAGCATTTCGGAAAATACGAAACATGAGCAAACCAACCGCAAGTGTCTATGACGCCGAGCCGATCCCTGAAAGCGCCATTGCCGAAG
>DJBQ01000158.1:0-10532 GCA_002430125.1 Rhodobacterales bacterium UBA5972
AAATGTCCACAGACCCTAGTCTGTCCCGCCAGTGTAAAATCCCGAAGATCGGCCGTTCAGCACTGTATTACACGCCCGTAGGGTTCAGTGCCGAGACGCTGGGCTTGATGCGCCAGATCGACAAGGTCTTCACCCAATATCCATTTTTCGGCAGTCGCCAAATTGCGGCCTATTTGCCGAGAAAGGGGTATCATGCCGGTCGTCACCGTATTCGACGCTTGATGAAATTATGGGATTGGAGGCGATATACAAGCGCCCCAACACCAGTAAAAAGCATCCCGAGAACCGGATTTAGTCCTCCACATTTCGAAGGGAAAGTGGAAACCGGACGTACATCATCACAACAAGGCGGATGATTTCAGGGCTGGTTTTGAAGTAACGGGATGGGTTGCGTTTTGTCATCCGGAAAGGCTAGCCGACTGCCCTGCCCGCCTCAAGCCAGTTTAATCTGACAGTGCCGATAAACAATGTGAAGCAACCGCGATCATTTTTTTAATCTAAGTGCGTTCTTTGTCAAATACGACATCCGGAAAAATGGCAGGGACCATCTTCAATTCGGGGAATATTCGGGGAATAGTCTTACATGAAATTGAATACGTTATTGCTACATAACGACAAAATCAGGCCAATTGGTGCGGTCGAAAAGACTCGAACTTTCACTCCGGTTAAGGAACAGCGACCTCAACGCTGCGCGTCTACCAATTCCGCCACGACCGCACGCTTAGGCTTGGTAGCGGGGTCTATAGCGACTGCCGTTCCCCTTGTGAAGAGCGAAGTTGCGAAAAGCCCGTCCGGTCCAGCGGATATTTCCACACTTGGCCGGACAGGGTTCTTGTGATCTATTCGGTTGCTTTAAATACCGGAATTGGCGTGAACGTGGCGCTTTGGGTGGATGCGCCGCCGGTGTCCCCCAGTTGCGCGGTTGCCTGTCTCAAAAGGTCTACCCGATCAGTTTGGGTTGGCGCAAAAGCCGCCTCAGCGCCGGAATCAAGCGCCGTTATCGCGCCGTTAAACCAATCTGTCGCCAGATCGATCCGCTGGCTGGCACCGATACCTTGCGCCAGATGATGCCCTATCAACTCGCCGTAAACCGGCTTGCCCAGCGCGACCATCAACAAAGACGAGGCAATCGCCACATCCAGATTATCGGTGCGATAACCAACACCCAGACAAATCCGGGCAGTCATCGACAATTGCGCCGGGGACATGCCGGTTTTCAGAACGAAGCCTGCAACCGAAGACACGACCTCGGTGCGCGGCTGCAAGGAAGCTGCGGCAACCAGATCGTGCATCGGTTGGGCGATCCCCTCGCAACTGGTCTGGATTTGCGTCGCACTATAGCCCTGCACAGTTGCGACCAGCGCTTCGCTGTCGGAAATTGCATAAGTCCGCGCCAGACAGAATTGCTCGTTCAATGCCAATGTTGGATTTGACATGCTGGAAGCGCTGGCAAAGCCGCCATTGGCATTGGTCAACAAGCTGACCTTGTTGCAATGGCTGGCAAGCGAAGTTTGCGCCTCGACTCCAAACGTCGGCAGAGCCGAGGTGGACCTAATTGCTGTGTCTTCTTCACTGCCGCCGCCAAGTGCCGTTGGAATTGGCGATTGGGCACTGCCGCCACTGCCGTTGCCGTTGCCTGCCACCATTTCATCCCGGTAAATCACCAGAAGGCCGCGTGTTCCCTGCGCGTTTGACGCGATCTGCTGCATCGTTGTCGGCCCACCCATTTGCGCGCGCTGATAAGATGTTAACAGGAAAGTATTTTCATAGTCAGTAAGCGCGCCGGTTGCCGGAAACCCCAAATAATATTGGTAATTCGAAATGGCGGTACGGGTTCTGGCCCCGAATACCCCATCCGGTACGCCAGCCGGGAAATTGAAATAATTCAAGGCAACCTGCGTCTGGCGGCGCTGTTCGCGAACACCGCTGGAGGCTGTCTTTCGACGCTTATCCTTCATCGCCTCGCTGACGATAACGCCACCGATGAGAGCACCGATCAGACCCGCCCCAAGATCGCCGGCCATAACCGGCCGCAGAGGCGAGGCCGCGATCGACAGCGTGATTATTGCAGTTGCAACAGATTTCAGTTTCATGACAAATACCCTCTGGAAATACGCATTGGCTGAATCTTAGCACGAATTTGGTTATTGGCGAGTATTTTCGCAGTATAAAGACGCTGAAACGGCAGGGAAACGCCGATGCCAGAATGGATAATCGACCCGAAACCGGTTCCATACGATGTTGCCATGGCGGCGATGGAACAACGGGTTGGCAACATCATAACGGGCCAAGCCCGCGAAGCGGTTTGGTTGCTGGAACATCCACCGCTTTACACGGCTGGCACCAGTGCTGACCCAACTGATTTGATAATGCCCAACCGTTTTCCGGTCTTCACAAGCAAACGCGGCGGGCAGTATACCTATCACGGGCCCGGACAACGCGTGGTCTATGTGATGCTTGACCTCAACAAACGTGGTCGCGACGTGCGCCGGTATGTCAGCTTGCTGGAAAACTGGATCATCGCAACCCTGGCTGAATTCAACATCAAAGGCGAAGTGCGCAGCGATCGGGTTGGTGTTTGGGTAAAGCGCCCCGATCAGCCGCGTGCCGCCGATGGCCAAATTGCCGAGGCAAAAATCGCCGCGATTGGTGTGCGTATCCGCAAGTGGGTGGCTTTTCACGGCATTTCGATCAATGTCGATCCGGATCTGGAGCATTTCGCTGGAATTGTCCCCTGCGGGATCAGCGATCATGGTGTGACCAGTCTGGTCGATCTGGGGCATCTGGTTTCAATGGCTGACCTTGATCTGGCGCTGAAGCGCAATTTCGAACGGGTTTTCGCCGACTGACGTCGCCGATCAGGGCGGGGGGCTTGCTGCCCCCCGCACCCCCCGCGGATATTTGTACCGAAAAGAAATCAGGCGGGAACGAGGACGCGGCGATAAAGGTGCCAGGTTGCGTGACCGAGAACCGGCAGGGTTATCAGCAGGCCCAGAAACAGCGGCAACATTGCCACCACTGTCGAGATTCCGACTTACCTTGGCCGGACACATCACGTTTCTGTTCGGCGGTGGTATAAGAGTGAGCTTCGCACGACGCGCAAATCAAGCGTTTTAAGCCCCGCTGCGACGAAATCACTGCCGCCGCCGCCTGCAGCCTAAAAATATCCGGTAAAACCACGCGTTTTTTGCCCCTGCGGCATATGAAACAGTTGAGCCCCCCCGTCGCGTCGTTTAGGGATCACAGCAGTATTCCCCCGAGCCCGCGTTAGGATTCGCGGGTTCGCCAAGACGTGTCAGGAGAAGAATAAATGGCAGACGCAGCCGCCCACGCCCACGACGAGCACCCCAAGAAGGGGTTCTTTACCCGCTGGTTCATGTCAACGAACCACAAGGATATCGGCATTCTTTACATTTTCACCGCCGGGGCCCTGGGCTTTGTGTCGGTGCTTTTCACGGTTTACATGCGCCTCGAGCTTATGGAACCCGGTGTTCAGTATATGTGCCTTGAGGGCGCGCGGTTTGTGGCCGACAGCGCCGCAGAGTGTACGCCAAACGGGCATTTATGGAATGTTCTGATTACCGGCCACGGTATTATCATGATGTTCTTTGTGGTCATTCCGGCGCTGTTTGGCGGTTTTGGCAACTACTTCATGCCGCTGATGATCGGGGCGCCCGACATGGCGTTTCCACGGATGAACAATCTGTCTTACTGGATGTATGTGGCGGGTTCGTCGATGGCAGTGATTTCGCTGCTGACACCGGGTGGCAATGGCCAGTTAGGGTCCGGGGTTGGCTGGGTGCTGTATGCGCCGCTGTCCACCTCCGAGGCCGGTATGTCGATGGATTTCGCGATTTTCGCGGTTCACCTGTCAGGGGCCAGTTCGATCCTTGGGTCGATCAATATGATCACCACCTTCCTGAATATGCGCGCGCCGGGCATGACCATGCACAAAACGCCGCTTTTTGCCTGGTCGATCCTTGTCACGGCCTTTCTGATCCTCTTGTCCTTGCCGGTTCTGGCGGGCGCGATCACCATGCTGCTGACTGACCGGAACTTTGGCACAACCTTCTTCCAGGCTTCTGGCGGCGGTGATCCGATCCTCTATCAGCACCTGTTATGGTTCTTTGGGCATCCCGAAGTGTACATGCTCGTCGTGCCGGGTTTTGGTATTATCAGTCACGTGATCTCGACCTTCTCGAAGAAACCGATCTTTGGCTATCTGCCGATGGTCTATGCGATGGTGGCCATCGGTGGTCTGGGCTTTGTCGTCTGGGCGCACCATATGTACACTGTTGGCATGTCGCTGACCCAGCAATCTTACTTTATGCTGGCAACCATGGTGATCGCGGTGCCAACTGGCATCAAGATCTTCTCGTGGATCGCCACCATGTGGGGCGGTTCGGTTGAGATGAAAACCCCGATGCTGTGGGCCTTTGGCTTTCTGTTCCTGTTCACTCTTGGTGGTGTAACCGGGATTGTCCTCAGCCAGGCTGGTATCGACCGGGCCTATCACGACACATATTACGTCGTGGCACACTTCCATTACGTGATGTCGCTGGGGGCTGTGTTCTGCATTTTTGCCGGGGTCTATTACTGGATCGGCAAAATGTCAGGGCGCCAGTATCCTGAATGGGCTGGTAAGCTGCATTTCTGGGTCATGTTTATCGGGGCGAATGTCACGTTCTTCCCACAGCACTTTCTTGGCCGTCAGGGCATGCCGCGCCGGTATATCGACTATCCCGAGGCGTTTGCCTACTGGAACTATATCAGCTCGATCGGTGCTTTCATGACTTTCGCGTCCTTCGTGTTCTTCATCGGTGTGGTATTTTACACCATCAACTGGGGTAAGAAAATCACCGTCAATTCCTATTGGGGTGAGCACGCAGATACGCTGGAATGGACCCTGCCCTGCCCACCGCCCGAACATACGTTCGAGATCCTGCCGACGCAGGATATGTGGGACAAGCAGCCGCATCACTAATGCCTGCGGTTTGGAAATATCCTGAAAAGGCCCCGGCGCAATCCGGGGCCTTTTCTGAATGTGCTGGCGATCTGCCGCCTTTAGCGCAGTTGGTCTTGCGCCCCAACCGTTCCCTGTCACGCACCGGGCTTGCGTGGTTGCTGGTGATCCTGTGGGGCTTGCTGTTGATCCCGCTTATTCCCTTGTTGGGGAAAACCGCGCTTTGGGTAATGCTACCGTTCCTGTTAACGGTCTTGGTGGCCCTGTGGTATTCGATCGAGCGCAACACCCGTGACGGCGAGTTAACCGAAACCCTGTGCCTGTGGCGCGACAAGATCACAGTCACGCGGACTGGCCCGCGCCAACCATCGCAGGAATGGACGGCAAACCCCTATTGGATAAGCGTTACAATTAAGCCCAAGGGCGGGCCGGTCGATCAGTATCTGACACTAAAGGGCGGCAATCGCGAGATTGAATTGGGGGCATTCCTCAGCCCGGAGGAACGCGTAACCCTGCGGGATGATCTGGAAAACGCACTGCGGCAGGCAAGGTCTACGCCGCAAAGTACTGGCTAAATAGATCGATCAATGCCCAGTGACGCGATCAATTCGTAATAGGCCACCAAGGCGATGACAAACGCAAAGGCCAGCACAATCAATTCAAACTTGAACCCGTACTGGTGATACTTTACGCGCTCGCTATGGTGCAGCACATCCATCAGTTCATCCCCAAACCGGATCGACAGGAACGTGCCAAAACCCGAAATAACAATCACCGACCAATAAGGCCAGGGGGTCGTTAGGATCGCATATAACAACCGCGTCAGCGTCGTGGTTTGATAATCATCGGCAAACCAGATCAGGGCGATTGCATTCAATGATATGGCAATCCCCCAGACAACGATTTCCGAGATAAACATCCGGATGCCAAAAATAAGGCGCAGCGGGAAATCCAGCAAAAAACCAGCATCGGCAATCGGCGTACACAGCACGAAAAACGACCACGTTAATAGGGCCGCGACGCTGCCGGTCCGAAAATCAAGCGTGTAGGTCAGATATCCAAGGTATCCAAGCAGCACCAGAACCAGCAACAAGAACTTAATCAAGACCTGCCGGCGCGCTGGTACAGGAGGCTTTTGTAGGGTCATCTAATTTAGCCAAGCAAACCCTTGATGACGGCGCCTGCTTTGCTGAAATCCATCCGTCCGGCATATTTCGCCTTCAGCGCGCCCATCACCCGCCCCATATCCCGGATCGAGCTGGCCTCGATCTCGGCAATAGCGGCCGTAATGGCGGCGCTGATCTCGACTTCATTCAACTGCCGTGGCAAGAATTCTTCTATCACCGTAACCTCGGCGCGTTCTTTTTCGGCCAATTCCAGACGACCGGCCTCCTCATAGGCGGTGATACTGTCCAGCCGTTGTTTGATCATTTTGGCCAGGATCGCCAGAATATCTTCGTCCGGCACGCCGGCATCTTGCCCGTCGGTGCGCGCGGCGATATCCTTGTCTTTGATGGCGGCATTAATCAGCCGCAAAGTTGACAGTCGCGGCGCATCTTTGGCACGCATAGCGTCCTTAAGTTCCGTGTTAATACGGTCCCGCATAAGTCATCGCCTCTTAGCGCCCCTATAGGGCAGGAAAGACTCGGACAATAGCGTGTGCGATGCGACCTGACAACTGTGGCGCGTTAACGCAAGTCATTGGTTTCATTGGCCTTTGCAAATTTTGTTTTCCCTTGACCCTAGGCTGTGCAAACCTTAGTGTCCGCCGGATTTCTTCATACACAAGCGCCGGATTCCATCATGCCAGGGACGCCAAATTCACTTGCCAAACCAACGGGTTGCATTGTTCTGGCCGACGGAACAGCGTTTTACGGCCACGGTTTTGGCGCAACTGGCGAGGCTCAGGCCGAGCTGTGTTTCAACACAGCGATGACCGGGTATCAGGAAATCATGACCGACCCCAGTTATGCCGGGCAGGTTATCACCTTCACCTTTCCGCATATCGGCAATACCGGCACCACGCCGGAAGATGACGAGGCACAGCGGTCGGTCGCCCGGGGTATGGTGGTGAAATGGGATCCGACCGAGCCGTCAAATTGGCGTAACACCGAGGATTTGGGCACGTGGTTGACCCGTCAGGGGCGGATCGGCATTGGCGGCGTTGATACCCGCCGCCTGACCCGCGCCATTCGCCAGCAGGGCGCGCCGCATGTTGCCATCGCGCATGATCCAGAAGGTAACTTTGACCTTGCCGATCTGGTTGAAAAGGCCCGTGCCTTTGAAGGCCTTGAAGGCCTTGATCTGGCCAAAGACGTCACCTGCGCGCAATCCTATCGCTGGGACGAAATGCGTTGGGCCTGGCCCGACGGCCACACGCGCCGCACCACGCCGGGCCGCCGGGTTGTTGCCCTAGATTACGGTGCCAAGCGCAATATCCTGCGCTGCCTAGCCTCGGCGGGTTGCGATGTCACCGTTCTGCCCGCGACCGCCACGGCTGACGAGGTTCTTGCGCATAATCCAGAAGGGGTGTTTCTGTCGAACGGTCCCGGTGATCCGGCGGCCACCGGCGTTTACGCCGTGCCGATGATCCGCGAGATATTGGAGCGCACCAATTTGCCGATTTTCGGTATCTGCCTAGGCCATCAGATGCTGGCTTTGGCCTTGGGTGGAAAAACCCTGAAAATGAACCACGGCCATCACGGCGCCAATCATCCGGTGAAAGAGCTTGCATCTGGCAAGGTTGAAATCACCTCGATGAACCACGGCTTTGCGGTTGACGCTGAAAGCTTGCCTGCTGGCGTGATTGAAACTCATGTGTCCCTGTTTGACGGGTCAAACTGCGGCATCCGCATGCAGAACCGTCCGGTATTTTCAGTGCAACAGCACCCCGAGGCCAGCCCCGGACCACAGGACAGCTATTATCTGTTCGAGCGCTTTGTTTCCTCGATGGAAACAATCTCTTAATGCATAGGATCTTAACCCCCTGTTAACCCTGTTTCGCCAATGCTGAAGCGGAGTAATTGAAGGGTGAACGGATGATCAGCTCACCGAGCGGTATGGTTGCCGGCGGCAGTATAACCAGTGTCAAAAAGCCACGTGAAGCGTGGCAAAGTCAGCCAATTGGCCAAATATTGGTTGATTCTGGATATATGTCGCTTGACGCGCTGGACAGCGCTTTGGCCAAACAAAAAGGCACCGCAGCGCGCCTTGGTGATATCCTGAAAACCTTTGGATTTGTATCCGAAGAAACGCTTCTAAAAGCCCTGACATTGCAATATGGCGCGAAAGTTGTGGATATCACCGCAACCCCGCCCGACCCGGCCTTGATGCGCGAAACATCGGTTGAAACCTGCTTGCGGTACGGATTTTTGCCGTGGCGGCGCACCGGAAACCTGACGGTCTATGTCACGTCTGACCCGGTAATTTTCCACCGCCACATCGCCCTTGGTCCGCGAAGCCAGTCGCGGATCGTTATGGCGCTGGCAAGTGCGTCAAGCATCACGGCCTACCTAACCACGCATTACAGCAGCCATCTTTCACACAGGGCCAATACCCGGTGTCCGGCAGAATTCAGCTGTCGCAGCTGGGCGCGCCCTGTGGGACTACCGGCGATTGCCATCGTCTGTCTGGTGATTGCCCTAATAGTATGGGCGCTACCTATTCTCGCCATTTCAACTATTTACGGTTGGGTCTTCATAACGTTATTGGCAAATTCCGGCCTCAGATTGTCCACCCTGATTACCCAGGTAAAGGCACGCTACAAAACCTCCGAACAGCCGCAACCCGCGACAAACATCACGTCGATTGCGCCTCTGCCTGTTGTGTCTTTGTTGGTGCCGCTCCACAAAGAAGCTGCGATTTTGCCGGATCTCGTCAAACGTCTTGCCGCCAGTAACTATCCAAAAGAGTTGCTCGACGTTATGTTTATCCTGGAAAGCAACGACGCGCTGACAAAGTCGGCCCTTGCAGGCCTGTCACTGCCGCAGTGGATTCGCCTGATCGAGGTTCCACCGAACAAGTTGCAAACCAAGCCCCGGGCGATGAATTATGCCTTGGATTTCTGCAAAGGATCAGTGGTCGGTATCTACGACGCTGAAGACGCGCCGGAAGCCGATCAAATTCACCGGATTGTCGACTGTTTCAACCTAAGCGGTCCGGATGTCGCCTGCGTTCAGGGCTATCTTGATTTTTATAATCCGGCGGAAAACTGGTTGGCGCGCTGTTTCACCATCGAATATGCAATCTGGTTTCGCGTGGTTCTGCACGGCATCGAAAAACTTGGCCTTCCCATCCCGTTGGGTGGAACGACCGTGTTCTTTCGCCGCGAAGCTTTGGAAAAACTTGGGGCATGGGACGCCCACAACGTCACTGAAGATGCCGATCTTGGCTTTCGGCTGGCAAGGCAGGGCTATCGTTGCGCCTTTTTGGCTACGACAACTTTTGAAGAAGCAAATTGCCACCTGAAACCATGGATCAAACAACGTTCGCGCTGGCTGAAAGGCTATGCCGCCACGTGGATCACCCATATGCGTCGGCCTCTAGGGCTGCTGGTTGATCTGGGGCCAGTCCGGTTTTTTGCGTTTCAGGTCATGCTGTTGGGCACAATCTCGAACTTTCTTGTGGCGCCAATGTTGTGGTTGCTTTGGCTTTCAGTATTCGGTCTTGAACTGCCACTCGAACAGGCTTTACCGAAATTGGCCTGGCTGGCGCTGGGCACCTTGTTTGCCCTGTCCGAACTGATCTTGCTGGTAATCGGCGTTTTCGCGGTATCAGGCAAGTCACACCGGCACCTGATCCCCTGGGTGCCTGCCATGATTTTTTACTGGCCACTGGGGTCTATTGCCATGTTCAAGGCCGCCTACGAACTGGTTCGACGGCCGTTTTACTGGGACAAAACCCAACATGGCCAACATCTTAAACCCGCCAAATCCACATTACGCTAGCTTTGCTTGTTGTTGCTATTTGTTACGCAGTGTCGCAATCTCGCCCGCGTCAAGTTTCAGCCGTGTTTCAAAGGCAAACGACAAATGCGCCTTTAAGGCGCCACATGCCTTTTCGCCGTCGCCTGACTTGATTGCCTCAACAATCGCGCGATGTTCCTCAAGCGCTGTCACCCCGCGACCGTCAGCCGCCAACGAGGTCGTCGCCAGCAAAGCCATCGAGCGATGTACCAGACCAAGCTGATCGATTAGAAACCGGTTATGGCTGGCCAGATGTATCTGGTTGTGAAACCGCCGATTGGCGCGGCTTAATTTTGCAGGCTCCGTCACCAGCGACATATCTTGCGCCACCATGCTTTCCAGCACCCGTACTTCTTCAGGGCTCGCATGTTGTGCCGCAAGGCGCGCCGCCAACCCTTCAAGCTCGGCCCTTACGACATAAAGTTCTGCCAACTGATTGTGGTCCAGCGACGCGACGATCAGGCTGCGGCCGGTGCGGGTCAGCATCGACTGGGTTTCCAGCCGCTGCAATGCTTCGCGGATCGGGGTGCGTGACACACCAAACCGTTCTGCCAATTCGCTTTCAACCAAACGATCGCCCGGTCCATAGACCCCGGTATCAATCG
>DJBQ01000158.1:10619-15121 GCA_002430125.1 Rhodobacterales bacterium UBA5972
CAATCGCGTCCAGTATCAGATCATAGGCATCTTTTTGCGCCTGTTTGGTGATCGGCATGTTGCTCTCCGTATACAATGGTCGACAAGCTACAGGCAGATCGGCCTCACAATCAAGTGATTGCAACTGCGGCACGACCGCCCTAGCTTGAGGTTATGGTAAAACAAGCTTTTGATCATGTACGGTACTGGGTCTTTGATCTGGATAACACGCTTTATCCGCCAGAGGCGAAGCTGTTTGACCAAATCGAAGTGCTGATGACCGAATTTGTGATGCAGGCGCTGAATATCGATCACAAAACCGCCGATCACCTGCGTGATTATTATTGGAACACGTACGGCACGACATTGGCCGGCCTGATGCGGGAACATGATATTGACCCCGCCCCCTATCTTGACCGCGTGCATGATATCGACCTCAGCCATCTGGCCAAAGACCCAAATTTAAGGGCGCGGATTACAGCGCTGCCCGGACGCAAAGTCATTTATACCAACGGCCCAAAAATCCACGCCGAACGGGTGACCGAGGCGCGCGGGCTGTCCGGTATTTTTGATGCGGTTTATGGGGTTGAACATGCCGGTTTCCTGCCCAAACCCGAACGTGCCGCCTTCGAGGCGGTATTTACTCTGGACGGGCTGGTGACAGATCAGGCCGCGATGTTTGAAGATGATCACCGCAATCTGAAAGCGCCACACGAAATGGGCATGAAATGTGTGCTGGTCGGGCCTGAACACGGTGAAGACGCCGATCACATTCATCACCAAACTCAAGACCTGACAGGCTTTCTGTCGCAGATCACGCGCTAGGGCTTTCCGTCGACCAAACCACGCCCTAATGTCACGGCATGATATTTCGTGAAGCCGATATCCTGATTTCCGGTGGTGGCGTTGCTGGCCTGACCGCCGCTTGCGCCTTTGGTGCCGCCGGTTTTTCGGTGATTTGCGTTGACCCGGCCCCGCCTGTCATCAACGAAGCCGCATCAAACGCCGACCTCAGAACCACTGCTTTTCTGCAACCGGCACGTCGTTTGTTTCAAGCCGCGGGTCTGTGGGACCGCCTTGCACCCTATGCGGCGGCCTTACAGATCATGCGCATTGTTGATGCGGGTGGCAAATCTTACGAAGCCCGCGATATTGCCGATTTCAACGCGAGTGATATTTCCGATACGCCGTTTGGCTGGAACCTGCCCAACTGGCTGCTTAGGCGGGAAATGCTGGCACGGATTGCGGAATTACCCAATGTCGCGTTTCTGCCAGCCACCGCCACCGCCCACCTGACAACCCGCACAACCGAGGCCCGCATCGCCCTGACCGACGGCACATCCGTGCGCGCGCGGCTATTAATCGCGGCTGACGGGCGCGGTTCAAACATCCGCGAGCAGTGTAATATCGGTGTAAAAACATGGCGTTACGGACAAAAGGCGCTGGCATTTTCGGTCAACCACCCAATCCCGCACCAAAATATATCAACCGAAATTCACCGCACCGGCGGGCCTTTCACCTTGGTCCCGATGCCCGATTTGAACGGTCAGCCGCGATCCGCGATTGTCTGGATGGAACGCGGCGGGCGGATTGAAGAATTGCAAAACCTGTCGGTGGCAGCGTTTGAAGCGGAAATCTATGAACGCTCGGCGCATTTATTCGGCCCACTAACGCTGATCGGCCGTCGCACCGTCTGGCCGATTATCAGCCAGCTTGCCGAACGTCTGAACGGCCAACGCGTCGCCTTGATTGCCGAAGCAGCGCACGTTGTTCCGCCAATTGGCGCGCAAGGACTGAACATGAGCCTTGCCGATATGACAACCCTGCTTGACCTTGCGCTGGCGGATCCCGGTGATTTGGGTTCGGCTACGATGCTGGAAAAATATCACCACAGCCGTTGGCCGGAAATCAAGGCACGGGTCACCGGCATTGACCTGCTTAACCGCAGTTCCATGGCCGAAAATCCGATGCTGCGCGACATTCGCCGTTACGGGCTGAAAGCCCTGCACGGCATCGCGCCGTTGCGCAAAACCCTGATGCGTGCAGGACTTGGTGCCGGGCAAAATTAATCAGCGGCCTATAGCACCGTGTCCAAAGCTACCTCAAGCCGCGCCACCGCCGCGTCGACATCCTTTAGCTTATCAAGCCCGAACAGCCCAAGCCTGAAGCTTTTGTATTCCGGACCTTCATCGCATTGCAGCGGAACCCCGGCGGCAATCTGTAACCCTTGGGCGGCAAACTTGCTGCCATTCTGAACGCCGGGATCTTCGGTATAGCTGACCACCACGCCGGGGGCGCCAAACCCATCTGCGGCAACCGACCGAATGCCGCGTGACGCCAGCAGTTCGCGCACTTTGGTACCAAGTTCCCACTGCGCATCGCGCAGCTTGTCAAAACCGTATTCCTTGGTTTCCAGCATGATATTGCGGAATACCTTCAACGCATCCGTCGGCATCGTCGCGTGATACGCGTGACCACCGGCCTCGTAAGCCTGCATGATCGACAGCCATTTCTTCAGATCAATCGCAAAGCTGGTTGAATTAGTCGCCTCAACCCGCGCTTTTGCGGCCTTGTTCATCATCACAAGCCCAGCTGACGGCGACGCACTCCAACCCTTTTGCGGGGCCGAGATCAACACATCAACGCCAACCGCTTTCATATCGACCCAAATGCAGCCCGACGCGATGCAATCAAGCACGAACAGGCCCCCGACCGAATGCACGGCATCGCCAACCGCTTTCAGATAGTCATCCGGCAGGATCATCCCTGACGAGGTTTCAACATGCGGTGCGAACACCACAGCCGGAGCTTCGGCTTTGATCCGCGCCACGACTTCCTCGATCGGTGCCGGTGCAAACGGCGCTTGTGGTTCATTGCCCTTGCGCCGCGCTTTCAGCACGGTTTCCTCGGATGTCACCGACCCGGCTTCAAAAATCTGCGTCCAGCGATAACTGAACCAACCATTGCGGATGACCATCGCCTTTTGGCCGGTGGCCAATTGACGGGCAACCGCCTCCATCGCATAGGTGCCGCCGCCGGGAACAAGCGCCACCGCGTCGGCATTATAAACCTCTTTCAGAATACCCGAAATATCGCGCATCACGCCCTGAAAGCTCTGGCTCATATGGTTCAGCGACCGGTCGGTGAAAACGACCGAGAATTCCAACAATCCGTCCGGATCAACATCTGGCAACAAAGCGGGCATGGCGGGGTCCTTTCGGGGGTGTTTCGGATCAGGCTATCATTATGCAGACTGCGCTGCTTGTGCAATGCACTGATCCGCCGCAGTTACCCGTTCAAAGGCCCGGGGCGCCGTTCTTCGCTTAACAAAACATTTGCCTCAACATCGCCAACCCCCGGCAGGGTCATGATCCGACGGCGCAGCACCCGTTCAAAATCCGACAAATCCCGCGCCACCACCCGCAGGCGGTAATCGTAAAGCCCCAGAACATGCTGCACCAACTGCACCTCGGGTATCGCTGTTACAGCGCGTTCAAAATCCTCAAGACTAACCCGGCCCTTGGTGGCCAGCTTAACCCCCAGAAAAACCGTCACCCCGAACCCCAGCGCTTCGTTGTTCAACTGCACCCGGCGCGGCCCCAAAACCCTGTCAACCTCCAGCCGTTTTATCCGCCGCCACGTCGCCGGTTGCGAAAGGCCCAGCTTGCGCCCCAAAGCGCCCGCCGTTGCGCGTGCATCCTGAACGAGGGCGCGCAAAATCTGCCGGTCGATGTCATCCAGATCAATCACAACGGCAGGCTTTCGCTGTTTTTAACGTTTGAAATCAACATCAGCGCTTCGATATCGGCGATATGCGGCAAGGTCAGGATATGCTTGCGATATATCCGCTGATAATGCGCCATATCCCGCGCCAGTACGTTCAAACGAACGTCAACCCGGCCCAAAAACGTCTGGATTTCATCCACCTCGGGGATGTCGCGCGCCGCCGCGATAAACGCATCAAACGCGTTTGCCTGCGTCTTGTCCAGCGTCACCCGCAAGCTGACCTCGACCTCATATCCCAGCACCCGCCAGTCGATCGCGGCGGTGTAACCTTCAATCACGCCGATACGTTCCAACCGTTCCAGCCGCCGGGCCAACGCACTTGCAGCCAGCCCCAGATACTCGGCCAGATCAGTCGTGCTGCGGCTGGCATCGGCTTGCAAATGGCGCAGGATACGGCGGTCTGTGTCATCTACGCCTTGCATGAATAATCCTGTTTTTTAATATTTCACGAATACTATTCATCATAGTTTCCAAAAATACTCGAAAACGCCCCTCACATCCACCGAAAACATCCGTTAGGTTCACCACAATCATAACCCAACCAAAGGAAAATCTATGCGCGTTTACTATGACCGCGATTGTGACATCAATCTGATCAAAGACATGAAGGTCGCCATTCTGGGCTATGGCTCGCAAGGCCATGCGCATGCGCTGAACCTGCGTGATTCTGGCGCGAAAAACCTCGCCGTCGCTCTGCGCCCCGGATCGCCCTCAGCGAAAAAAGCTGAAGGCGAAGG
>DJBQ01000186.1:0-18025 GCA_002430125.1 Rhodobacterales bacterium UBA5972
CAAATTCCATTGTTGCTTTGTCGGTTTCAATTTCGGCCAACAGGTCGCCGGAACTGACAGTGTCGCCCTCTTTGACCAACCATTTGGCCAAGGTGCCTTCTTCCATTGTGGGCGAGAGGGCGGGCATTAGGATTTCAATTGGCATGTGCGCTCTCCTACCGGTAAGTTACTGATTTCACGGCCTCGATAACCTCTTTCGTGGTGATCAGCGCGAGTTTTTCAAGGTTGGCAGCATAGGGCATCGGGACATCTTTGCCGGCGCAATTGATCACGGGTGCATCCAGATAATCAAACGCCTCAGTCATGATTTTCGCCGACAAGTGGTTGCCGATGGAGCAGACTGGAAAGCCTTCTTCGACAGTGACGCAGCGGTTGGTTTTGCGCACACTTGTCAAAATGGTTTCGTAATCAATCGGGCGGATTGTCCTGAGGTCAATCACTTCGGCGGAAATGCCTTCTTTGGCCAGTTCATCGGCGGCTTCCAACGCATATTGCATGCCGATGCCGAAGCTTACGATGGTGACGTCGCTGCCTTCGCGCCAAATGCGCGCGCGTCCCAATGGGACAGTGAAGTCCGGCAAATCAGGCACTTCAAACGAGCGGCCATACAGAATTTCGTTTTCCAGAACCAATACCGGGTTCGGATCACGGATGGCGGATTTCAGCAGGCCTTTAGCATCGGCTGCGGAGTATGGTTGCACGACTTTGAGGCCGGGAATTTGCGCGTACCAAGCGGCATAATCCTGCGAGTGCTGCGCACCGACGCGGGCTGCAGCCCCATTTGCACCGCGAAACACAATCGGACAGCCCATTTGACCACCTGACATATATAACGTCTTCGCGGCAGAGTTTATTATGTGATCAATGGCTTGCATGGCGAAGTTAAAGGTCATGAATTCGACAATTGGCCTAAGCCCAGCAAAAGCCGCACCTACTGCGATGCCGGTGAAACCGTGTTCGGTGATCGGTGTGTCGATCACCCGGCGCGGGCCGAATTCATCCAGCATACCTTGCGAGATTTTATAGGCCCCCTGATATTCGGCGACTTCCTCGCCCATCAGATAGACGTTGTCATCCAGTCGCATTTCTTCGGACATAGCTTCGCGCAGCGCCTCGCGGACCGTCAGGGTTTTCATTTTGGTGCCAGCGGGAACTTCTTCCATGGCCGGTCGCACTTCGGTTGTGGTAATCGCTGCAATAAACGCAGGCGCGGCAACTTCCTTTGCAGCGGGTTGTGCAACGGGGGCTTCGACGGTTGTGTCTTCACCTTCCTCCAGCAGAACTGCGATGGGGGTGTTTACCTTAACCCCTTCAGTGCCCTCGGCGATCAGGATCTTGGTGATCAAACCATCATCAACCGCTTCAAATTCCATCGTTGCTTTGTCGGTTTCAATTTCGGCCAGAATGTCACCGGAACTGACGGTGTCGCCCTCTTTGACCAGCCATTTCGCCAATGTGCCTTCTTCCATCGTCGGAGAAAGTGCTGGCATCAGAATATTCGTTGCCATTTCGGCCTCTCCTTATGCGTAAATATCGGTCCAAAGTTCACTCAGGTCGGGCTCGGGGCTTTCCTGTGCGAATTTGGCGCTTTCGTTGACGATAGATTTGATTTCCTTGTCGATGGCTTTCAAATCCTCTTCGGTGGCGTGCTTGCCTTGCAGCAGCAAATCGCGCACGTGATCAATCGGGTCTTTTTCTTCCCGGACTTTTTGAACTTCTTCGCGGGTGCGATATTTCGCCGGGTCAGACATCGAATGCCCACGATAGCGATAGGTTTTCATTTCAAGAATATAAGGGCCTTTGCCTGAACGGCAGTGAGCCACGGCTTTGTCGCCTGCTGCCTTGACGGCAAGCACATCCATGCCATCCACCGCTTCGCCGGGGATGCCAAAGGCTTGACCACGGGTATAGATATCGGGCGAAGATGTGGACCGTTTCATCGCTGTGCCCATGGCATATTGGTTGTTTTCAATCACAAAAATCACCGGCAGCGCCCAAAGGCTGGCCATGTTGAAAGTCTCGTATACCTGCCCCTGATTGGCTGATCCGTCGCCGAAATAAGCGAATGAAACATTGTCGTTACCGCGGTATTTGTTGGCGAATGCCAAGCCCGCGCCAAGGGGAACCTGGGCGCCAACGATGCCGTGGCCGCCATAGAATTTCTTTTCGGCCGAGAACATATGCATGCTGCCGCCCTTGCCTTTGGAATATCCATCCGACCGACCAGTAAGTTCGGCCATCACGCCCTTAGGATCCATACCGCAGGCCAGCATATGGCCGTGGTCACGATAAGACGTGATACGCTGGTCGCCTTCTTTGGCGGTGGCCTCAAGGCCGACAACAACAGCTTCTTGACCGATATATAGGTGGCAGAAACCGCCGATCAGGCCCATGCCATATAACTGGCCGGCCTTTTCCTCGAATCGCCGAATTTGCAGCATTTCGCGGTAATACCCCAGAAGTTCATCCTTGGAAGTGTTGGATTTTTTGGCGGCTTTCGAAAGGGCCATTTTTGCGGAACTCCCATGGTTTCAAATATGGTTTAATACTAAACCTTTTATTACACCATTCGGAATAGAAAAGCAAAAGGAATCACCGCAGGCGGATTTTCGTCAACAATCGGCGATAGAAGGCGTGGCCTTAGCGAACGACGATCTCGTCGCCGCGGGCAAGCCCAAGGACCTTGCGGGCTTGTTCGTCAAGCAGGTCAAGATCAAGATAGTCGTCCGACAACCGCCGGGTTTTGTTTTCCATGGCACTTATCTGATTTTGCAACTGCGCCAGTTGATTGGAAAGTTCTTGTTCCTGCGCCTGAATTTGCACGCGGCGAAACAGCCCGAAATTGCCCTGAACCGCAGCAAAGGTGAAATACGATGCTAAAGAAAACATCAGGGTGAAGAACACCACCGCACTTACCGACAGTTTTTTGGTTTTTTTACTCATACCCAACGCTCGACACTGCTGCTCTTTTGGCCGCTTCAATGACTATGTCATAAGTGCGAGGGAATGTGAATCCCCTATTTTTCAGACGGATGCGACGCGTTCCAGTTACCGCCAAAATTTCAAAACGTCGATCAACTTGTTGAATTCATGACCCAGAAATATCGACGCTTGCCAGTTGAAAAACATCGCATCAACGCCTGTCAGGCTTAATATCAACAGTGCCAACACAACGGCAGTCAAATTGTCCATTTTGGCCTTTCCAAATGTGTCTGTGTTTCGTTTTGCTAGCAGGTTTCGCAAACCATGTCCGGCGATTTTTGCAAAAAAAGCCGTCGGAATTACTTCAATCCCGCTGATTTGTTGACAAAACCGCTGTTGTAAAGCCTCATGTCAGCAGGCAATCATGCTGCGTAACATCTTGGTATGAAGAAGGAAGCATTTTCAATCAGATTTGGTTAGACTGCCGTTTGACGCGTAATTCGATTCGAGCCGGAAGAAGGGCGAACAACAAGCCATGACAGATATAGACCATTATCAGAGCCGGATTGTTGCGGCTTTAGACCGGATTTCCTGGTTAACGCAGCAGCCTGCGACTGCGCCTGCAGTGCAACCGGTGAATAATGTCGCACACGAAACTGCGTTGGCAGAAGAACATGCGCGGTTACAGTCCGAGCGGGCGTCAACAGCTGCGTTACGTGCGAAACTCGATCACGAACGTGCAGCCCACGAAGCGTTATCGCAACAGATAGAAGAAGACCGCGCCGCGATGCGCGAAGCCGCTGACTCGTTGTCTGAGGCTCTGGCTGATAAGGCATCTGTCGCCGCACAATTGAAGGCCGCAGAAGAAGCAGGCGCAGTTCTGGCCAAGAAGCTCGACGAGGCGGAACGGTCGTACAGTCAGATGGCCCGCGATACACAACGTGCGACCGAGGCCGCTTTGGTGGCGCAAGAAAAGATTGACCGATTGATCGGGCGCATCGAAAGCCAGGATGCACAGTTCCAGCGGCTCAAGGACGCAAATGCTACGTTGCGGGACTCAAACGCAAACTTGCGGGAAAAGAACATTGAAATGCTGGGCAATCCGGATGCAATCAACACATCATTGGCAACCGAACTTGCAGCGCTGAAAACGCTGCGGGTGGCGGATGTCGGCGAAATGGATGCCATTTTGGAAGAATTGAAACCACTGGTCGAGGGTCAAAACAATGCCTGAAGTTGACATTCACATCGGTGGCCGGGTGTTCCAAGTTGCCTGCCAGGAAGGCGAAGAACATTTCCTGCAATCAGCAGCGGCTTTACTGGATAATGAAGCCCAGGCCTTGGCCGAAGCGATGGGCCGCATGCCTGAATCGCGGATGCTGTTGATGGCGGGTTTGATGCTTGCGGACAAAACCGCAGGCTTGGAGGAAGAATTGCGCATAGCGGAACGACGCCACGTTGGTGCCGCCCCTACCGCCCCAGCACAGATAGAAACCGTTGAGGTTCCGGTGATCCCCGATAACGTCGTTAAAGCCCTCGCGGATATCGCGGACCGGGCCGAAGGGATCGCGCGCGAGATTGAAGATTCCCAAGCCGATTAGGCGTTAACGCGGAATGACAGCGGTTGCTTCAATCTCGACCTTAGCGCGATCCTCGATCAGGGCGACAACCTGAACCATCGCCATTGCCGGAAAATTCCGCCCTAGACGGGCGCGATAAACTGCGCCAACTTCAGGCAAGCGGGCCAAATATTCAGTTTTTTCGGTGATATACCAGGTCATTCGCACCAGATGTTCCGGTCCAGCTCCAGCTTCTGCCAGAACGGCGGTGATATTGGCCAAAGTCTGATCTACCTGACCAACAAAATCATCGGTTTCAAATTCCTGCTGACTATTCCAACCGATGTGGCCACCCAGAAAGACCTGCCGCCCTTCGGCCGCGACGCCATTCGCGTACCCCTTGGCGGGTTTCCAGTTCTTTGGGTTCAGCAATTCGTGTGTGTAAGGTGCGGGCATGACCTCTCCTATTGTTAACCGACAGCCAATTTTAGGCGCGTCTCATCCGCCCAAGCTGTTGATTTTCCGTTATTTGTGTCGATCTGTACAATGGTTGACTGAACACTCATTCGTTCTTGATCGCCGCAACTGGCAAGAATCGAAAAATCGACGCTTGTTGTGCCAAGTCGGGTCACAGTCAGCTTGAAAATAAGCTTATCTTCAAGGCGGCTGGGCGCGTGAAACGTCGCGGCAATCTTTGCTGTCGGCACGCCCCGTTGATCTGCCAGATGCATCTGGCCAAAGGAATGTCTAACATGATCGCGGAAAAACTCTTCGATCACCGAATTGATCATTTCAAAGTATCTCGGATAAAACACGATTCCAGCAGGATCGCAGTGCTGAAATTCGACCAGTCGTTTTGTGGACCAGGTCAAAGTTCTGTCCTGACATGCCACAATTCGGGGAACAACTCGACGTCAAGCATCCGGCGCAAATACGCCACACCCGAGGTGCCGCCGGTGCCGCGTTTGAACCCGATTATCCGCTCGACCGTGGTTACATGATTAAATCGCCAACGGCGAAAGTAATCCTCAAAATCCACCAGTTTTTCAGCCAATTCATATAGTTGCCAATGGGTTTCGGGCGCTTGATACACAACTTTCCATGCGGCGATCACAGCGTCATTTGGTTGGTGTGGTGTGCTGAGATCACGGTTCAGAACCTCGGCCGGCAGCGTGAAACCATTGCGTGCCAAAAGCCTCAAAGATTCGTCATAAAGGCTGGGTCGCGCCAGTTCGTCGGTCAAAAGTTTCAGGGTTTCTGGCCGGTGTTCATGTGGCTTCAACATCGCTTGATTACGGTTGCCGATTGTGAATTCAATCAGCCGGTATTGATAGGATTGAAAGCCCGAACTTTGGCCCAATTCATCGCGAAACCGAGTATATTCGCTGGGCGTCATTGTGCGCAGAACATCCCAAGCGGAATTCAGTTGCTCAAATATCTGCGCCACCCGGGCAAGCATTTTGAAGGCCGGTTGCAGGTTGTCGGTTTTGATGGCTTCACGGGCAGCGGAAACTTCGTGCAGGGCAAGTTTTATCCACAATTCCGAGGTTTGATGCTGGATGATGAACAGCATTTCGTCATGTGCTGAAGTGCGTAAGTTTTGCGCCGCAAGTACCTGATCTAAATGCAAGTAATCACTATATGACATGCGCCCGTCGAACGACATTTGCGCGCCTTCACTTGACGGATCATAAGGCTGGGTCATGTCACGCGGCTCCTGATATGGTATTCCGGTTGATCCCAGAGGTCGTTTGTGATCACATCTTCAATTATAACTGACGCCGCCAAAACGTCGCTTTCGTTGATGAATAATGGCGTAATGCCAAACCGCATCACATCGGGCGCGCGGAAATCACCGATAACGCCACGCGCTGTTAAGGCTTGGATGGCCGCGAAACCTTCCGCAAACCTGAACGATACCTGCGAGCCACGCTCGGCAGCATTTCGTGGGGAATGGAGGGTTAATGTTGGGCAACGCGCCTCTACTTCCTTAATGAACAGTTCGCACAGCTCCACTGATTTGGCGCGTACATCGCGCATTTCGACCAGATCCCAGATATCAAGCGCAGTTTCCAAAGATTTCAACGCGATAACCGGCGGGGTGCCAACGCGCATACGTTCGATGCCGGATCCTGGGCGGTAATCCAGGTCAAACGCAAATGGCGCTTCGTGACCCAGCCATCCGGAAAGTGCGGGGCTGACGGAATCAATATGCTGTGGGGAGACATAAATAAATCCTGGCGCGCCCGGCCCGCCGTTAAGGTACTTATAGGTGCAACCGACCGCGAAATCTGCCTTGCATCCTGCCAGATCAACCGGAGTTGCCCCGGCCGTATGCGCCAAATCCCAGACGGTGATCACACCCGCCGCATGCGCTTTGGCGGTCAGGGCCTTCATATCATGCAGTTTTCCAGTGCGATAATCCACTTCGGTCAGCATCAAAACGGCAATGCTTCCATTGACATTTTCCGCTATATCCTCGGGGTTTACGACGCGAAGCTCATAATCAGGCCCCAAAGATTTCAACAGGCCTTGCGCGATATACAGGTCAGACGGAAAATTCCCATTATCCGAAAGAACCACTCGACGCGTTGGGTTCAGGTCGAGTGCCGAGGCCAAGGCCTGATAGACCTTGATCGACAGTGTGTCGCCCATCATCACATGCCCCGGTTCCGCACCGATCAACCGGCCCACCCGATCTCCGATTTTCGTGGAAAGGTCCATCCACCCGGCTTTGTTCCAGCCGGTGATCAGCATTTCGCCCCATTCTTTGGACATCATATCAGAAACATGCGCGGCGGCGGCCTTTGGTAATGGGCCAAGCGAGTTACCGTCCAAGTAAATCATGCCTTGCGGTAGATGGAACATGTATTTGGTTTTTTCGAAATTACTCATGGGGTTACATGCTTTCCTTAAGTCGAAACCGTTGAACTTTGCCGGTCTGAGTTTTCGGCAACGCGTCGATGAAAACCACCGAGCGCGGATATTTAAAGGGTGCGATTTTGGCTTTCACGTGATCTTGCAGGGCTTTTACAGTTGCCTCATTTGGTGGCACGCCGGTTTCCAGAACCACATGTGCCTGAACGATGAAGCCACGATCGGGGTCGGCGGCCCCGACAACCCCGCATTCGACCACGAAAGGATGCGAAAGCAAGGCGGCTTCGACCTCGGGACCGGCGATGTTGTACCCCGCCGAGACGATCATATCGTCGTTACGTGCCGCGAAATGGTAAAATCCGTTGCTGTCGCGAATAAAAGTGTCGCCGGTGATGTTCCAGCCGTCCCGCACATAGATTTTCTGGCGGTCGTCATTCAAATAACGGCAGCCAGTTGGACCACGCACCGCCAACCGACCTGGTTCGCCATCTGGCAAATCGTTCATATCTTCGTCAACGATCCGCGCCTCGTAACCGGCGACCGGCTTGCCAGTGCAGGCGGCTTTGCTGTCTTCAAACCGGTTGGAAATAAAAATATGCAACATCTCTGTCGCGCCAATACCATCAAGCATCGGCTTGCCGGTCTTGGCCAGCCATTCGTCATAAACCGGTGCTGGCAGGGTTTCACCGGCTGAAACCGCGCAACGCAGGCTGGATAAATCAGCGCCGTCGTCCATTGCGCGCATCATTACGCGGTACGCGGTGGGTGCCGTGAAGCAGATTGTTGCTTTGTATTTTTCAATGATTTCAATCATGTTTGGCGGGCTTGCGGTTTCCAGCAAGGTGGCAGTTGCGCCAAAGCGCAAGGGGAACACCGCCAAGCCGCCCAGTCCGAAGGTAAAGGCCAAAGGCGGCGAGCCAACAAAAATGTCGTCATGCGTCACCCCCAGAACCTCACTTGCATATCCATCGGCGATGATCAGCATATCGCGGTGGAAATGCATCGTCGCTTTTGGCTTGCCCGTCGTGCCCGAGGTAAATCCAAGCAGCGCCACGTCATCGCGACCCGTGCGCACTGCCTGAAACTTAACTGATTTCGATAACGCCATCCGATCAAGTTCGGCGTCGTGATTGGCAGTGCCGTCAAAGCTGACAATCGTCTTAAGAAACTTTGAAGTTTTGCCACAGGCAACGATCTCGTCCATCATCCGGCTGTCGCAAAGCGCGAATTCCACCTCGGCAATGTCGATGATTTGGCCGAGTTCGCCGGCACGCAGCATCGGCATTGTATTAACAACGACTGCACCAGCCTTGGTGGCGGCCAGCCAACAGGCGACCATGGCTGGGTTGTTGGCTGACCGAATAAGAACGCGATTACCGGGTCTTACACCGTAATCTTCAACCAAAGCATGGGCCATTTTGTTGGTCCAGTCGGCCAGTTCCTTATAGGTGCGTTGCCGCCCGTTACCAATTAACGCAGTGTTATCGCCAAAGCCTTTCTCGACCATTGCGTCGGTCAGCGCGACGCCGATATTCAGGTAATCCGGATAGGGAAAATCTTCGAGCAGGAAATCGGGCCATTGATCCGCTGGCGGCAGGTTGTCGCGTGAAAACGTGTCCACATGCCCGGTGGGGCCAAGGTTCAGTCGGCGTGTCATTCAACTCCCTCCTAAAGTCTGGCGTGCGATGATGATTTTCTGAACATCTGAAGCGCCTTCATAGATGCGCAGGGCGCGGATTTCACGGTAAAGGCTTTCAACGACAGACCCTTTACGAACGCCATCACCGCCGTGAATTTGTACCGCTTTATCAATAACTTGCTGCGCTTTATCTGTGGCGTATAGTTTGGCCATTGCTGCCTCGCGGCTGATCCGAACGGCGCCCCTATCCTTGGTCCACGCAGCGCGATAAATCAGCAAAGCGGCGGCGTCGATATCAAGCGCCATATCGGCAATATGACCCTGCACCATTTGCAAATCTGCCAGAGGTTTTCCGCCAATTTCGCGGTTCGTTGCGCGTTTTAAGGTTTCATCCAGTGCGCGGCGGGCAAACCCCAACGCAGCTGCCCCGACGGTCGAACGGAAAACATCCAAGACTGACATGGAAATACGAAACCCGGCACCCGGTTCGCCGATCATTGCGCTGGCAGGCACGCGCATATCGGTAAATTTAAGTCGCGCCAACGGATGTGGTGCTATGGTTTCCAACCGTTCAGCAATCATAAAGCCCGGCGTGTCAGCAGGCACCAGAAACGCGGATAAACCCTTGGCACCCGGCGCGTCCTCGGACCTCGCAAAAACGACATAGATATCGGCAATACCTCCGTTCGAGATCCAGGTCTTTTCACCGTTCAAAATGTAATCAGGGCCGTCTTTGCGAGCACTTGTCGCTATATTCGCAACGTCAGATCCTGATGCAGGTTCTGTCAGCGCAAACGCTGACAAGGCCTTGCCCGCACGTGTCTTTTTCAACCAGTCGCGCTGTTCTGCCGATCCAAACAGCGACACGGCGCCCATTCCAAGCCCTTGCATTGCAAAGGAAAAATCTGCCAACCCATCGTGGCGCGCCAAAGTTTCGCGGATCAGACACAACGCGCGAACGTCAAGCGTTTCGCCTGCATCTGCCCCGGAATGCACAAGAATTCCAGCCCGCCCGAGGGCCGCCACAAGCGATTTGCAAGCCGTGTCAATATCCGTGTGGTCAACCGGCAAATTGGCAGCGCACCACGCTTCCAGCATTGCCGACAATTCACGATGGCGGGGTTCAAAAAACGGCCAGTTCAGGAACGATTTGTCTGACATCAGTTTCCCTCGAATACCGGTTTTTCTTTGGCGACGAAGGCCTTATAGGCGCGCACAAAGTCTTCTGTTTGCATACAAATCGCTTGCGCCTGAGCTTCGGCTTCTATCGCCTGATCGGGCGTCATATTCCATTCGTGGTTCAACTGGGTTTTGGTAATGCCATTGGCAAAAGTTGGCCCGGCGGCGATGCGGTGCGCCAGTTTCAGGGCCTCGGATTCTAGCGTTTCAGCCGGATGCAGCGCGTTGTAATACCCCCATGCCAAACCTTCATCCGCGGTCATAGCGCGCCCAAGATACAACAGTTCTGCAGCGCGTCCCTGGCCGATAATCCGGGGCAGAATGGCGCACGAACCCATATCGCAACCGGCCAGACCGACGCGGTTGAACAAAAACGCGCATTTTGCTTGCTGTGTTGCCAGCCTGAGGTCGCTGGCCATGGTTATAATCGCGCCAGCCCCGACAGCAACGCCATCAACGGCCGAGATTATGGGCTTGCCGCAGTTCAGCATCGCCTTGACCAAATCGCCGGTCATACGGGTGAACTTCAGCAAATCCACCATCTCCATCGCAACCAGCGGGCCGATAATGTCGTGGACATCGCCGCCAGAACAGAAATTGCCACCGTTTGGCGCAAAAACCACCGCGTGAACGTCAGTCGCATAGACCAGATCGCGAAACGTGTCGCGTAATTCGGCGTAACTTTCAAAGGTCAGCGGGTTCTTGCGGGACGGATTGTTCAACCTGATCACCGCAACATCGCCGTCCATCGACCAAAGGAAGTTTTTGGGCGTAAGGCCCGCCATATTAGTCATGCACGCCATCCTTCACTTTGATTAATGTGACCGCCATGTGGTTCATGTCGACCTCGGCCAAATCGCCCAATAATTCAGCGATCCAGCTTTCGTGGGCGGTGGCCATTTGGCCAAATTCCGCTTCACCTTTCGGTGTTAACCTGACCAGAGTTGCCCGTCTGTCGCCCTTGATTGACACCCGCACCACCAGCCCGTCACCGACCAGTCGGTCGATGATCCCGGTGACGTTGCCGTTTGACACCATCAACTCGCTTGATAGTTCAGACATCTTTAACCCGTGCCCGGATTTTTGCAGCATCGCCATCACATCGAACCGCGGCAGGGTGGTGTCAAACTCGCGGCGCAAGCGGTCGCGGACGGCATTTTCCACGCGTTTGGTGGCTTTCAAAAGGCCAATCCACAGCCGCAACCGCTGTTTGGATCCGTCCGTTTGGGGTAGGGGTTCAACTTTCGCCATCAGACCTGACCGCCAGCGATTTCAATGGTTTGGCCGTTGATTGATTGTGATCCGGGGCCGCAAATCCACATCGCGGCGGCGGCGACTTCGTCGACTTCGATCAGTTTGTTGTGGCGGTTGGATGAAGACATCGACGCCTCGGCCTCGGCGTGCGAAATGCCCGAGCGTTTGGCGATCAGGTCGGTGTTGCGCGCCACGATCGGCGTGCGAACATAGCCCGGACAAATCGCGTTGGCGGTGATGCCTTTGCTTATATATTCTTCGGAAATCACCCGGGTCAAACCGATGACGCCGTGTTTGCTGGCAGAATAAGCAGCGCCATATTTCAGGCCTTTCAAGCCAGCAATTGAACTTATGGTGATAATCCGGCCCCAGCCTTTTTCCACCATGCCGGGCACAACTTCGCGGCAGGTCAGGAACACGCCGTCCAGATTGGTGGTCATGATCTTGCGCCAGAAATCAAGTGGGGTTTTCGCAAATGTCGAGGTTTCGGCAATGCCCGCATTGGCAACATGAATGTCGATTATACCACGCGCCTTGATCGCGGCGGCTGTGCCGGTCACAACACTTTCCTCAGAATTAACATCCATAACTAGCGGATAAATGCCGCTTGCTTTGGCGCAGGTTACCTCCAAAGCCTCGATCCGCCGACCGGTGATCGTGACGGTACAGCCTTCGGCGGCAAGCGCCAGTGCGATAGCTTCGCCAATACCGGTGCCGCCGCCAGTGATCAGCGCATGACGCCCTTGATGAATGTTCATACGCGTATCTCCCTTTCGCGTTCTTTTAAGCGATACAATTGATCGCGCCCCGCCAGATATCGATCGGGCCATTTTTCGGCTTCATCGCCAAGTTCAGCAGCCGCATGCAGTGTCCAGTATGGATCGGCCAGATGTGGGCGTGCCAGACAAACCAGATCGGCGCGCCCCGCCATCAGGATCGAATTGGCGTGATCCGGTTCATAAATATTGCCGACAGCCATGGTTTTAATGCCAGCCTCGTTGCGGATGCGATCCGAGAACGGGGTTTGGAACATCCGGCCATAAACCGGTTGCGCCTCAGGCGTGGTTTGCCCGGCGGAAACGTCGATGATGTCGGCCCCAGATTCGGAAAAAGCCTTGGCAATTTGAACCGCCTCTGTCGGGGTGACGCCGCTTTCGCCAACCCAGTCATTTGCGCTGATCCGTACGGCCATCGGTTTGCCAACTGGCCAAACTGCACGCATAGCGGCAAAAACCTCTAGCGGAAAGCGCAACCGATTTTCCAGAGAACCACCGTGGTCATCGGTTCGGGTGTTAGAAACAGGCGTGATAAACGACGAAATCAAATACCCGTGTGCTGCGTGAAGTTCGACCATGTCAAAGCCAGCGCGATCGGCCATTTTGGTTGCGGCGACAAACTGATTGCGAACAACATCCATGTCGGCGCGGGACATTTCGCTTGGGGTGGCATTGTCTGTTGACCACGCAATTGCCGAGGCTGAAATCAACGGCCAATTGCCTGATTTTAAAGGTAAATCAGAGCCTTCACGGCCGAAACCGGTTGACCCCTTACGCCCGGCATGACCAATCTGACAGGCGATTTTGGCACCGCTTTCCCCGTGCACGAAATCGGTGATCCGTTTCCAGGCAATCTCGTGTTCCGGTGCGTAAAGCCCCGGGCAGCTGGGCGATATCCGCCCGTTGGCCGCAACACAGGTCATTTCGGTATAAACCAAACCCGCACCACCCTTGGCGCGCTCGCCCAAATGCACCAGATGCCAGTCGGTCGGGCAACCATCGACGGCCTTATATTGCGCCATCGGTGACACGACGATGCGGTTTTTCAAGGTCATATCGCGCAGTTTAAGTGGCGCAAACATCGGACTGCGGGGGCTGTCGACACCTGCCTGTTTGTTGAACCAGCGTTCAGCACTTTCCAGCCATTCCGGGTCACGCAGGCGCAGGTTTTCGTGACTGATCCTTTGGCTGCGGGTCAGCAGGGAATAGTTCAGCTGCACCGGATCAAGATCCAGATAGCGTTCTACCTGTTCGAACCATTCAAGGCTGTTTCGGGCGGCTGATTGCAGACGCAGAACTTCAAGACGACGTTCGTCTTGATAGCGTTCAAAAGCGGCCTGCATGTTGGGTTCTGAGTGGAGGTAAGTGGCCAGCGAAATCGCTGAATCAAACGCCAACCGTGACCCTGATCCGATAGAAAAATGCGCAGTTGCTGCGGCGTCGCCCATCAGTACCACGTTTTCATGATACCATTTTTCGCAAATCACCCGCGGAAAGTTCATCCAGACGGCCGAGCCGCGCAAATGATCGGCGTTTGAAATCAGGTCGTGGCCGCCAAGGTGTTCCTTGAATACATCCTGACATGTGGCAACGGTTTGTTCTTTGCTCATGCCCTCAAAACCCCAGTTGTCCCAGGTTTCCTGCGTACATTCGACAATCACCGTCGCGGTGTCGGCGTCAAACTGATAGGCGTGGACCCACATCCAGCCATGTTTGGTTTTTTCAAAGATAAAGGTGAACGCGTCGTTAAACTTTTGCCGCGTGCCAAGCCAGATGAATTTGCACAGGCGCACATCTATATCGGGTTTGAAGTCGTCCTGAAACTCGTGGCGGACCAGTGAATTGATACCGTCGCAGCCAACAACCAGATCATATTCCGTCTGATACTCGCTGACCGCTTTGAATACGGTTTCAAATTGCAGCTTTACGCCCAATTCGCGGGCACGCGCCTGAAGGATGATCAGCATCCGCTTGCGACCAATGCCTGCAAAACCGTGCCCACCCGACACCATGCGTTGACCCTGATGAACCACTGCGATGTCGTCCCAATAGGCAAAGTTTTCGCGGATCGACTGCGTGCTGATGGGATCGTTTTGCTGCATATTGCCAAGTGCATCGTCAGACAGAACCACGCCCCACCCGAATGTGTCGTCGGCTTTGTTGCGCTCGATCACGGTCACGTCGTGGTCAGGATCGCGTAATTTCATGCTGATCGCAAAGTAAAGACCGGCCGGACCGCCCCCGAGGCACGCAATTTTCATGATCTCTCCGCAGTATTTGAGTCGTCTTGCGGATCAGGCTGACATGGGGTGGCTTATTTTTCAAGCCTAAATAGTTTAGGTATGAAATAAACTGGTGAGCGGGCGTCTGCCAATCGCGGATTTCCGCTTAGGGCCCAGCTTGCATGAATGCCAAATTCGCCTAGCCCGTGGATACAAAAAACAAAGGCAGGATATCNNAGCACTGGTCAGCGCGATTATGCTGGTAATACCGGCAGTGGCCTCGGCGAAAGAATGTCGAAAGGCCTATGTCGAAGGTTCAAACGCCGCGCTGGTAACCGGGCGGAGTCTGGAACTGGCAAAGGACAACGCGCTGCTTAGTTGGGGCATGCGTGTTTCCACCTCGGCGGGTCCGTTTTACGTCAGTGGGAAAAACGCCCGAAACCGCAGCGTTCAATGCGTGAAACAGAGACGCCTTAATAAATGCACAGCGAGGGCCCGACCTTGCGCCAGTTAACCTGATCAGCTGGTCATGCGAGCGCGATCGGGGTCAAACAATGCTTGCGTAATCAGCCGGGCAGGGCGCTTGTCGCCCAGAATTTCGATGCTGACTTCCAGTCCGTCAACCGCCCGATCACTTGGTAGAAAACCCATGGCAATGGATTTTTGCGCAAAGTGCGAATAACCGCCCGAGGTGCAGAACCCGGCCACGTCGCCGTCAAGCCAGATAGGTTCATAGGCATTGACGTCGGCATCCGTTGCATCGACCTCGAACATGCACAGCGTGCGGGCAGCACCGGCGGCTTTTTCGGCTGACGCCGGGGCGCGGCCGATGAAATCAACGGGTTTGTTCCATTGAATAAACCGATCCATCCCGGTTTCGCAGGCGGTGTAATCCGGACTGAACTCGCGCCCCCATGATCCGAAAAACCGGTCCAGACGCAGGCTCATCATCGCGCGCATCCCAAACGGGCGCAGACCCAGATCAGCGCCGGCCTCAGACAAGGTCGTGTAAAGTGCGCGTTGGCTGGCCGGATCAACGAAAATCTCGTATCCCAGATCACCAGTGTAACTGACGCGTTGAACGATTGCGTCACACATACCGATGGTCAGGCGTTTCACATCCATGAATTTGAAAGCCGCGTGCGACACGTCAGAGCGCGTGGTGCGTGCCAGCAATTCGCGCGATTTTGGTCCCGCAATCTGAAATCCGATCAAACTGTCCGATGTGTTTTCAATGGCAACCCCGCTGTCAGGCTTATTGTTTAGAAACCAGCGCATATGATACGCTTGCGCACCATAACTGGCAGTCAGGCGGAAATCGGTTTCCGACAGACATGATACGGTAAAGTCGCCGGTCAGTTTGCCTTTTGGGCTGAGCATCGGTGTCAGGCTGATCCTCCCCGGTTTCGGAATGCGGCCAGCCATGATCCGGTCAAGCCACGCGCGCGCGTCTGGCCCGGTGATGCGGTATTTGCCAAAGTTGTGGACCTCGTTAATGCCCACACCATCGCGCACAGCCATAACCTCTTGGCGCGTTGCCTCGAACGCGTTCGAGCGGCGGAACGAGGGGATTTCAAACAACGGATCACCTGGCAGGGCGAAATAGTTGGCGACTTCCATACCGTACTGCGCGCCAAACACGGCACGCTGGTCGCGCCAGATGTCATAGGCCGGGGTGGTTTTGAACGGGCGGCAGGCTGGCAATTCTTCGTTTGGATAGTTGACGCTGAACCGGCGCTGATAGTTTTCGATGACTTTCGGGCGGGTGTAACCGGGGGTGATCCAACTGCCAAAACGCGAAACGTCCATTGCGCGGACGTCCCGCTCGGCCTCGCCTTCGATCATCCATTGTGCGAGGGACAGGCCGACGCCGCCGCCTTGGCTGAAACCGGCCATCACGCCGCAGGCTGACCAGTAATTGCGCAAGCCGGGGATTGGCCCGACCAAAGGGTTGCCGTCGGGTGCGAATGTGAACGGGCCGTGGATAACGTTTTTAACACCAGCCCGCTCTAAGATCGGATAGCGTTTATAGGCGAACGCGATGCTTTCCTCGATCTTATCCAGATTGTCAGGTAGCAATTCATGGCCAAAATCAGCGGGCGTGCCGTCAACCGCCCAAGGCTTGCAGGGTTGCTCATAGAACCCGATGCAAAGACCGCGACCTTCTTGGCGCAGGTAACTTTCACCGCCCGGATCGATTACATGCGGATGCTCAGCGCCGCTGTTATAAATTTCGGGCAAGTCTTCTGTGACGATGTATTGATGTTCCATCGGGTGCAGGGGCATGTAAACGCCCGCCAGCGCGCCGACTTCGCGCGCCCACAGGCCACCAGCGTTGACCACGTGTTCCGTGTGGATCGTGCCAAGTTCGGTTACTACATCCCACGTGCCGTCGGGCCGCTGGTTGGTTTCCTTGACCGGGTTGCGCAAAACGATTTCAGCCCCGGCCATGCGTGCCGCCTTGGCATAGGCGTGAGTGGTTCCCGAGGGATCAAGGTGGCCGTCAAGTGGGTCGTAAAGGCCACCGACGATGCCCTGGATATTGGTGATCGGCGCCAGTTTCAGAATCTCTTCCGGCGTTACGATTTCGGTTTCCAACCCCATAAACCGATGTTTGGCGCGCTCGGCTTTGAACATATCCAAGCGTTCGTGCGTGTCGGCCAAAGTGACGCCGCCGACATGGTGCAACCCGCAGGACATGCCGGTGATCGCCTCAAGTTCCTTATAAAGCCGGATGGTATAGCCTTGCAGTGCGGCCATGTTGGTGTCGCCGTTCAGGGTGTGAAACCCGCCCGCCGCGTGCCACGTTGAGCCCGAGGTCAGTTCGGAGCGTTCCACCAGCATTACGTCGGACCAGCCAAGTTTGGTGAGGTGATAAAGTACTGAACAGCCGACAACGCCGCCTCCGATCACAACTACGCGGGTGGTGGTTTTCATGCTCTATCTCCTGCTTTGGCGGATTGGTTTGGTCATTCTTGCCGCTTGGCTTTGTCGGCTGCAAGACGGGAAACGACGAAAAACCACTAAAGGGTTTCGCTTTTTGAACAACCAGGAAAATCTTGCCTTTTATTTGGACTGGGAATGCAGATGTGCCAAGTCTGAGCGTGCTGGCGGGCCGAAAACTGCGAGCGCGGTGACTGGAGTTTCTACAACACTGCTATTGCTGTTTGCACAGTAAGTTGCGCACCTTAATGAGATTGCGAATTATTCGCAACTGCTCCGGTGCCTGATGGGCGAACCATCCAAGAACGTCCAACTGCCGTCACTTCCCGAAGTGCATGGCAGTGTTTCCGTGTCCGGTATTGGCTTTTTGCGCCGCCTGTTATCCTTTATCGGACCCGGATATCTGGTGGCCGTCGGATATATGGATCCGGAAACTGGGCGACGTCGCTGGCGGGCGGATCGGCCTTTGGCTATACGCTTTTGTCGGTCGTATTGCTGTCCAACATCATGGCGATTCTTTTGCAGGCGCTGGCGGTTCGTTTGGGTGTGGCAGGGGGGTGCGATCTGGCGCAGGCCTGCCGAGACGCGTATCCGCGCCCGGTTTACCTTATACTATGGGCTCTGGCGGAAGGCGCGATAATCGCCACTGACCTT
>DJBQ01000186.1:18270-18850 GCA_002430125.1 Rhodobacterales bacterium UBA5972
TCTGATCCTTTGGCTGCAGGGGCTCGGATTTCGCAAGGTCGAGGCTGTTGTCATCGCCCTGACCGGGGTTATTGCCATCTGTTTTGGGTTCGAAATGGTTCACGCCAGCCCGGAATGGGGCGAGGTCCTTCGCGGCTACGTTCCACAATCTGATATTCTGAAATCACCGGCGATGCTTTACATTGCCATGGGGATCATTGGCACCACCGTGATGCCCCATAACCTTTATTTGCATTCTGCAATTATTCAGACCCGCAAGATCGAGGATACGACGCCCAGTCGCAGACAAGCGATCCGCATGGGGGTAATTGACAGCACAATTGCCCTTATGTTCGCATTGTTTATCAATTCGGCCATTCTGATCCTTGCGGCATCGGCTTTTCACAGCCGGGGTATGACCGAAATTGCGGAAATTCAACATGCCTATGATCTGCTGTCGCCGACATTGGGCGCTTCACTTGCTTCGGTTCTGTTTGCTGTGGCTTTGCTGGCGTCTGGTTTGAATTCGACAGTGACAGCAACCCTGTCAGGTCAGATCGTGATGGAAGGGTTTTTGTCGTTTCAAATCGCCCCCTGAGCA
>DJBQ01000186.1:19148-19342 GCA_002430125.1 Rhodobacterales bacterium UBA5972
CCCGTCTGCTGGTTCTCAGTCAGGTTGTGCTGAGCCTGCAATTGCCTTTCGCGATTATCCCTTTGATCATGTTTACGGCGGACCCGGTAAAGATGCGAGGGCTTGCGGCGCCAAAATGGCTGTCCTGGACATGTTGGCTGATCTCCTTGGTCGTGATTAGCCTGAACCTAAAACTGATTTTCGATGTCGTTAGC
>DJBQ01000186.1:19614-24763 GCA_002430125.1 Rhodobacterales bacterium UBA5972
AACTGATTTTCGATGTCGTTAGCGGCAATGTGGCCATCTGACTGTACCCTAAGGGAGTGGTCTTGGTCTTGGGTGTCAACCGTCATCGGCAAAACAATCAGCGCGATACCGTGGACGTGTAAACGCCGTTGCAATGTCAGGCCGACCTGCCCATGCAAAATAGAGTGGTACCAGGAATAAGGTTGTGGCACCGGCCTTGCAGAAACAAAAACTGCATCCGGGTAATCGTCTGCAATCTTTAAGCAAAGTGTCTCTAATTCAGCCACCGCATCGGTGCCGAATGCCGTATGAACCTCGGATGCGATCCTATGATCCCGACACTAGGCATCAATCACACCACAGCGTTCTCCTGTCTGTCGCTTAAGATTTTTCAGCGCCTCGGGGCCACCATAACACTTGGCGTCAACCTCACCAACTGATAGCAAAAGAACCCTTTCAGGTCTTTGACGAAATAATTTCACAGCCCCAAGAAGCGCATGAATGCCCACCGCGCCATGTCGACCAACCAACACGGCTATCGGACGCGATCCGGTTGGTATTGTGTCTTTTGAAGGTCTGTTGGGATGTAACCTGCAACGCGTCAGACCAGCCAGACTTCGCTCCATTGTATGGTTGAAAGTTGTGTATTGCCGTCGAATAGCCCAACCCAACGTCGATAAGATCAGAGCAGCTAACAACGCAGCCCACGGCCCCGTGCGCGTCACAAATATTTTCTTAGCGGCCTTGTGCAATATGAATTTTATAACACATTAGTTTTGGATGTTTTGATCCGCTCGATGGCGCGCGGGCATCTTTTTGGAGTAGGCTCCCGGATTTCAGCCGGTGGCTGACAAATCATGAAACTCAATGCTTTTTTACCGGGTCAAGATTCGCCCGCGCTGCCATTCAGTAAATGGCGGTTCATAGGTTTTGGCGTCATCACGCTGTTGCTGTTGATCACATTGGTGTCGCTGGGTTGGCGTGGCCTTAACCTTGGTTTGGATCTTACCGGCGGCCTTATGGTTGAGGTCCATTCCACAGAAACAATAGAAACGGCCTCCTTGCGCCAGTCGCTGGCGGCGAACGGTGTGGAAGATGCTAGCATCCAATTGTCGGATGGCGGGCAGACGGCGTTCGTGCGCGTCGGATTGGCCGAGAACCAGAATGGCGATACCATGCTGACGGCAATTCACGCGTCGTTTGATAAATCTATGACCGTTCGCAGCGAGGAGATTGTTGGTTCGAAAGTGTCTTCGGAAATGTATAAAAACGGCTTGATTGCCTGTATTCTGGCGGTCACAGCGATTGCGATTTACGTCTGGCTGCGGTTTGAAGCAAAATTCGGGCTGGCGGCGTTCTTAACCACGCTACACGACATTTTAATGCTGTTCGGGCTGTATAGTGTCACTGGCCTTAGCTTTGATCTGACGTCGATTGCTGCAATTCTGGCAATCGCCGGGTATTCGATCAACGATACGGTGGTGGTCTTTGATCGTATTCGGGAAAGACTGGGGCGCGATCAACAGGCTTCGGTCGAGCAGGTGATTGACCGCTCGATCACCGACACACTGCGTCGTACTTTGATGACCTCGTCTACGACATTGATTACCACCGTCGCGCTGATGATTTTTGGCGGGCCAATCATGTTTGGTTTTGCCGCAGCTGTGTCGTTTGGTATCATCATCGGCACGTATTCATCTATCTTTGTGGCGGCACCTTTGCTGATCCATTTGCCGGGCAGAATGCCTGGCCGGCTGCCACCCGAGGCAATGCCGGTTTAGGCGGGCTTGCGCGGGCAATCGCTTTGTAAACGGAGTGCGATGTAAAAAAATGGCAGCAAACCAGTGGTTTGCCGCCATTAATCAGGCGTCGAAGGATCAAAGAACTTTGATTTCCGTTGCGTTTTCTTTGCCGTTTCGGCCGGTCTCAAGATCAAAAGAAACTTTCTGATTGTCAGCCAAACCCGTCAAACCGGCGCGTTCGACCGCGGAGATGTGGACAAAAACGTCCTTGCCGCCGTTATCCGGTTGAATAAATCCGTAGCCTTTTGCCGAGTTGAACCATTTCACGATGCCCGTAGCCATCAATCTTCTCCCTAGAAATTCCGCCCGCGATATGCGGCGGTCGTGGTGCAGTGCGGTCTTGACTTGGAACCGTCATGCCCAGCATCGCCGTCAGGAAGATTCAGGTGAAAGACTTACTTCACCCCAATAATCTGGGACGAATCCCTCAAAAAATCAAGAAAAACCGTGCTGCGGGTGATCGTGTCTATTGCATGCCGGGGTCGACGGGATGAGTAATGTTGCCGCCAGCTTCGGCCCAATCCTTGAAGCCACCGATATTCACGACCTTTTCGTATCCCATATCCAGCAGAAGCTTGCCCGCCAGTGCCGCACGTCCGCCGGAGGCGCAATAAATCACCACCGGGCGACCTTTGTCGAAAGACTTCTCGTGAAATGGCGTGCTTGCATCGGCGCGAAACTCCAGCATACCGCGTGACACGTGAACAGCTCCCTCGGCCAAACCGGTTTTTTCAACTTCCGGCGCGTCGCGCACATCCAGTAACAGGGCGCCTTTTTGGATCATTTCCTGTGCTTCAGCCACGCTGACGCGCGCCACTACGGCGTTTGCTGCTTCCATCATATCTTTTACGGTCTTTGCCATCGGGTTTCCTTCGCTGAATCTCTGCCCCAAGATTTAAGGCTTCTTTCGTCACACAACAAGAGACAAACATTGAACAACGTTGCCGAAAGGCTCAGGCAATTGCCACACTTGCACCGAACCTCGCAACATCTTAGGTACATAACGCAACATCGAAAGGCAGATCATGCGCAACGCAGCTTTGGTTTTGGGAATTATCGCAGGCGTCATCGGTATGATCGTTGGGTTTTTCAGTTACGGATACACGGAATTTGTGAATTGGTGGGGCGAAGTTCCCGACTATGTCGAACAGGTCGATAACGTTGGTCGCATTCAGGCCATCAGTCTTCTTGCGCCGATTTTGGCGATTGCCGGCGGTGCGATGGCGCGCTCACGTGCGTTGATTGGTGGCGGATTGCTGGTTGTTTCCGCCGCCGGTATGTATTGGGGATTTGGCTTTAACGCCTTCACGATGTTCCCGATTGCAATGGCCGGTTTGGCAGGCGTTCTGGCGGTGGCCGCACGCCAACCGGATACACATTAACCGATCCTACTCCTGACTGTGCAGAATGCCGTAAATATCAACGCTCAAATCTGCCAGTATCAACGCCAAAACATCCCGCCGCCACAGATAGACCAGCGTCAGGATCAAAGTTGACACTGCCAGTGTAACTGTCGGCCCCGGTCCCCAAGCCGGCAAGTGTGGCAGTGAAAACACGGCGGTAGGGATGAGTATCGCCACTGTTGCTGATCGTGTCAGTGTGCGCAGCCGTTCGATTGCATAGGCGATCAGCAACCAATAAAGCCCCGCAGAAATCAGAATCGCATCGGTTATTTGCAAGGATAGGGGAAGGTCATAAAATGTATCGGCACCGTCCAGATACCCTGGAAGACCGGCGACCTCGATGATGAAATAGGCCAGAACCCGGTATCCAAGGAACAGAAAAACCCCAACCAGCACAGCCAACGGCAGGGTCCAGCGACCGGTTCCGGCAAACCCGGATTGGGTGCTATCAGCGGTTTCCAGTTTGACGGCGCGGGAGGCAACAATTAACAATAACAGCGCAAACATAACCTGACCTGCGACCGCCCCGCCGAGAATGCCAAGCCTTGTTGCCAGTACCGGTTATGCCAAGATCAGACCTGCCGGTACAACCAGCGCCAAAATCAATGTTAACGGGAATTTGCGCATCAACTGGCCGCCGGAATAAATTGCATTACCAGCAATCTAAAGCCAAGCGATACATCATGCCAGTGGGTTAATCTTAGCCGACAAAAGCCTTTTCAAGCACATATTCACCGGGTTCGGAGTTTGATCCCTCACGTAATCCCGCCGCTTCGATGATTTTTTTAAGATCCGTATTCAACCCCATCGAGCCACAAATCATCACCCGATCTGTCGTGCTGTCAAAGGGCGGCAGATCAAGATCGCGAAACAGCTCGCCCGAGGTGATCAAATCGGTAATTCGCCCCATTTTGGGCGTCTCTTCGCGGGTGGTCGTCGGATAATACCACAACTTGCCGCCGGCGATTTCGCTGAGGGTTTCGTCTGACAAGATATCTGCAACCAATTTTTTGCTATAGCCAAGGGCGGATGCGGTGCGCGTGGTATGTGTCAGGATAACCTGATCGAATTTCTGGTAAACGTCAGGATCACGAACCAGCGAGGCAAAAGGCGCGATTCCTGTGCCTGTCGCGAACAGATATAACCTTTTGCCCGGCAACAAGGCATCAATCACCAGTGATCCAACGGGTTTAGGGCGAATGATAATCTGATCACCGACGCTTATATGTTGCAGTCGCGATGTCAGCGGTCCGTCCTGCACCTTGATCGAATAAAACTCTAGCTCATCATCCCAACTGGGCGAGGCGAGGGAATAGGCGCGCAGCAAAGGCCGAGCAGTATCATCCAAAACCCCGATCATCAGAAACTCGCCCGACCGAAATCTAAGGCTTGCCGGGCGGGTTACGCGAAACGAAAACAGACGGTCATTCCAATGCTTTACGGCTGTGACGGTTTGCGCATCAGGTAAACGCGCTGCCTTGGTTTCGGCGCCGGTCATGGGCGCGATCTGTTGGTTCATTGGGCTGGCTTTCGTCGGGCTTTGGTCTTCGGTTCGATCATATCTAAGGTCTTTGGGCATCAGTTATAACCCGTCAAATTGGCGCAAGCGCTTTTGATAATCGTTGGCCTGCCAATTGGCACGCGCCAGCCACTGCGATTCAGGCTGTCGAACGGCGATTTCGTCGGGCACTTCAACCTCGTCAAAACCCGCCCGCCGCAGCATGGCATATTGATCGGCCAACAGCGGGCCAGATGCACGCAACCTTCCGACATAACCCAACAGGCGCAACTGTCGCGCCAGTGAAAACCCCCGGCCATCCGAGAAACTCGGGAATGTGATGCGGATCAGATCAACCTCGGCCAATAAGGGCGACAAGGCTTCAGGCTGAAAAGTGTTGAAAATGTCCAAAGCCAGCGGAACCGGCAGGATTTTCGACAAACTATCCACCGCCTGAAAGCCATATG
>DJBQ01000020.1:0-2618 GCA_002430125.1 Rhodobacterales bacterium UBA5972
AACTCGGCCCGCATCTTGCTGTGATCGACATTCAGATATTCCGGTGTATCGCGCTCGGACGAGGCAACGGCTTCCAGAACAACACCCAGTTGCTTGGAGCGATCACGCACTTCGATCACGTCGCCTTCTTTCACCCGGTAAGACGGGATATTGACCCGCTGACCGTTGACAGTGACATGGCCGTGATTGACGAACTGACGCGCAGCAAAAACCGTTACAACGAATTTGGCGCGGTAAACAACCGCATCCAGACGGCGCTCCAGCAGACCGATCAGGTTCTCACCGGTATCGCCTTTTACACGTTCAGCTTCGGTATAGATCCGGCGGAACTGCTTTTCGGTCAGATCGCCGTAATAGCCTTTAAGCTTTTGCTTGGCGCGCAGCTGGGTGCCGAAATCGGACAATTTGCCCTTGCGGCGCTGGCCGTGCTGACCGGGGCCATATTCACGACGATTTACCGGGGATTTCGGACGACCCCAGATGTTTTCACCCATCCGGCGGTCAATTTTGTACTTGGCAGACGTGCGTTTGGTCACGGCTGATCTCCTTCGTTCTTACGACGCCCAAGGGGCGACTATGAAGGGCGTTGTCCTTTGGCTTGCGCCTGACAGGTCTTCCCTTGCGGGAACCACCAACACCAATAAAAGAACCGGCCTTTCAGGGGCCGGATGCGCGGGTTATAGGGGTTTGAAGGTCAGAGTCAATGGGGGTTTCCCCTTGTCTTTTCCAGGCGCTAATATCATAGGCAAAGCAGCAAAAACAGGGCGAAGTACGTGAAAGATGCGATCAAAACCTTTATGCGGGGACCGTTTGGCAGCTATCTGCTGTCGCTATACCTGCGTTTTGTCAGCGCCACGTCGCGGCATATCTATGTGCCTGCCGATCCCGACAACAAATTTGGCACCGATGGCCCCTATATTTACGCCACTTGGCACGGTCACAGCTTCATATTCGCGTCGCGGTTTCGGGCCGGTGTGTATCCAACGTTGATGGTCGCGGCACATGGCGACGGGCGGATGGTGGGTCAGGCTGTCGCCTATATGGGGGTGCCGCTGGTTTATGGATCTGGCACCACAATCGAAACGGACACGCCAAAAGGTGGGGCGCGCGCGGCGCTGCAATTGCTGAAAATCCTGCGGGCCGGTAAATCGGTGACGATGACCGCTGATGTGCCAAAAATTTCCCAGCAGGCCGGGCCGGGGGTTATTTTGATCGCCCGCAAAAGTGGCGTGCCGATCATGCCGGTGGCAATGACAACCTCGCGGCGGCGGGTTTTGAACACATGGGACAAGATGCAATGGCATCTGCCATTTTCAAAGCTGGTATTTGTGGCGGGTGACCCGATTTTCGTGCCAAAAGACGGCTCAAACCCCGAAGTGTATCAGACCGCTTTGACCGAAGCGTTGAACGTCGTGCAGGAACGGGCTTATCAGATAGCTGATGGTGGTCCAGAGTAACTGGCGGAGCGAATTGAGTATTTTTGAAACTATGATGTTAGCGGGACTTAGATTGTGATCTGACGCGGGGTCGTGAAGAAAACCTCCTCCAGATTTGGCCCCGGGCCGTCGCGGTCGACCACCAGAAAGTCTTGTTCCGCGCCGATCACCAATAACGGGTGATGCCAGACGTTTGCCGCATATTGCAGCCCTTGATGGCCCGCGCATAAAAACGCGCGACAGGCGGTGGGGTCAGGGGTTTCAGCGACGACCGCCAGCCAAGGCCGCCCGCCAAGCGGCACGAAGACCTAACTGCCAAGCGGGTGGCGTTCCAGCATGCCGCCAGTCATCGGTCGCCGGCGGCCCCGGAATATCGACAGGATGGTTTTGGCATCGGTTTCGGCTGTGGCCAAAGCGTGAAAACGGGTGGTGAAGCCTGAATTAATCTCGACTGCTGTTGCCGGATCAGCCTCGATCAGTTGCCCAAATGGCGCGAAAGCCGCCGCCGTCAGTGTTTCAGGTTTCAGGATCATTTCAGGCGCAAACCCGGATGGCGGTTCACATCTTTATAGAGCAGATACCGAAACGGCCCCGGCCCTGCGGCGTAACAGGCCTGCGGGCAGAAGGCGCGCAGCCACATGAAATCACCCGCCTCGACCTCGACCCAATCGCTGTTCAGTTTGTAAACCGCTTTGCCTTCCAACACATAAAGCCCGTGTTCCATCACATGGGTTTCTTCAAACGGGATCAGGCCGCCGGGTTGAAAGGTGACGATATTGACATGCATATCGTGGCGGATGTCATCCGGATCAGCAAACCGCGTGGTCGCCCAGCGCCCGTCGGTATCTGGCATCGCGTTTGGTGCAACTGCCGTGTCGCTGGTGACAAACGCCGCGGGTCGCGCAATGCCCGGCACGTCTTCATAAGACTTGCGGATCCAGTGAAAGCCGAGAGGTTTGGTGCCCGGATTGCGCAACGACCATTTAGCCCCGGCAGGTATATAGGCGTATCCACCTGCCTTCAGGTGATGCGTCGCGCCGTCAATTGAAAGGTCCATCAGCCCCGCCGTGACGAACAAAACCGCCTGTGCCTGTGGGTCGGGTTCGGGGTTGGAGCTGCCGCCGCCGGGGGCGACGTCCATGATATATTGCGCGAAAGTTTCGGCAAAGCCGCTTAACGGGG
>DJBQ01000020.1:2821-3153 GCA_002430125.1 Rhodobacterales bacterium UBA5972
CAAATCCGCTTAACGGGCGGGCGATGATCCAGGCGCGCGCGCCTTCCCAATGTGGCAGGTTTGATGTCACGATATCGCGCATTACGCCTTTGGGGATCACCGCATAGGCCGTTGTAAACACCGCGCGCCCGGTCATCAGATCGGATTGCGACGGCAGGCCACCGGGTGGGGTTGCGTAGGGTTTATCGGTCATAATAAGCGGCCTTTCCAGATTGGGACCAGCTAAGACGGACAGCCGCCAGAGGTCAAGCAGGTCTGTTCGCAAAGGCGCAATACACGCCGAAAAGGTGGCGTATTCGATTGAATGCGTAAGTTTTCACGGTTATGATCAG
>DJBQ01000187.1:0-9275 GCA_002430125.1 Rhodobacterales bacterium UBA5972
TACTACCTGCCGGGATGTGACATATAGGTATCAGCAGGATTTGCCGTGGTTGCGGATAGCCGTTGCGAAATGGCACTGTTGCGTCGGTCAGGTATTTGAAAGGCAGAAGTGGTGTTGATCAGGGTGAATGACCGGATGCAGAGCGGCTATGAATATCGGCTTGAGGCTGCAGAGGGGGCGGATTTTGGCGACGGGTTTCGCCCGGCCTTCAGCCCAAAGGACCTGCTGGCGATGGGAGTGTTCGAGGGCAAGTATCTGAACGATTGCCGGACGGAATTTCCGGCCGAATGGTTTGACAGGGCCAAGCTGTCGGAGCGGGCGGATGCGGGCCTAAACTATTTCGGGGTGAAAAGCCGGCAGCCGCTGTCGGTCTGGCGCGACAAAGGCTGGATTTACGGACCGGACCCACGCGGTTGGTTTCAGTGGTATTGCCGTTATACCCTTGGGCGGCGGTTGCCGGACATCGACGTGATCCAGATCAAGCGATGGCGGGCGTTTTCGCGCCATGCAGGGCAAATCCGCGCGAATTGCTATCCGGGCGATATCTTCTGTCGCCCGCGCCAGCGGCAGGGTTTGCTACAATGGGCCTATGATCCGTTCATTTAGCTTTGGGGAGGGGTCCCCGCGGCCACCGCCCGAAGGTAAGCCGGGCGCGCTTGATTTGCCGCAACGAATGCCGCCAGACGAGGGAAATCGGTGGCGCGGTTTTGGCGCATCGCGACCTCGGCCGGAAAGCTGAGCATGATATCGGCGGCGGATATGTCATCCAAAACATAGTGGCCTGAGGGGCGCAAAGCTGCCTCCATATGCGCGAAATGGCTGTCAATCTGGTGCTTGATGCGCGGATGCAAAGGGGCGGCAGCGTCGCCCAGACGGTCAGTATAAAGCCGCAACAGGATCGGTGTCATCATCGAGCCTTCAGCAAAATGCATCAGTTCCTGATGGGTGATATAGGCGTCGGTATCGGTGGTGGGGATCATTTGCGGGGCAAAGCGCTGGCACAGGATTTCGGTGATCGCAGCGCTTTCGACGATCAGGCGGCCATCAAGTTCCACCATTGGAGATTTGCCCAACGGATGCACCGCAGTCAGCTCCGGCGGTGCGAGGTTGGTGACGGTGTCGCGGGTGTAATGTTTGACGGTGTAAGGCTGGCCAAGTTCTTCGAGCAGCCACAATATGCGGTGCGAGCGGGATCGGTTCAGGTGATGGACGGTGATCATTTCTGGAGCTTTCACAATAAGGGTTCAGCTTTCAAGCCCAAGGCGCTGGTGCCACGCCGCGATGCTTTCGTCGGGGTATTCGTCAAACTGTTTGTCGCCGTTGCGGAAGCAGGGTTCTACCCAGCCGGGTTTGGAGGCCAGCATCAGATGGGTGTGCTCGGGTGGCACGGGCAGGGGTGTGTCGATGACGGCGGCTTGGGGATGAATTTGGGTGGGCCAGCGGCTGTCGTAAAGCCACAGCGAGGTGCCGCAGAGTTTGCAAAAGCTGCGCTCGGCATTGCTGGGTTGACCGTCTGACATACGGGCGTGGAAACGGGTGATGTTTTCCGCACCGTCGATTGTCAGCGTTTGAAATTCGGCGTTGAGGTTGATAGTAAAACCACCGCCGCCTGCGGTTTTACGGCAGATGCTGCAATAGCAGATGTTGAACGGATAGGGGTGGCGGCTTTGAACGGTAAACCGGATCGCCTGGCAGTGACAGGATCCTTCAAGCAGCATGTGACTTTGATCCAATAGCTTAGAAAAAATCCCCCCGACGGATCAGGGGGATTTTGTTGGTTTCAGGCTTGGGATCAATCCGACCAGCTGACGCCAGTCAAATCGGTTGCTTGGGTGGGCGAGTTTTCCCACAGGCCTTTGATCTTGGCGTTGGCAACGGATGTGCGGGCCAGCTGGAACAGATAGCCGTTGACGTAATCCTTGGCGATCATGGTCTGGGCCTCTTTCAGGATCGCCGAACGTTTTTCCGGGTCTGATGCCAGATTGAGGTCGGTCATCAACAGTTGGAACGCCGGATTGTCGTACTGGAAGTAATATTCCGGACGCGCATAGATGCCGATATCCATTGGCTCGGTATGGCTGACGATGGTCAGGCCAAAATCTTTGCCTTTGAACACTTGTTCCAGCCACTGGGCCCATTCCAGATTGCTGATTTCAGCGTCAATCCCGACAGCGCGCAACTGTGCCGCAATGATTTCGCCGCCGCGACGGGCATAGGAGGGCGGAGGCAGCTTCAGCGTGGTCTTAAAGCCGTTTGGAAAACCTGCTTCGGCCAACAGTTTTTTGGCAAGCGCCGGGTCATAGTTCGACAAACCGGTCAGATCGACATAATCCGGGTTGTGCGGTGCGAAATGGGTGCCGATCGGCTTGCCATATCCAAACATTGCGCCGTCGATGATTTCCTGACGGTTGATCGCATGCGCCACCGCCTCGCGGATTTTGACATTCTTGAAATGCTCGTCCTTGTTGTTCATTGCAAGAATAGTTTCACCCTCGGTATTGCCGCCAACTACGGAAAAACGCGGGTCGGCTGCAAATTGCGGCAGGGTTTCGGGGGCCGGATAACCGGGGAAAGCGTCAATGTCTTCGGCCATCATCGCCGCAAACGCTGCCGTTGGGTCCGAGATGAACTTGAAGGTTGCCTTGTCCAGCGCAACTGCCTCGCCCCAATAGTTGGGGTTCTTGCTGATGACGATTTTGTCGCCCTTAACCCATTCGGTAAAGGTGAACGGGCCGGTGCCAATCGGGTTTGTTGTGTTTGTGGCAATGCTTTCCGGTGCGACAATAACCGCGTCACCCCAGGCCATATTGGTAATGAACCCGCCATTAGGATCGGACAGGGTGACTTTGACGGTAAGCGGATCAACCACATCAACCGACGCGATGCCTTTGAACAGGGCTTTCTGAGCGTTGGTCGAGTCTTCTGCGCGCGCACGATCCAGCGAGAATTTGACATCCTCGGCGTTCATGTCGGTGCCGTCGTGGAATTTCACGCCAGATTGCAGATGGAACGTATAGGTCAGTCCGTCAGTCGAGATATCCCAGCTTGACGCCAGTGCTGGGGCGATTGATCCGTCGGAACGATACCGGGTCAGGCCTTCAAACACATTGGCATAAACCACTTCGTCAATCGCGGCAGCAGCACCGCCGGTTGGGTCGAGGTTCGGTGGCTCAAGCTGCATACCGATCACGATATCGGTGCGCGCAGCCTGCGCGGACAGTGCCGCGCCCAGGACGAGCGCACTGGCCAGCAGCGCGGTGCGGATTTTGAAAGTCATGTTGGTCTCCTTCTGATCTTTCACGGTTGGCGGTTGAGGGCGATGTTTCACCGTCCTGCGAGTAATTCCTTCAAACTAAGGGCCATAACTTTGGCGGAGTCCAGCATATCGTCAACGCCGATCCATTCGTCGGGTTGATGCGCCAGATCCAGAATGCCCGGCCCGTAGGCGATGCAATTCTTCAAGCGCCCGATCCGGTCGATATGTTTTTGGTCATAGGTGCCGGGGCTGACGACATATTCCGGGCCTTTGCCCAAGACCTGCGAAATCGCCCGGCTGACGGTTTGCACGACCGGCGCGTTTTTGTCGGTCATCGTGGGGATCACCGTGTGCATATCGCGGATTTCATAGTCAAAATCGGGGCGGGTCGATTTGAGGTGGTCAAGCAGGTCAATCACCTCGGCCCGTACTTCGGGCAGTTTTTCTTCCATCAGGAACCGCCGGTCGATGACCATTTTGCAGCGGTCCGGCACGCAGGGCGACGGCAGGCCGGTATAGGCTTCATCCTGAACCGGTTCGCCACCATGGATCGAATTGATGTTCAGTGTGGATTGCTTGGCGCCTTCGGGAACCACCGGCATTTCGGTGCGTTTTGTAGCCAGCAGGGGGAACAGCGTGGTTTCCATTTCGGCGATCACCGCCCCCATATGGCGCACCGCGCAATCGCCCAGAAACGGCATTGAGCCATGCGCAATCCGGCCCTTGGTTTCGATTTCCGCCCACCAGACACCGCGATGGCCAAGGCAGATGCGGTCTTTGTTCAAGGGTTCGGGGATAATGACATGCTGCACGCGTTCGGGGTTGAAATATCCCTGTTCAGCCAGATAGGCGACACCGCCGAAACCACCGGATTCCTCGTCCGCCGTGCCGGATATTTCAATCGCGCCGCTGTAATCGGGGTGGGTGGCAATAAACGCCTCGGCGGCAATGATCGAGGCGGCAAGCCCGCCTTTCATGTCACAGGTGCCACGGCCATAAATCCGGCCATCCTGCAAGGTGGCGGCGAAGGGATCAAAGGTCCAGCCATTGCCGGTTTCGACAACGTCGTGGTGCGAATTGAAATGCACGCAGTCGCCGGTGCGCGCGCCTTGATGGCGGGCGACGATGTTCCAGCGGGGATATTGGTCGCTGTCGCCGGGGGTGCCGATGGCGCGGATCAGTTCGGTCTTGAAGCCCGAGCGCGACAGGCGCGCATCTAGATAGTCGCAGATCTCGCGGTAGTTTGCCCCCGGTGGATTCAGCGTTGGGATGCGGATCAAATCCTGCGTCAGCGCGACAAGATCGTCACGGCGGTTTTCAATCGCCTCAAACAAGGCATCTGGCACGACAAGTTGCATACGAAAAACACTCCCCCAAGCGGAAAGGTTAGGCGCGAATCGCTGGCCATGCAACGGGGAAGGTTGGGAAATTGATTGTTTCTATTTCGTGAACAGTATGTCTGGGTCTTGACTATTGTCTCGGCCATCGAAGTATTCGTAGGATGTAGCCGACCTATGGATGGATTTGCCATGCCCTTGCCGATACTCGGATTACACCACGTCACCTCGAAAGCCTCGGACCCGCGCGGAACTGACCGGTTCTGGAGGCAAGGGTTGGGCCTAAGGCGTATCAAGCAGACGGTGAATTTCGATAACCCGTCGGTTTATCACCTTTATTACGGCGACGCGGTGGCCGCGCCCGGTTCAGTGATGACCTATTTCCCGTTTCCCGGTCTGGCGCGTGGCAGCCGGGGAACCGGCGAGGTCAGTGCGGTTGCCTTTGCGGTGCCTGTCGGCAGTCTGGATTTTTGGGAGGCACGTTTGGGTGCTGCGGGCGCTGGTGATGTGATGTCGGATACGTGGTTTGGCGAGGCCGGTCTGTCATTTGCCGCGCCCGATAGTGATGCGTTTTGTCTGGTTGAAAGTGCCGGTCTGGCGCATTCCGAAAACACCGATATTGCCGGATTGCGTGGGGTGACTTTGAGGCTGGCAGATATCGGGTCAACCGCCGAAATTCTGACTGAATTCGGCTATCGGTCTGCGGGGATTGAGGGCAATGCCAGTCGGTACCAATTGCCAAACGCAAAAACCGGAGATGTTGTGGATTTGATTGCGGATCCTGCGGCGCCCAAGGCTGTGGAAGGCGCGGGGTCGGTGCATCACGTGGCTTTTGGCGTGGGTGATCTGGCGGACCAAGACCGGGTGCGCAGCGCGATGCTGGCGATGGGGCAGAAAGTCACCGGCGTGCGCGACCGGGATTATTTTCAGTCGATTTACTTTCGCACGCCGGGCGGTGTGTTGTTTGAAGTTGCCACCGAAGGCCCGGGATTTGCTGTGGACGAGGACATGGCGCATCTGGGCGAAACATTGAAGCTGCCAGCGCAACACGCGCATTTGCGGGCCCGGCTTGAGGCCGAATTGGTGCCGCTGGACTGACCCGGTGCTAAGTAAGTAAATCGAGCACCTTCGGTGCACGCCATTATCTCGGACGCTTTTTACAAAGCGACCTCGGGGGTTTTTGGCATTCGGGCGAAAAATCTGTTCCCCAGCGCCTTTAAACCGCGCTAGACTGCCCCCAGATAATGTAAATCTTATTAACTTAGCGAGGGATGTCATGGCCGATTTTGGCGCTCAGATCGAAAAATCCAAAAAAGAGGTCGAGGCTGCACAGTCGAAAATGACCAAGCTGACCAGCGCAATTGAAACCGCGCGGGCGAAAATTGATGCGGGCCAAGATATCTCGATTGATATCGAAAATGCCACGCTGGATGATGTGCATGCGCATTCCGAGTTGATGAACGCCAATATCGCCGAACTGATTATGGGGCTTGATGACGTCACCGCCGGATTCAGTCAGGATTTTTCGGCAATGCGCGATAAGACCGGCTGGGAAAGCTTTGTCGGGATATTTTCGCGCGGCAAGTCTGAAAGCCTGCGTCAGGAACGCATGCGCACTGCCAGTATCGACGACAAGTTGCAGGATCTGATCGCAAAATCCGACGTGATCGTGGCGCTTTTGGAAGGGCAATTGGCCAGTCTGAACGACCATAAAGACCGAGTTGAAACCAATCTGAAACAGACGCTGGACGAACGCGAGGCCACGGTTGGCGCGCTGGAAACGCTGCGGGTTGATATTCTGGCGATGGACCCGAAAATCATTGATCTGGAAAACCGGATTTCGGTGCAACAGGATGCGGCTGCGCGGACCAAGCTGGAAACCGAGCTTGCCGAGCTTAACGTGAAATATAACGCCATGGTGCAGGACGAGCAGGTTAAGCTGGCGAAATCCCAGACGTTGGAACGCTATATTGAAAGCGGTAAAACCTGGATGGATTCGTTGCAAAATCAGGCGGCCACACAAATGGTTCTGATCAACAAATTGCAGACCGACACCAAGCAGCGGGTGGTTTTGTATGATGCTTTGACGAAATCGCTGAAAACCGCACAGCAACAGGACGTGGCGCACCGGATCAACGAGATCGGGGTGAAAACCGACCAAGAGGCGCAATCGGCGATGGCGGCTATCGGGTCGGCGACCAATCAGCGGATGGCGGATATGATGGAAAAGCACGAGGATCACATGATTTTCGCGCGCAAAGTGCTTGAGGAAAAGGCCAAGTCGGATGAACGGTTCGTGCGGCGGTTCCAGAAGATCGTCGAGAAGCATGACAAGAATTTGTATGGCGCCTGATGCCCGCAACCCAGTTGACCACCGACCACCGCGCCCTTGACGACGCAATTGCGGCGCGGCGATATTTTGCCAAGTTTGACCGCATTCTGGATCATCTGGATCAGGTGGCCGAACTGGCGGTTTCAAGTGATCGTTTGGGGCAGGTCGAACTGAATGTGCTGCGGGCTTATTTGCAGGCGCTGACCGCAACGTTCGAGGCTTTGTCGAACAAATATCTGATGTCGGGCCGGGTGTCGTCTTTGCTGCCGAAATCACTGAATATCGACACGACTGACAGCGGCTTTCCAGTTTACGGCGAACTGCTGCAAATGGCCAATGACGCGCATCAGGTGGATCAGCATCTTGGCGCTTTGCCCTCGGCGACTGAGCTGAAAAAGGATATGGTGCGTCATATCCTGAACGAACTTGAAGTGCCGGTGAAGCTGCAATTCGCCCTGTCGCAGCGGCTTTATTATGAAGGTCTGGCCAAGGGCGGGATGTTTTGGGCGCAGAACGATCCGCAGATTGTCTGGCTAGGGACTGAAGATAGTCAGCGGCGACACTATGTGGTGCATTGGGCCAGCTATGACAGTCAGGTGAACATCCCGACGATCTATTTATTGTTGCTGGAGGACAGCGGGTCAACCGCCCTGCCGCGCGACGAAAAGCGCTGGCCGCAGGTGCAGGCGCATCTGATGGCGCAGGCGGTCTCGGCGCTGAAGATGGTGACGATCGCGCAGGGGTTTGACCGGGATTTTGACGACCTGCATCCCAAACTGTTCCGCCGTATCCATGTCGGGCCGATGTATAGCCACAGTTATACCCATCAAACCGGACCGCTGGCGGGCATTCTTGAGGATGCCAAGGGCGGGCCGGGTACGGATTGGGCTTTGGCATGGACGGTGGAAACCCTGTTGTCTGACCGGGTTGAAACCGAAAAGAAGGGGTTTTTCAGCACGGTTGAACGCGAGATTTTCCGGCTGGATCATTTCGGCGGCACAGAGGCGGAAACCGGTTCCAGTGAAGTGCGCCGATCCCTGATCCTGCCGCAAGCGCCGTTTCAGGTTTTGGAGGAACGCAAACCACCGGGGTTTCAGGGCGTGCGCAAATATGTGGTCAGCGAGGCTGGTCAGATTTTAAGTTATAAGTGAGGGAACACGCCACGCAGTCCCGGACCTGCTCCGGGACCTCTCGACGGCAAGCCCTGCAAGAAGCATAGACCCCGGAGCAGGTCCGGGGCAGCGATACGAAGGAATAACAGGCATATGAGCCAACAACAAAACCTGATGGAACTGTCCGAAGATAATATCCGTACGCATTATGCCAGTGCTTTGGCGATGCTCGATGGGTTTGACCACACGCCGCGGATTGCCAAGCCAAAACAGCACGTCGCGGCTGAACGCTCGCCCGGTATCGCTCCGCGCCGCAGCCAGTTTCGTTCAACAACACCGGGGCTTGTCACGCGATCAACTGCGCGGCCTGAAGGCGTGCATATCATCAATCGGGTGTCCGCGGACGGCGATGATCCGCTAACCTCGGCAACCCGGGCCACCGCGCTGCAAAGCCTGCGCCGTGCGCTTGCCGTTGCCCATACGGTCAGCGATCTGTTCGAGGAACAAACCGGGTTGGCTGACCTGAAACGTGATAATCTGGCGGGGCGTTTGTCGCCTGCCAGATCGGCGGAATTTTCCGAAGGATTGCAAGCCTCGTCGCTGATCTCGCTGTTCACATTTGCCAATATGACAAGGTTTCTGGTTTCCGCCCACGCGCCGGAAATGCAACATGGGCTTGAGATCGGCGAGGTCGAGGAAATCCTGACCGACAACCGCATTGATGCGCTGCACGGCGCGCTGTGGGAGCTGGATCAGGACGTTGCGACTTTCGCCACAGACGAGGCCTCGCTGATTGCGGTGATTGCGGCTTATTGCGAAAAGCTGATGGAAAAGGTGGCGTTGCGGGCCAGTACGTCGGCGCGTTTGGCGGCGTTTGAGAGTGTCGCCTACCGGGTTGAAGCCGACGATTTCACCGTCGATGGATTCAAGCCCGCGCATAAGGCAAAATCCAGCAAGCTGACGATGACGTTCAAGAAACCGAACGAGGTGATCGGCAACCATATCGCCAAATATCAGGCGGTCAAGCTTAGCAAAATGCTGATGGCCTATGACTTTGAACGCAAGCTGAACCCGTTTGCCGACCTTGGCGGTTTTATCTTTACCTTCATGGGCGACGGGATGCCGGGGACGGGTAAAACCACGCTGATCCAGATGATGGCCGGGTTGATTTCGGAATATTGCAAGGTCGCAGGCTATCCGTTCCGGTTCCAGAACCTGTCGACTGAAAGCATCGACAG
>DJBQ01000187.1:9413-19671 GCA_002430125.1 Rhodobacterales bacterium UBA5972
GATCCGAACGTCATCGGCTTTGGCACGATTGACGATATCGACCAACTTGCCGGCAAACGCGGCGACCGGCAATCGAGCGCCGGGCAGTTGGAAATTACCGCCGTGCTGATGGAAAGCTTTGCCGGTGCCAATACGGTTGTGCGCGGCAATTGCACGTTCGGCATGTTCTCGAACTATCCCGAGAATGTGGACGACGCCCTGCGTCAACGGGCCGGGGCACGGTTTCTGGTGGACGGACCAAAAACCCGCGAGGATTACATCGATATTCTGTATCTGTTGATGGGTAAGAACCACAACATTCCGGTTGGCGACCATCAGGTTTACGCCGCGCAGGAGATCAAGAAAGCCGTGGCCGAAAGCTTCGCCAGCCATTCCCGCCCGCATGAAGACGGGCTGATCAGGGTGTTCGAAAAGGTGGATAAGCAGATCGGTCGGCTTGATACCATCGCCAAGCTGGGGGCCTATCTGAAGGGGATTCAGGAGGCCGACCCTCGGTTCACCGGTCGCGCCATCAAGAACATCACCGACGCGGTCAAGGTGCGGGCGATGGATATCGAATTGCCCGACGAATGGATGGAACAGCCGGACCTGTTCCTGTTCAAGGATTACGACACCAAAATGGCGATGTTGAAGGGCATGATGCAGCCGATCACGGTGGAAATGCTGATCCAGGAAATCAACCGCTACGCGGATAGCGAGTTCCGCTATGCCGATAAGTCGGATGAGGTGGCGATCGAAGGGGCCGTGCGCGATATGCAGCGGATGGAAGAGGCGAAGAGAAGGTATCTGGAGGGGCGGGATGGTTGATAGGGCATTCATAAGCTATTCGCATAAAGACAAATTTTTCGCGGAACTGTTGGGCGAAAAACTTAAAGACGCCGGGATAGAGATATGGCGTGACGTAGGCGCTCTGCAGGCGGGAGAAGAATGGCGGCGATCAATTGATTTAGGAATCGACGAATGTTTTGCAATGGGTCTTGCGCTTTCCCCAAGTTCTTGTGCATCGCATTACGTTACATATGAGTGGGCTCGGGGAATGGGATTGAATAAGCCAATCATCCCAGTTTTACTTGAAGAATGCATACGGCACCCGAAAATTGAGCCAATTCAATTCATTGATTTTCGACAACACAACCATGCCACGTGGGCGCAGCTTGTTCAGAGACTAAAGGAAACAAAAGATTCGGAAGAACCAAAGCAACTTAGGGCTCACTCCCTCTTGCCTTCTGAGTTCGAACTTACTCCAAAAGAGAAAACGCGGGTAGCGAACATAGAGGGGTACTTAATGGAGCGTGTATTTCGAATGATGAGTTTTGATCGGGTCAGAGATAAAATCGACAAAGACGCAACGGACGAGGAATTAAATAAATTGATCGCCAAGGTTTCCTATTTCGCGAATGCACGTCTAAAAGGGAACAAGGCTGGACTACGGCTTCGCTGATCGCCGAAGGAAGGAGATATTACAGGAACCATCAGGCATGACTAGTTATTCCGGCAAAAAAATTGGGGTGCCCGCTACCAACCGGGACGCTTGCGGCCCGGTCAGCGCCCGGACCATTCCGGCGCTCCGCGCGTTCACGCCTCAAACCCTCCGCTGGAGGGTTTGCAAGACGGCGTTCACCCCCATGGGGAGGGCGCTTCGCACCCACCCCAAGGTCCGCGCGCTGCCCTGTCGGCCCGCCAAATTGCAAAGGACATGACATGACCCAATTCCTCAACTGGCTCGTCCTTATCGCCTTTGCCGCCGCCGCTGTCCTTGTGGCGCGCTGGATGGTGCAGCGCGCACATGAACGCTGGAAAGGCCCGAAAACCCCGCTGTCGATGGGGTTCCTTTACGTGCTGCTGCTGGCCACCATCACCGGCGTCAGCTTTGTGGTCGCCTCGGTCATTTACTACGAGGTCCTCTATCAAGGTGACTTCATGCACCTCGTCGGCCTGCCCGGCGTCGCCAAATTCCTGCTGATCTTTTCCGGCGTCTGGTACGCCGCCCTTTACGGCCTGAAATACCGCGCCAAGGACCTGCCGAAATGATGCGCCTGATCAAAGCCGGGTTGATGTATGGCAACCTGTTCGAGGTAAACTCGGCCGCTTTGGTCGAGCGTTATAACCGCGCGTTGAAACATCTGACCGGCAAAGAAACCAAACTGACCGAGTTTCACATCGACATTTCCGGCTTTGCCCCCGAAATTGGGGACGAGCTGAACGACGATCTGTACCTCAACCCGAACGGCTGCAACCGGCAGTTCATTCTGCTATCAACCAAGCAGAAAACCGCCCCGCTGCTGAACGCGAAATTTTCAACCTCGCGCGAGATTTTGAAAAGCTTCATCCTTGAAAACGAAACCCAGCTTTTCGCGCTGACCACGCGGGATGCGGTGGCGGGCGAGTTGGTAAACTCGGTCTATTCGGTGGCTGATCCGGCCCGTCTGTTCAATATCCGGCAGGTCGAGATCGAGGCGGACACCACCGAAAACCATCTGGTTGACGCCAAAGTCTTGCTTGGCAAAATCGACCGGTTTCAAACCGAGCCCGATGCGTGGTGGGATGATGTTCTGATCGCTGACATGATCGAACTGGCCAAGAAATCCGGCGACATCATGCGCAACCCGATCAGCCTGAAAACCGCCAGTTTCCGGCAGGATAATTTCTATACCGAACATTTCGGTGGCATCTATATCTTTCGCGACGTGCCGCTTCCGGCAGCAATTACGGTGGGCGACGCCAAGGCGCTGGGCAAGCTGCCGATCGAACATGTGCTTGATTTCGCAGATAGAAACGGCATTTCCAAGTTTCTGGCGGATAATGCGCTGGCCGAAAGTGTGGTGGCGGCCAGCAATCTGAATGCCGCGTCCCTGCTGCGCCAGCGGCTGGATTTCATTCTGGTGGATACGGCTGCGCTGCGCGGTGAAGACCTGACGGGCATGGACCGCGTCGCCCTGCGCCGGGCGGCGCGCCAGCATCTGGCCGAGCTTCCGGACGAGTTTCATGCCCTAAGCGATCTGCTGCGATACGTTGAAAACAACGGTGAATGGCCGCGCATCACCTCGGAACATCCGGCGTTTTTCTATACCTTGCGCGCCAGCCAGACCAAGGATCGGGATCTGGTCAATATGCTGCTGGCGGAATTGTCACCCAAGGATGTGCGGCAATTGTTTATCTGCCACAAAGAAGCGTTCTATCGCACCTATTTAACCTGGCCCGAGGCGAAGAAAGCCTTTGTGGTGGATTTTCTGGCCCGCGAATATTCGGTTGATAAGGCAGATGCTCGCGCAGCCCTGTTCGGGCCGGAACCCGGCATGGAGGATGTCGCCCCACCGCCGCCACCAGCTCCAACTGTTGCGGCGGACATGATCCGCCGGGTTGGCCCCTGGGGCGCCATCAGGAGGAACCAATGATCGGTGGAATTCGTCTTTTTGCCATAGCATTCGTTGTTTTGACGGTGATCTATGCTTATCTGTCCCTCATGCAGCGCTGGCGGTGCCGCAAACAGCTGGAGGCCGAATTTGATGCTGGTGGCATTGATGGCTCGCGGGATGATTATGTCGATAAAGGCATGGCTGAATATCGGGGCTCGTTCCGGCGCAAACTGATTTTGGGCGTTTACATCATCCCGCTAATGGTGGTGATGACGCTGATTTATGTTTCGAATTACATGTAAGGAAACCGGATGCGTTATGTGAAATGGACTTTGATCTCGCTGATTACGCTGATCGTGTTTGGCTTTGCCCATTACACGCTGCCGCAGCATGACGTGGTGCGGATCACTGGCACCGAGGTTATCCGGCAGGACTTTTCCGGCTGGAACCGGATATTTTACGCGCAACCCGACAGTGGCAATGCCGTCGGGATCAACCGCGATCTAAGGCTGATATATGCGGCCTATCCCGACGGTGGCGTGATGGTTTATCGCAACGAGGATACCTCGTGGGGCTGGCCGCCCTATTTCAAGTTCGACACCTCAAACCTGCAGGGCGAAACCGCCGATCTGGTATCCACCCGTGCCGCCCCGCAATGGGCGGTTATCACGCATTACGGCTGGCGCAACGAGTTCTTGTCGATCTATCCGAACGCGATTTCCGTGCGTCAGGTTGACAGTCCTGATGTCACCATCATCCCGTGGTTCAACATCATTTTCCTGACGCTGGTGGCGCTGATCCTTCTGTGGATTTATCGCAAAATTCAGAAATTTCGCCAAGCCCGGATCGATCCGGTGCTCGAGGATTTGGGCAAGGCCTGGGACAAAGTCGAAGACCAGGCCGATGCGATGGGTGATCGTGCGTCCGGTCTTTGGGGGCGGGCTCTGGCATGGCTGGGGACGTGGCGTTCAAAGAAATAGCAAAGCGCTGCTGATTTCTCAGAGGTTCAAATATCCCCGCCGGAGGCGTCCCTTAAATCTCACCTTCCAACCGGCGCACCAGATTTGACATCATCGTGTCACAAGCCGCCAGCTGTTCCAGCGATACAAATTCGTCCGGCTTGTGGCCCTGCATCATTGATCCCGGTCCGCAAACCACTGTCGGGATGCCCAGCTTGGCGTTAAACAACCCGCCTTCGGTGCCAAACGCCACTTTGATCGAGCCGTTTGATCCGGTCAACGCGCGCACAAACGCCATGACATCGGCGTTTTGCGGGGTCAGCAGGCCGGGATAGGAGAACGTCTCGGTGATCTCAATTGCCGCCGATTTATGGTTGGCGTTGCTGACAATCTTGGCCGCCTCGGCCGTTAATTCAGCGATGATCGCCTGTGGGTCATCTTCCGCCAGATTGCGGATTTCAAAGTCAACCGTCGCCAGATTTGGAACGATATTCAACGATTCACCACCAGCAATTTTGCCCAGATGCAGCGTCGTATACGGCACGTCGTAATCGTGGTCTTTATGCCCGGTCGCAGCAATCGCTGCCTGTTTTGCCCGCACAGCATTGCCGAAATCAATCGCCAGATGCAGCGCGTTCATCGCCAAAGGCGCCAGCGCCGAATGGCCCTCTTCGCCCTTACACGTCGCCCGCAAGGCGACCTTGCCTTTATGGCCGGACGCCACCTGCATGCCGGTTGGTTCGCCAACAATGCACATCATTGGCCGCAGCGGAGCCGCGGCCAGCATATCCACCAGGGACCGCACGCCGATGCAGCCGATTTCCTCGTCATAAGACAGCGCCAGGTGCAAAGGCGTTTTCAGATCCCGCTTGGACGCCATGATCGCCGCTTTGATTGCAGCCGCACAAAACCCCTTCATATCGGCGGTGCCGCGCCCAAAAACCTTGCCATCCGCTTGCGTTAGTTCAAACGGTGGCTTGGCCCAATCCTGCCCATCGACCGGCACAACATCGGTATGGCCTGACAACATCACGCCGGGGCGGTCGACTGGGCCGATGGTGGCGTATAGATTGGCCTTGTGACCGCTTGCATCGGGGATCAGCGTGCTGGCAATTCCGTGTTCAGCCAGCAGCGCCACCACCCAGTCGATCAGCGCGCGGTTGGGATCACGACTGACCGTTGGAAAGGCGATCAGGCGTTCAAGGATTTCTAAAGTATTCAAGGTGTTCATTCTCCGTAAGGGATCCAGATGTTTTTCACATCTGTTGCGTGCCGTAAAAATTCCTGCGCGTCTGTCTGGGTCCAGTCACGCGCGCATTGCTGATTTACCCATGTGCGTTTCAGGTTATGCGCCGCTTCATTTTCAATCATTTCCGATAGATCGTCTGACCCGAAATACCAGACCGCATCCACGTCATCGTGCGCCGCAAGGGTTTTCATCAGATCGCTATGCGCGCCGGTGACGATATTGACCACACCACCCGGCAAATCAGAGGTATCAAGCACCTGATAAAAATCTGTCGCGACCAGTGGAAAGGCGTCTGACGGCACAACAACACAGGTGTTCCCCATCGCAATCGCCGGTGCGACAGTTGAAATCAGGCCCAGCAAAGGCGCTTCATCCGCACATCCGATGCCGATGACGCCGACCGGTTCGTTCATTGCCAGGGCGACGCCACGGATCGGCACGTTATGCACGGCACCGTCGTATTTGTCGGCCCAAGCTGCATAGGTGAACAGGCATTCGATACTGGTCTGAACCTCGGCCTTTGCGTGGCCTTTGTTGCCGGTCATGGTTGCCAGTCGGTGGGCAAATTCGCCAGCCCGGGCTGACAGGTTTTCAGCGATATAAAAAAGGATCTGTGCGCGCAAATGTCCGGTCGTCCTGGCCCAGCCAGCCGCCTTGTGCGCCGCCTCGACTGCGTTGCGGATGTCCTTGCGGTTTCCAGCGCCGACATGGCCAAGGAAATGCCCTTTGGGGCTGTAGACCGCTTTGACATATCCGCCATCGGGTCGGGCTTGTTTGCCGCCGACATAATTCTTCGCGGTCCGGTCAAGTGCTGCATCCGCCGGACCAGACTCGCCTTTATAGGCTTGGATCCGCGCCAGTGGTTTGGCTTTGGCCTTGGGTTTGGTATAAGCGAACAGCCCTTCGCGGCCACCTTCACGGCCAAAACCGCTTTCGCGACGCCCGCCAAATCCGGCGGCGGCGTCAAACTGATTGGTACAGTTGATCCATGCCACCCCGGCATTGACCTTGGGTGCGATATCCAGCGCCAGATTGATATTTTCCGTCCAGATCGACGCCGCCAACCCGTACCGCGAGTTGTTGGCCAAAGAGACGGCTTCGGACGGAGTGCGAAAGGTCATTGCCACCAGCACCGGGCCAAAGATTTCCTCCTGCATCAGCCGCGAGGCACTTTCCAAGCCGGTAATCAGCGTTGGGGGATAATAGCATCCGGTCGTCGGGATCGGCGTGTTGGCGCGGTAAATCGTGCCGCCATCCGCCAGACCGCTATCCACCATTTCGGTGATCGCCTGCAATTGCGCCGGATCAATGATTGCGCCGACATCAATCGCCTTATCCAAGGGGTCCCCTAGCCGAAGTTTGTCCATTCGCGAATGCAGTTTTGCATAAAGCGAAGTTGCCACGCCTTCTTGCACCAAAAGTCGCGAACCAGCGCAGCAAACCTGCCCTTGATTGAACCAGATCGCGTCAACCAAGCCTTCAACGGCCGAGTCCAAATCCGCGTCGTCAAACACGATAAACGGTGACTTGCCGCCCAGTTCCAACGTCAGCGATTTGCCAGAACCAGCAGTTGCGGCGCGGATTTTGCGGCCAACTTCGGTTGATCCGGTAAAGGCTATTTTGTCGATGCCGGGGTGGTTGACGATCATCTGGCCGACGCGGCCATCGCCAGTGACGATATTGACCACGCCTTTGGGCAGGCCTGCCTCGACGCAAATTTCGGCAAACAGCAACGCGGTTAACGACGTATATTCTGCCGGTTTCAGAACCACCGTATTGCCCATCGCAAGGGCAGGCGCAATTTTCCAGGCCAGCATCAGCAGCGGGAAATTCCACGGGATGATCTGGCCTGCCACGCCGATTGCCTGTTGGCCGGGCATTTCGGTTTCCATCAACTGCGCGGCCCCGGCGTGATAATAAAAATGCCGTGCGACCAGTGGAATGTCGATATCGCGGCTTTCGCGGATCGGCTTGCCGTTGTCCAAAGTCTCGACCACTGCAAACAGACGGGCGTGTTTTTGCAGCAACCGCGCCAGCGCATACAGGAACCGCGCGCGGCCATGCCCGCCAAGCGATGCCCATTTTGGTTGGGCACGGCGCGCGGCGGCCACAGCGGTATCAATTTCCGCCGTCTTGGCCTGTGTGATCTGCGCCAGAACCTGGCCATTTGCCGGATTGCGGGTGTCAAAACCGTCTGCAGGATCGGTGAACGCGCCGTCAATAAACATGCCAAATGCAGCATGGTGCTGCGCCAGCCAATTCGTGGCTTCGGCCGCTGATTCCGGCGCGGGGCCGTATTCCATCGTATCAAAAATTTCGGGGATGTGCATGTTTTCAACCCATCGCATGTCTGAAATCGGCCGAATACCGGCCCGTAAGATGATGTTCCAACTGCCGTTCGATATCGCCCAACAACGAGGACGCGCCGAAACGGAACAGATCAGGTTGCAACCACGGCAGCCCCAGTTCTTCCTTCATCAGCACCATGTAATTGATCGAATCCTTGGCCTTGGAAACCCCGCCTGCCGGTTTGAAACCGATCCTGATACCGGTCTGATCCAGATAATCCCGGATTTGCCGCACCATAACCAGCGACACCGGCAAAGTGGCATTTACCCCTTCTTTGCCGGTCGAGGTCTTGATGAAATCTGCACCCGCCATCATGCAAACCAGCGACGCACGGGCGACATTTCGCAGCGTCTGCAAATCACCGGTGGCGAGGATTGCCTTGACATGCGCATCACCACAGGCGGCGCGAAAGGCGCGCATTTCGTCATAAAGCGCCTGCCAGTTTTGGGTCAGCACATGGCGGCGGGAAATCACGATATCAATCTCGTGCGCCCCGGCTTTGACCGAGGCTTCAATCTCGGCAATCCGCAGGTTCAGTGGCGACAGCCCCGCCGGAAAGCCGGTCGAAACCGCCGCGACCGGTACGCCGGAGCCTTCCAGCGCGCGAACCGCCGCTGGCACCATTTCATGATACACGCAAACCGCACCCGTGGTCAGATGGCGATCCCCCATTCCAAGTGCTTCAAGCAAATCCTGGCGCACAGGCTGCATCGCTTTGCGGCACAATCGGTGCACCCGGTTTTCAGTGTCATCGCCAGACAGGGTCGTCAGATCGATCAGGGAAACCGCTTTCAGCAACCACGCCGCCTGCCAGTCTTTCTTGACCGAACGCCGCCCCGGCAGGCTGGCGGTGCGCCGCTCGACGGCACTGGTGTTGACTTGCACACCGCGCACCCAATCAAGATCAAGCGCCATACCGGGATTGCGGATGTTGTGTGGCTGCGGCTTGCCGTTCGCCATTGGTACAGCGACAGGGCCGATTGTGGAAGGTACCGACATTTAACCAAACTCCGGGTTTCACATGGGGCAGAAGGTTAAGCCTGACATGGATTAAGTGGATGTTCAAGGAAAGCCAGCCTTAGATCACAATGTCAGAAAGCCGTGGCCCTGGATCGGAAAGATGTTTTTCTTGCGCGGTCGCCGGTATAGAGTCCTTGAAAACAAAAAAGGATAAGGCACCGTTGGCAGAAAATTCCGAAAGATTGGAGCCGGAGCAGATCGCCGAAATCTGTGAAAAGATTTTTAGTCTGCCGGTTGAAAAAGTCACCGCCCCCGGTGGCAAATCCCGCGTCAGTTTCAGGGTGCATTTTCCCGGCAAATCAATCATTGCCACGCAGCGCATATATCCCGGACGCATGCGGATGGAGGTCGAGGTGCTTAAACGCCTGTCTGAACTTGGCGCACCGGTGCCGAAATATCTGGGTGGCACCGAACAGTTGTTCTTTCAGGAAGATGTCGGCTCAAAGCGTCTGACCAGTACGATGCGTCAAGAGAGTGCCATTGGGCAGCTGGCGTTGGCAGAAAACACGTTCGAAAGCTTGCTGCGTATACACACCGCAGCGGCAAAGGCAGATCTTGCGGCGGTTGTTCCGGCGTTGGGCGAAAATGAAAGCTGGGTTCGCGGGCTGATCAACTCGTCCCTGACAGTGGCTGACAGGTACGGAACTGACCACCCGCAATTGGATATGGATGCCCTGACGGCGCGCCTGACTGTGCCTGCCACAAGATTTATCAAATGGGATTCCCGGCCCGGAAACGGGTCAATCGGGGCTGACGGGCAAGTCTACTGGTTTGATTGGGAACATTGCGGCCGCCGTCAGGGCATGGAAGATTTCGCCTGGCTGGCTGGTGACGAGTTCTGGCCGCTTGGCCCCGAGGTTGTTGTGCCGATCCTTGAATACCTTCTGCCCGCCGCTGATAAAGCTGCCGAGCTGGCTTACCTTACCGACTTTATCACCTTTCACATGGTGCAGCGGCTGCAATTGATCCACTTGCGGTTCATGGCGGCAGGATGGGTCAATGTGGCTGACGCGATGAAATACGACAAGGTTGGGGTTGATCCTCAATTGGCTAAGAACTTGTGCGCGCGCGGGGCTGCATGGGCTGACCGGTCCACATTGACGCGGCCAATGACGGCGTTTTTTCAGGATTGCGCGGCGGCCGTTGACGGGTTGGGGCGGTCGGAAAGTTAGGGTCGGGATTGATTGATCCGAAGGTGTTGAGGTTATGTTGGGCTGGTTAAGGTGCCGCCGGTTATTTTCGGAGATTGATGACTTCCGGCCCAAAGCTGCCCTTTATGCCGTCCGCAGCGAAAGTCCGCTATGGTGTAGGTTTCTCGGACGCCA
>DJBQ01000033.1 GCA_002430125.1 Rhodobacterales bacterium UBA5972
AGCAAGAAACCGGTCTGGACGTTCTGGCGCGACAAGGCCCGCACGCAGATATTCCGCGACGAGGCGATCAGCAACGGCTTGTTTCTGGGTAAATGGCTGGTTCTGGCCTATGTGCTGGAAAGCCTGATGATCACCTATATTCCAGCCGACTGGATTGCCGGCACGTTAGGTGGCGACGGCTTTACGCCGATCCTGCTGGGGGCATTGCTTGGCGGACCGGCCTATCTGAACGGCTATGCGGCGGTGCCGCTGATCGCCGGGATGCTGGAACAAGGCATGAGCCAGGGTGCGGCGATGGCGTTTGTGCTGGCGGGCGGGGTAAGTTGCATTCCGGCAGCGGTTGCGGTTTGGGCTTTGGTCAAGCCGCGGGTTTTCGCAGCATATCTTGGCTTTGCCTTCACCGGTTCGTTGATTGCCGGAGTGATCTGGAGTTTTGTCGCAGCGGCCTGAACCGCTGCGACGCATTCGTTTTCTACATATCATGCAAAAGAAGATGCACCCAGATACTGGCCGCATTTCCAAGCGCCACGGCCCATGTCCACTTCAGATGCCCGATGAATATGTAGACCGACACCAGCCGCCCCTTTTCATCATGCATCTTGGCCACCCCCATCAGGACAGGGGTCGATTTTTCAACTCGTGATGTTCACCCCAGACGACGCTGCCATACGCAACCGCCAGCCCCAAAAGGACAGCCCATGCACCCTTATTTCGTCAGGATATTTTCACTGCGCATCATTTTCGCCATAACCTGTCGGGGAAATCAATGGGTCGCGTAAAAAATTCCTACCTATTGGGTGATACGCTTACATTGGAAATGTCACTTTCAAGATACCTGCAAAACCTAACTCAACCCTATTGGGTCGGCCTTGGCCAATCTGTCAAAATCTATCAGGATTTTTATGACATTCGGCATCTGGTCAAGATAGATCACGTTAGGTCCATCTGACGGTGCGTTTTGTTTGAAGGATCTTTTGGTTTCCTGTCGCCTCGATCTTTGTCACCACATTCTGCATGTCCCAAGGTGCCAAGAACTGCCCATTTCAGACATATTTCCCTAAATAGGTTGCCATTTCTTGGTGGCGCAAATATAAAAATGAAAGTGAGCAGGCGGGCATTGTTTTCGCGGTGGGTGACGACTTGTTTCTTTTGGCCGGGGGCATATGTTTCGATCAATACTTTCATTTGCCGCTCTGATGGTGCTCTGGTTGTTGCTTTCCGGGATATACACGCCGATGATCGTGGGGCTTGGTATCGCTTCGGTTCTGGTCGTGAGGCTTGTTACCAGCCGCATGGACGCAGTTGACGGGGATCGCGTTGATATCAGCCTGAAGCCAGTGGAAGTGGCAAAGTATATATTTTGGTTGTTTGGTGAGATTGCCAAGGCGAACTGGGCCGTCACAAAGATCATACTTTCGCCGCGCATGCTAATCAACCAGCACCTTTTCTCGGTCAAATATACGCAGAAATCTGATTTGGCTCAGGTCGCTTTTGCTAATTCGATCACCCTGACGCCCGGAACTATCAGCGTCGAAACTGAAGCTGGTCAGTTTCTCGTGCATGCCTTGGCCTTTTCACCAGCTGACATTGAGGCATTGAGCGAAATGGATAGTCGCGTGAGCGCCATCGAAAGTGGAAGTTTGGCTTGATGTTCGCTATCGCCGCAATCGCAATTCTCGTAGGCATGATTTTGGTGTTGATCCGCCTTTATCTTGGTCCGTCGGTCTATGACCGGGTGCTGGCGGTGAATCTATTTGGAACCCATACGGTCTTATTGATCGGTGTTATGGGGTTCTTGACCGGCCGTCCGGACTTTTTGGATATCGCGCTGTTGTATGCTTTGATTAATTTTGTCGGAACGATCGCAATTCTAAAGTTCTTTCGATACCGCGCGATCGGTGACATGGCGCATCGCCCGCAACGCCAAAAGGCCGATCCATGATTTTGGCCGAAATGACAATTCACTACCTGAGTTGGTTTTTCATACTTGCTGGGTGTTTTTTCGTCGTTGCCGGCGCATTTGGCGCGGTGAGATTTCCCGATTTCTGGTCGAGACTACATGCGGCATCCGTCACCGACTCTGCGGGCGTCATTCTGCTAATTGTTGGTATGTGTCTGCAGGCAGGTCTGACTTTGGTCACTGTGAAGCTACTGATTATCGGGGTGTTTCTCTTTATCACCGGCCCAACATCTACCCACGCGGTGGCGAATGCGGCGCTGGTTTCCGGGCATCGCCCGAAAGAGGGGTTGGGCCTGATTGGCGAAGAACCGACTGAAATTTCCAAACCGCAGACGACGCCAAAAAACCTTGAACTTGAATAGGAAAGGGTGAACTATAAACACCTTCATCGACATTGCTCTGTTCGTCATGCTCGTGGTCACAGCCATCGCTGTTGTGCGCATTAGAAGCCTGTTCGCTGTCGCAATGTTTTCGGGCATTTTCAGTCTGCTTTCAGCCTTGTTGTTTGTGGCCATGGACGCCGTCGATGTGGCATTCACAGAAGCCGCTGTCGGTGCAGGTATTTCAACGGTTCTGGTTCTGACAACGCTGGCCCTGACGACACGTCACGAAAAACCGTCAAAGCGATCGCCCGTGATCCCATTGTTCGTTGTATTCGTTACCGGAGCCACCCTGATCTATGGCACGATGGACATGCCAAATTTTGGGTCGGCAGATGCGCCAGCTCAGACCCATGTTTCGCCAGAATATCTTGAACGCAGCGTCCATGAAATCGGCGTGCCGAATGTGGTAACTGCAATTCTGGCAAGTTATCGTGGATATGACACACTTGGCGAAACGGCCGTTGTGTTCACTGCGGGGATCGGAGTCCTTTTGCTAATCGGCGGCCTGCGCCGGCGAAGAGAAGACGAAGAAGCAGAAGAAAGTCGGGATAGCTGATGCGCCACCACCTTATATTGCGCGTCGTCACGAAGATGCTTGTCGGAACTATTATCCTGTTTGCCTTTTATGTGCAGTTTCACGGCGACTTTTCACCCGGGGGAGGCTTTCAGGCCGGTGTCATCATGGCTGTGGCATTCATTATCTACGGCGTCGTCTTTGGTTTAGATGAAGTTCAGCAGGTGTTCCCAGCTTGGATAGTGCACAAACTTCTGGCACTCGGCGTGCTCATCTACGCCGGAACCGGGTTTGTGAGCCTTTTTCTGGGGTACAGCTTTCTCGATTATGGCGCGTTCACGCCGGCGCATCCTGTACACGGTCAGCACTATGGGATTCTCGCGGTCGAACTTGGCGTCGGCGTTACAGTTACTGGTGTGATGGTTGCCGTCTATTACGCTTTTGCCGGGCGGACACCACAACTTAGCGACGAGGAGTGGTGATGAGCGGCATGACCTGGGATTTTATTGTAGGCCACCTGAATTATTGGCTGATTACGGTTTTGATGATGACTGGCCTCTATATCGTTGTGGCCAAGGGAAATCTGGTCAAAAAGATCGTTGGTCTTAATATTTTTCAGACGTCCATATTTATG
>DJBQ01000037.1:0-2729 GCA_002430125.1 Rhodobacterales bacterium UBA5972
ACAGGGGCTGCGGCCGATTGTTGTGTTGAACAAGGTCGACAAACCAGATGCCGAGCCGGACCGGGCGCTGGATGAATGCTTTGATATGTTTGCCAATCTGGGCGCGAATGACGAACAATTGGATTTCCCTGCGCTTTATGCCTCGGGCCGGGCTGGTTGGGCGGATGAAACGCTTGAGGGACCACGCAAGAATCTTGACGCATTGTTTGATTTGATCGTGAAATACGTGCGCGAGCCCGAGCAGGCTGTTGATACCGCTTCGCCGTTCCGGATGCTGGCGACCACCTTGGGTGGTGACACCTATCTTGGCCGGGTTCTGACTGGTCGTGTCGAAAGCGGCACACTGAAGTCTGGCACCACGATCAAGGCGCTGGCCCGCAACGGTGATTTCATCGAGAGCTTTCGTGTAACCCGTGTGATGGCGTTTCGCGGCCTGACCCAAACGCCGATTGACGAGGCAGTGGCCGGCGACATCGTGTCGATTGCCGGCATGTCCAAGGCGACGGTTGCCGATACTCTGTGCGCCACCGAGGTGACTGAGGCGCTTCCTGCGCAACCGATTGATCCGCCAACCATCTCGGTTTCCTTTGGCATCAACGACAGCCCGCTTGCTGGTCGTGATGGTGATAAAGTGCAAAGCCGGGTAATCCGGGCCCGTTTGATGAAAGAAGCGGAAAGCAACGTGGCCATCAAGGTCACCGATACGCCAAGCGGTGATGCATTTGAAGTTTCGGGACGCGGCGAATTGCAGATGGGCGTACTGATCGAAAATATGCGCCGCGAAGGGTTCGAGCTGTCGATTTCGCGCCCACAGGTGTTGTTCCGTGAAGAAAACGGCGTGCGGCTTGAGCCGATCGAAGAAGTCACCATTGATGTAGATGACGAATATTCTGGTGCGGTGATCGAAAAACTGGCGGGCCGCAAGGGTGATCTCGTCGAGATGAAACCGGGCGGTGTCGGCAAGACACGACTGATCGCACATGTGCCGTCGCGCGGGCTGATTGGTTATCATGGCGAGTTTCTGACCGATACGCGCGGCACTGGGGTGCTGAACCGGGTGTTCCACGAATGGGCCCCATATAAAGGTGCGATTCAAGGGCGCCGGTCCGGAGTTCTGATCTCGATGGAAAACGGGGTGACGGTGCCTTATGCGTTGTTCAATCTGGAAGATCGTGGCCGTATGTTTTTGGGTGCGCAGATGCCGGTTTATACTGGCATGATCATCGGCGAACATTCGCGTGGCAATGACCTTGAGGTCAATCCTCTGAAGGGCAAAAAGCTGACCAACGTACGCGCCAGTGGGACTGACGAGGCGGTTCGACTGACAACGCCGATGCGGTTTTCGCTGGAAGAAGCGATTGCCTATATCGACGACGACGAATTGGTCGAGGTCACGCCCAAGGCGATCCGGATGCGCAAACGCTATTTGGATCCGCATGAACGCAAGCGGCATTCTCGCAGAACGCAAGAATAACCCTTAAGATGTTCGCATTTTGCAATGCATTTTGCTAAACACCTTTAGATTGTAAGTTAATCCGACCGAATTACCTAGATGGTTGGCGATCACGGAACTGTGATTGCTAATTTTATCGATATTTGCCAAAGGGATAAAAGAAACTTTGGCAAGTTTCCCTTAGGTAATGCTGAAATCCTTCACTTTTGGCACGATAATTGCTTAATATACTAGTGAGGGACTTAAGGAGTAAATTATGAAACACCCCGTAGACGTACATGTAGGTAAACGCGTTCGCCACCGGCGCTGGATGGTCGGTATGACCCAACAGCAACTGGGCGAAGCCGTTGGCATCAAGTTCCAGCAAATCCAGAAATATGAAACCGGGATGAACCGGGTCAGCGCTTCGCGGCTTTGGGATATCGCAACAGTGATGTCTGTTCCGATCAGCTTTTTCTTTGAAGGGCTTGATGGGGCGGCTGTTGAAGGTGCCAAAAAGACCACGGCGCAAGGTGACTTGCTGGCCGACAAAGAAGCACAGGAACTGGTCCGGTCGTATTATGCGATCCCGGAAAATCAGCGCCGCCGCTTGTTTGATCTGGCACGCGTGTTAAGCGACGCTGCCTGATCGTTGGTCGCGCAGGCGGTTGACGTAAAGCCCGCAATGTGAAATTTCCGCAGGGGCCGTTTGTTCCGGCCTGCGGGGAATTCGCGATGATATTAAGCCAAGATTTAAAAACAGATTTGATCGCCACTGCGCATGCACTGGCGGATGCTGCGCGTTTGGTAACACTAAACTATTTTCGCCAAAGCGGGCTAATTGCCGACAATAAGGAAATCGCGCGGTTTGATCCGGTGACGGTGGCGGATCGCGGGGCCGAGGCCGCAATGCGCGAAATTTTGGCACACCGTCGCCCGGATGATGGCATTTTGGGCGAGGAATTTGGCCCCAAAGCCAGCACGTCCGGGCTGACTTGGGTGCTTGATCCAATTGATGGCACCCGTGGCTTTATCAGCGGCACGCCGACCTGGGGGGTGCTGATTGCGGTGAATGGCGGACAGGGGCCGTTGTTTGGTCTGATCGACCAACCCTATATTGGCGAACGGTTTGCCGGTGGGTTTGGGGTGGCCGAAGTGATTGGGCCAATGGGCAAAAGCGCCTTAAAAACAAGGCCGTGCCGGGAATTGTCCGAAGCAGTGATCTACTCGACATATCCCGAAGTTGGCACCAGGGCGGAAGGTGGCTCGTTTGCAGCACTTGCGGCTAAAACCAAGC
>DJBQ01000037.1:2852-25523 GCA_002430125.1 Rhodobacterales bacterium UBA5972
TGCGGTGATTGAAGCGGCGGGTGGTATTGTCACGGATTGGCAGGGTGGGCCTGCCTATAATGGTGGGCAGGTTCTGGCGGCAGGATCGGCCGAAATCCACGCTTTGGCTATGGCAGAACTGGCTGGGGCCGGGCGCTAATTCAGGCGTTAAAAAACGCGGCTGTCTCGGCCATAAAATTTGCGCGGATTGCGGGCGTTTCCATCATCACTTCGTGTTTTGCACCATGGTTTATTTCCACGCGACCACGCGGCCACTTATCCATAAAACGCGCAACATCACGTTTATCAATGACGGTTTCTTCACTGCCCAGAAAGCACAATGCGTCGTGGTCGGGCGGCGTCGATTTCATCAATTGGTTACATTCCGCTAAAGCCTCGTGAAACCAGTGAACACTGGGCCCACCGATTGAAAGTCCGGGATAAGTCGTCATGAGGCCGGACATATAAGCAAACATTTCCGGGTCGGATGTCAGCGGGTTACCTTCAAATTTGTGGCTTTCGATATAGTTTTGCCCACCTGTGCCAGGCGCGAATTCCTCGCCCAGTCCAAGAAACAACGTGCCACGGGCCACTGCCGAGGCGAGCGGGCGCAAAATAGGGTCGATCATCATGCCCCACATTGGCGCCGTGAAAACCGAGCGTTTGACCGGCAGGCCGCCTTGCAAAGCCCGAAGTGCAATTGCGCCGCCCATAGAATGAGCGCAGAGGTAGAAAGGCTGGGGTAAATCCAGCCCCGCCAGAGCGTTCAGCACCGCAGCAATATCAAGCTGGTAATCAGAAAACTGACCGACATGACCCAAAAGTCGGTTGGGAGTCAGCCGGTCAGAAAGACCCTGCCCACGCCAGTCTATTACAACCGAGGCATAGTCCGCATCGAGGAAATCCCGCACCGTTCGTCCGTATTTTTCGACAAACTCGGTGCGACCGGGGAAGATCAGGACGGTGCCTTTTTCCCCGACATCCCACCACGCAAAGCGCAGCCTTATGTCATCCGACGTCGTGACCCAACGGGCTTTGCCGCCGGGCGGTGCCCCGGCGGCATCATTGTAAAGCGGCGCAGTCAACATTTTCAGGCAAGCATTGCCCCAAGTTTCATCGCAATGCTCATGTCGCCGTCAACTGACAACTTACCGGTCATGAAGGCGGCTGTCGGGTTAAGGCTGCCATCCATCATTGACTGAAACGTGTCCGGATCAGCGGTCAGCGTGCAGTCGGCGTCTTCGTCGCCGGAACGGACGCCATCACTGTCAACCATCACAGCGCCTTCGCCAGTGATGGCGAATTTGACGGTCGAATCAAATCCGCTGCCCAATTTTGCACTTAGGGCGGCTACGGCGGCATTAATTACTTCACTCATGCGTTATTCTCCGGGTTTTGATGCGAGATTTGCTCGCAATTTAGGGGCAATCGTTTACCATTCATACCGATATGAGCCGGAAAACCAAAATTTGCACCCCTGTCGTCGCGGCAATTTTCGTATTGCTGGGATTATTTGTGCAATTAATGCCTGCTGGTGCGCAAGACACCTCGCTGGATCTGCTCTTTGACGAGTTAAAGAAACCAGATGCCGCGATTTGGTCGCAGGCTGAGAAAAAAATCTGGGAATTGTGGTCAAAATCCGGCTCTGATTCGATGGATATATTGCTTGAACGCGGCAAACTGGCGATGAATGCCGGGGATCTGCCAAAGGCGGTTGAACATTTTACAGCGTTGACCGATCACGCACCTGAATTTGCCGAGGGCTGGAATGCACGGGCAACTGCGTTTTTTATGATGCATGAATATGGCCTGTCGGTTCACGATATCGAAATTACATTGCGGCTGAACCCGCGGCATTTCGGGGCTTTGTCCGGACTCGGCATGATATATGAAACTCTTGATTTACCAAAAGATGCGTTAAAAGCATTTCGTGCGGCTTTGGCTGTACATCCGAACCGACCCGATTTATTGGAAGCCGTCAAACGACTGGAAGATAAGGCTGCGGGAACCCTGCTTTAATAGGGTTCGATCGCTCGGGGATATCAGGAATGAACCATTCCGGCACACGGATTGCCGCGGTGCTGGGGCCGACGAATACCGGTAAGACCCATTACGCGATTGAGCGGATGCTGGGCTATAAAACCGGCGTCATCGGATTGCCGCTGCGCCTGCTTGCGCGCGAGGTTTATGACAAGATCGTCGCGTTGCGCGGGCCGTCGGTTGTGGCATTGATTACCGGCGAAGAACGTATTGTCCCACCGCGAGCGCAATATTGGGTGGCGACGGTCGAGGCGATGCCGATTGGCACCGGGCCTGATTTTCTGGCGGTCGATGAAATTCAGCTCTGTGCCGATCCCGAACGCGGACATGTTTTCACCGACCGTTTGCTTTATGCACGCGGCACTTTGGAAACCCTGTTCATGGGCAGCGAGAATATGCGAAGCGCGATTAACGCGTTGATTCCAAAGGTCAGTTTTGTGAAACGTGAACGGTTTTCGCAGCTTACTTATACCGGCGCGCGCAAGATCAGCCGTTTGCCTGCACGTACTGCCATCGTCGGGTTTTCGGTGGATAACGTCTATTCCATCGCAGAGCTTTTGCGGCGCCAGAAGGGCGGTGCGGCTGTGGTTTTGGGCGCGTTGTCGCCACGCACTCGCAATGCACAGGTCGAGCTTTATCAGAACGGCGACGTTGAATTTCTGGTGGCCACCGATGCGATTGGCATGGGGCTGAACCTTGATATCGACCATGTGGCTTTTTCAGCGTTGTCAAAATTTGATGGCCGCCGGATGCGCCAACTTGCGCCAAACGAGTTGGCGCAAATTGCTGGCCGGGCAGGGCGGTATCTGAATGCGGGCACATTTGGGGTAACAGGCGAAGCCGGGGCATTGCATCCGGAAATCGTCGAGGCGATTGAAAACCACCGGTTTACGCCGCTGAAGAAGCTCAACTGGCGCAACTCGCGCCTTGAATTCGGCACCGTGGCCGCGTTGGTGAGTTCGCTTGAAGCCGGGACTGACGATGAATGGCTGACCCGGGCGCGCGAGGCGGATGATCTGATTGCCCTGAAAACGCTGATCGAATTACCGGAAACAGCGAAACGGGTAACCTCAGGACGGGACGTCAGGTTGCTGTGGGATGTGTGTCAGGTGCCGGATTTTCGTAATATTTCGGAAGGCGAACATGCAAGCCTGCTGACGCAACTTTTCGGATTTTTGCAGGATACGGGGCATGTACCTGACGAATGGCTGGCGCGGCAAATTCAGCGGATTGACCGGCAGGATGGCGACATAGACACACTGTCAAAAAGATTGGCCTTTATTCGCACTTGGACATATGTTTCACAGCGCCAGAACTGGCTAGAAGACCAAGACCATTGGCGGGGCGAAACCCGTGCGGTGGAAGACCGGTTGTCAGATGCGCTGCATGACCGTCTGACCCAAAGATTCGTTGACCGGCGCACCAGCATGTTGATGCGGCGGTTGAAGCAAAAGGAGAGCCTCGTGGCGACCATGAACGACAAAGGTGACGTTTCGATTGAAGGGCAGCACGTTGGCCGCCTGACTGGCTTTCGTTTTCAGATCGATAGTAATTCCACCCCGGAAGAAGCCAAGACCCTGCGCACTGCAGGCGTGCAGGCGTTGGCGATGGAATATAACCTGCGCTCGGACCGGTTCTATAACGCGCCTGACACCGAGATTGATTACACCGAGCAAGGTGGCCTGATGTGGGGCCAGTATGCGGTGGGCAAACTGGTGAAGGGGGACGATATTCTGGCACCCCGGATCGAGGTCTTTGTTGACGAAGAGGCCGGGCCTGATGTGGCCGAAAAAGTTCGCCGTCGTCTTAGCCATTTTATCGATCGCAAGATCGCGGCATTGTTTGAGCCGCTGTTGGCGTTGAAAAACGACGAAGCTGTTACTGGCATGGCGCGCGGCGTGGCGTTTCGGCTGGTAGAAGCGTTGGGCATTGTTGAACGCGCCGAAGTTGCCGAAGATATCAAGGGGCTGGATCAGGAGGCCCGGGGACTGTTGCGCAAACATGGTGTGCGGTTCGGGCAATACACGATCTTCCAGCAATTGATGCTGAAACCGGCCCCGACCCGACTGCGATTGGTTTTGTGGTCGCTGTTTCAGGGCTTGGACGAATTTCCAGAAGCTCCGCCTCCGGGTCTGGTGACAGTGCCGGGACTGGCTGGAATGCCGGAAGGCTATTTCACTAAGGCTGGTTATCGTTTGGCCGGCCAGCGCGCGATCCGTATCGACATGCTGGAGCGTCTGGCGGATTTAACCCGAACCAAGGACAGCCGTGCGGGATTTGAGGCGGTGCCGGATATGCTGTCGATCACCGGAATGACGCTGGAACAGTTCGCCGATCTGATGGGCGGGCTTGGCTATAAGGTCGAAGCCGGCGAGCGGGCAAAGGTCAAGGCCGGTGCCACTGAGGCGGCTGGCGGAGGCGAGGCCGACGCGTCAGGCGACACGGTTGCTGAAAGCGATGCGCATGGCGCGGGTCAGGCGGAAGTGCCTGCAGTTGAGGTTGCTGGTGATCCGGCGCTTGTGGTTGAAGAAGCGCCAGTGGAAATGGAAGTGACGTATACCTTTACTTGGGCGCCGGTCAAAAAGCGCCCGCAACACACGCGTCCGGAAACGACGCAGCCTGTTGGCAAACGCCCGGAAGGGCAACGGCGCGATAAGGGCAAAGGCAAACCAGGTCAGCGTGGCCCAAAAGGCGGCAAATACCACGTGTCGAAACCAGTGGTCTCGCGGCCTGAACGGATAGAAAAGCCGATTGATCCCGATAATCCTTTCGCCGCTCTTATGGCGCTGAAAGGCAAGACCTGAGTCGGACTTGAGCGCTCCACTCAGAACGATCCGGCTTGATAAGTGGCTGTGGCACGCGAGGTTTTTCAAAACCCGCAGCCTGAGTGCCAAGAGGATCACCGGCGGACATGTGCAGGTCAATTCAGTGAAGGTTGCAAAAACTGCAGCTTTAGTCGGGCCGGGGGATACGCTGACGTTTGCGCAAGGGCGTGATATCAAGGTGATCCGGATTCTTGAGATTGGCGTCCGGCGCGGTCCGGCGCCAGAGGCGCAGGCGCTCTATCAGGATCTAAGTCCGCCAGTCGTCCGGGATGCCAATTCCGATGCTGGAGTAAGCCAGGAAATGCGTAAAGGGCGCCCGACAAAGCAGGACCGGCAAGCAATTCTGAAATTCAAGGATGGCTTGAAACCGTTTTAGCGGCGGACACATTTTTTAAGGGAAAGATGTTGAAAAACTCCGGAATTGTCGCCAAGTTGTCCGCGTATGGCCATCAATTGACGAGGCCCTAAAAAAAGGTTAGCGAACGAGCGAAACGTCTGGCGCGAAAAATGCCAAAGAATTTAGGGGGCCGAGTATGACCTATATCGTCAACGATAGTTGCATTTCCTGTAAGTACACAGATTGTGTCGAGGTCTGCCCGGTGGACTGCTTTTACGAAGGCGAAAACATGCTGGTCATTCATCCGGATGAATGCATCGATTGCGGTGTTTGCGAACCGGAATGCCCGGCCGACGCGATTAGGCCGGATACCGAACCGGATGCGGAAAAATGGGTTGAATTCAACCGGAAATATTCTGAACTGTGGCCAGTGATCGTCACCAAAAAAGACGAATTACCGGATGCCGCCGAGCACGATGGCGAATCTGGCAAGTTGGAAAAGTATTTCTCGGAAAAACCCGGGACTGGCGGATAATTCAATGTATCCGGCGAAATTCTGCGGATGGTTTTGCTCAAGAAGCAACAATTCGTAAGGTTTCAGGTCATTTGCGCTTATGTATATCGTGGTTTAAGCACGACGCTGCATCGCGGCGCTAGGAAATGCCTTGTTTTTGTGATAAGGTGATAACCAACGTAACTGGAATCTGCTCAACCCTGGAATGGCGCTGCCCGCCTAGACCGGATTCACAAAAAGCAAAAACCGATCGTGTTAGGCCAGTCAAGCGGCCCACATGGGCGGCTGTCGGCCTATCAATCAGCAATTCGCCCTGGGCTCGGCGAAGAACAAGGATTACATCTAAATGACGAAATCAAAGAACTCTGCTGACTTTCACCCGAATGAATTTGTTGTCTATCCGTCACACGGCGTCGGCAAAATTGTTTCCATCGAAGAGCAGGAAATAGCCGGCTTTCTGATGGAATTGTTTGTGATCTCGTTTGAGAAAGACAAGATGACATTGCGGGTTCCAACCCAAAAAGCGACCTCGGTTGGAATGCGCGGATTGTCGAGCCCGGAAGTTGTCAACAAGGCTATGACCACCCTTAAAGGTCGCGCGCGGGTTAAGCGGGCGATGTGGTCGCGCCGGGCGCAGGAATATGAACAAAAGATCAACTCGGGTGATCTGATTTCGATTGCCGAAGTCGTGCGTGATTTGCATCGCAGTGACGATCAGCGCGAACAGTCCTATTCTGAACGTCAGCTTTATGAAGCCGCACTTGAACGGCTGACCCGTGAAGTCGCCGCCGTGGATGGCGTTGACGAGATCAAGGCCCAGCAGCGGGTCGGCGATGTTCTGATATCCCGCGTTGCCGCCTAGGTTAGCGGTTTAAGTGTAACGCATAAGAATACCTTGCTGACTAGGAAAGCCGCGGACCAATTTGGTTCGCGGCTTTTTTCTTGGATTGGTGGTTGGCGAAATCATCTAGGCGGCTGCAAATACCGCCGCTAATGCTGCAATTTCGGCCAGTTGCTGGCTACCGCCCAATACATCGCCGGTTTGTCCGTTAATCTTTTTGTGTGCCAGCCAGAACAGTGGCAGCGGGGCGGTCAGCGCGAAAAACGATACAACAAGTCCACCCCAGCCAAGTGCGAACACAGAAATTGCCAAAGCAATGGCTGCGGCGGCAAAGACAGACTGAACAGGTGGCGCGCCGACGCCTGCGGAAAGGCCGCTGGTCCGTGCCAATGGCATAAGGAACATCGCCAAAACCATTGGCAGGCGGGACACGGCACCAACCGTGATCAGTGACCAAAATAACCCTGAACCTCCCAGCGCCTCGATCCCCGACCAACGGGCGATCAGGCCAATAAACAAAGCAGCCGCACCGTATGCACCGATCCGGCTGTCCTTCATAATAGCGAGGCTGTGGTCTTTGTCGCGGCCACCACCCAGACCATCAGCACAATCCGCCAAGCCGTCTTCGTGCATTGCGCCGGTGAGAAGGACCAAAACCGCCAGAGCAAGGGCAGCGGCAATGCCGGTTGGCGCGCCCAGCCAAAGCGAAAAACCTGCTACAGTGGCCGCGATCGCGCCAAGGGTCGCTCCAACAATCGGATACGTCCAAGCCGCCGCGGCCGCCCGAATGGCCGCAAGTTCATGGTCAACTGGCACCGGCAGGCGTGTCAGCAGGCTGAAGCCCGCAGCGATATCACTGATATGAAATCCGTTTTCGGGTGTTTGGTCGCTCATGAAAGCTGGCTTTCCGCATTTGGCCTTTGCATGTCTGTGAATGAAGCTAAACAGGCGGCAGTTCAATCTTCAATCTGGAATCACGCAATGCACAATGCAGCACCCTTTGCCTCGCTTGCAGAATTTTCTGCCATTCTGAAAACTCTGCGGGGTGCGGATCAAGTTGCGATTGACGGGGCAACGGCACGGAATGCGCAATTGACCAAGCCCCCGGCAGCATTGGGTCGACTGGAAGATTTGGCGATCTGGTATGCCGGTTGGCGGGGGCAGGCGGCGCCGGTGATTGTACGGCCGCAGGTGGTTATTTTCGCTGGAAATCACGGCGTGACCGCACAGGGGGTTTCGGCCTTTCCTGCCGAAGTGACCCAGCAGATGGTCTATAATTTTCAGGCAGGCGGTGCGGCGATCAACCAGTTGTGCAAATGTTTTGGGGCGACTTTGACGGTTCATGCTTTGGAATTAGACAGGCCGACGGCGGATTTCACCGAAGCATCAGCGATGTCTGAGGCGGAGGTTGTTGCAGCCCTTGCAACGGGTTGGCAGGCGGTTGATCCCAAGGCCGATCTGTTAGTGACCGGGGAAATGGGTATCGGCAACACAACGTCGGCGGCGGCGATTGCCAACGCGATTTTTGGCGGTGAGGCCGAAGATTGGGTTGGGCGCGGCACCGGTGTGACTGATGCTGGATTGGCGATTAAAGCGCGGGTCGTTCGCGATGGTTTGGTGCGGCATGTGGGGGCGTTGAATGACCCGATTGAAATCCTGCGCTGCCTTGGTGGGCGTGAACTGGCGGCGATGGCAGGGGCTATTGCGCGGGCGCGGGTTGAAGGCATTCCAGTTATTCTGGACGGGTTTATTTGTACGGCTGCTGCAAGCGTTCTTGAGCGCGCGCAAAAAGGTGCGTTAGATCATTGCGTTGCGGGCCACGTTTCGGCCGAAGCGGCGCATGCAAAAATGCTGTCAAAACTGGGCATGGCCCCATTGCTTTCACTGGGCCTGCGACTGGGTGAAGGGTCAGGTGGCGCCTTGGCGATTGGTATCATGCAGGGCGCGCTGGCCTGTCATTCCGGTATGGCAACCTTCGCCGAAGCTGGCGTCAGCGAGGGGTGACCCTGCTTTGTCAGCTCTGCGAAACTTCGTCCTCGTCGTGGCGGTTTGAAATCTTGTGTGATGTGAACCCGGTCGCCAAGGTTTTGCTTAGCTCTTTGGCGCGCGCGATAAAGGCAGGGTTTTCCAGGTTCGAAACGCTTGGGTCCCAAAGAACCGCCATTTCTTTAAGCAAGCGCCGATCCAGTTCAAAGAAATAGTCACCGGCCTGTTCAACTTCGAACGACGACATACCCATACCGGCAAGCACAGATTTTCCAGCCCTGATCGAGCTGTCAAAGGTTTCACGCACAATATCATTCGCCCCGGCTCGGTAGAGTTCATAGACGGCCTGCCGGTCATAAGCACGCGCGACGATATGCAGGTCAGGCCGTTCTTTTCTGGCGTGTTTGACCAGCGTAATCGCGGCTTTGGGATCATCAAGGGCGACGACCAGTACTTTGGCTTTCATCAAGCCGGCGGCATGCATCAATTCAGGTCGCGTGGGGTCGCCGAAAAACCCCTTCATGCCAAACTTGCGCTGCACCTCGATAGTTTCAATATCGTGATCCAGCACAACGGTTTTGTAACCGCTCATCCCAACAATGCGGTTGACGATTTGCCCAAACCTGCCGACGCCTGCAATAATGATCGGCGCTTGCTCGTCAATCTCGTCGGCGGCCTGTTCAGTCACGCCGCGGCTGCGCAGTTTCTTGTCGACCAGATCAAAGATGATGAACAGTGCTGGGGTCAGCAGCATCGACAAGGCCACGACCAGCAGCAAAGTTTTGGATAATTCTGTCGGGATAACGTTGGTTTGCACCATAAAGCCCAGCATCACAAAGCCGAATTCACCTGCCTGCGCCAGACCAAGGGCAAACAACAACTGATCCCGGCCTTTCAGTTTGAATATCCGCGCAAGTACCAAGAGAACGGAGGCCTTTACGGCCATAACGCCAAGTGTAAGCATCAGAATATAGGTGAAATCGCCAAATAGGATTTCGAAATCAATGCCCGCGCCGACGGTGATAAAGAACAGACCAAGCAACAGACCTTTGAAGGGTTCTATATCACTCTCCAATTCGTGACGGAATTCAGAGTTGGCCAAAACCACGCCCGCCAGAAACGTGCCAAGTGCGGGTGAAAGGCCAACCAGGCTCATCAGCAGGGCGATGCCGATGACCAACAGCAAGGTCGCGGCGGTGAACATTTCCCGAAGATGCGAACCGGCAATAAAGCGGAACAAGGGACGCGACAGATAATGACCGCCGAGAATGACGGTGGCGATTGCGCCGATGGTCACGGCCGTAACACCCCATCCGGGCAGGCCTTCAACCAAGGACATGGTCTCGCCAGCCGCGTGGTTACTAACGTCGTTATGATAGCCCTGAATTGCCAAAAGCGGTACCAGTGCCAACATCGGGATCACGGCGATATCTTGCGACAACAGCACCGAAAAACACGACCGCCCGCCGGGCGTTTGCATCAACCCCTTTTCGTTCAAGGTTTGCAAAACGATAGCAGTGGAGGACAGTGAAAAGGTCAGGCCGATCGCCAGACCAACACTCAATGGCTGGCCAATTGCCACGCAAATTGCCGCCACGCTTAGTGCTGTCAGTGAAATCTGCAATCCGCCCAGCCCAATCAGCCGATGCCGCATATCCCACAAAGCGCGCGGTTCAAGTTCGAGGCCCACCACGAACAACATCATCACGACGCCAAATTCCGCAAAATGCTGCAGGTTTTGGGTTTCCGTGCCGACCAATCCAATCACCGGCCCGATCAGCACACCGGCAATCAGATATCCCAGCACCGACCCCAACCCCAAACGTTTGGCGACAGGCACGGCGATGACGGCTGAACCCAAATAGATCGTGGCTTGAAACAGAAAACTTTCCATATGATCCTCAAACTGGCAGGGGGGCGTCTTGTTTGGTCTGGTCCATGACGATTTGGCTTTGGACCCGGGCAACCGCCGCATGCGGTAGCAAAACATCCTGCACTAATTTGTGCAGTTCGCCAAGGTCAGTACAGTAAACCCGCAATAAATAGTCGGCTTCACCAGTCAGAGTCCATGCGCTGACTACCTCGGGTCTTGCGCGGGTCAGGGTGCGAAACGACCGGGCCGCTTCGGGTGTGTGGCTGACCATGGCGACCTGAATAAAGGCTTGCACATTCAGACCAAGGCGCGCGGGATCCAGTCGAGCGCGGTAGCCAGTAATATAGCCATCCTCTTCTAACCTTTGGCGTCTGCGGCCAGCTTGTGACGGGGACAAGTTCAACACATCGCCAAGTTCCTGCGCGGTTAAATGTGCGTCTTTTTGTAAGGCCTGCAACAGCAGGGAATCGATTGAATCAAGCATGAGTGCGTCTTTCGTGCGTATTTTTATTATTATGCATAAATCTACCGCGAAAATACAGAGAAATACGCGAAATTATGCGCAAACATCGTATTCGACATGCATCATACTGCGCGGACAAATCACAGGAGGCGAAAACATGGGTCCGTTCCCGCATCATTCCGTTGTTTCAGAAATCAGCGAGGCCAATCCAGCCGGAACCAATGGCATGGAGTTTGTCGAATTTGCGCATCCAAACCCGCAAGAATTACGCGATCTGTTCGCCCGGATGGGATATGCAAAAACTGCGCACCACAAGACCAAACAGATCGAGCTTTGGCAGCAGGGCGACATCACGTTCGTTCTGAATTCCGAACAGGGCTCGATGGGAATGCGGTTTGTTGATGAACACGGCCCCTGTGCGCCGTCAATGGCGTGGCGTTTTGTTGACGCGCAATATGCTTATGAACGCGCGCTTGCCAAAGGCGCCGAGGCTTATGACGCAGCGGACAAAGTTTTGAACGTCCCGGCAATCAAAGGCATTGGCGGCAGTCTGATCTATTTCGTGGATAAATTTGGTGCCAAGGGGTCGGCTTACGACGCCGAATATGATTGGCTGGAACCCGGGGCGGACAAACCGAAAGGCGTTGGCTTTTATTATCTGGACCATCTGACCAATAACGTGAAACGCGGCAATATGAAGAAATGGTTTGATTTTTACGCCGACATTTTCAATTTCCGCCAAATCCGGTTTTTTGATATCAAGGGCAAAGCCACTGGACTGACGTCGCGTGCGTTGACATCGCCTTGCGGCCGCATCCGTATTCCGATCAATGAAAGTGCCGACGATAACAGCCAAATCGAAGAATATCTGCGCGACTATAACGGTGAAGGTATTCAGCACGTCGCCGTTGGCACCGACAACATTTATGCCAGCACCGATGCAATTGCTGCCAAGGGTCTGGAATTCATGCCCGCGCCAAACGTGATGTATTATAAGATGAGCACATCGCGCGTGAAGGGCCATGAGGAGCCAATCGAAAAGCTTATGAAAAACGGCATTCTGATTGACGGAGAAGGTGTTTTGGGTGGCGGTGAAACCCGCGTTCTTTTGCAGATTTTTTCCAAAACCGTTATCGGGCCGATCTTTTTCGAATTCATCCAGCGCAAGGGCGATGATGGTTTCGGCGAGGGGAACTTCAAAGCGTTGTTTGAATCCATCGAACAAGACCAGATCGATCGCGGGGTTCTTGTCGCCGAATGATGCTTGATTGGACAGATTTTCCGGATGCGCCTCAGTCGGGGGCAAAGCTGTGTGATGCGGTGGATGTGCCGGACGCAGGGGTTTTGTCGGTGCTCATCGATGATTTTCCGGTTTTGGTAATGTTTGCCGGCAGTGCAGTACGTGCGTTCGTTAACGCTTGCCCGCATCAATTCCTTCCACTGGATCTGCGGGCCGGGGAAATCCTCAGTGTCGATGGGCAGCATTTGCTGTGTAGCAATCACACCGCGATGTTTCGGGCCTCTGATGGACTGGGTGTGGCAGGCGAAGGCTTGGGCTGTGCCTTAAGTGCGATACCAGTAGAAATTCGCGGCGCGGGCATTTTCATTCAAGGATAGGCTTGGCGGAGCCGTAAGCTGTTGTCATAGTCATCCGGCCAAAGGAAAGGTCGGCTATGGCCCTGCTTATTGATATCCGCGCATCCGACTGGATGGAGGATGGTGCGCTGCGCGATCTGGTGGCACCTTTGCTGCCGGGGGTAACGATCCATTGCGGCCCTCCTGATCGTAAGCTGACAGATGTGCGCATGTTGGCCACGATCCAGATGCAGCCGGGAATGGTCACTCAACTGCCCAATCTGGAACTGGTTCAAAAGCTGGGGGCAGGCGTGGAAACAATGCTGTTTGATGCGAACTTACCGGTCAATGTGCGGATAGCGCGGCTTGAACCGGCCGAACAAGCCGCCGAAATCGCGCAATATTGTTTGGCCGAGGTTTTGGCTGCTTTGCGCGATATTCGGGGATATTACGCTGACCAGACTGCAAAGCATTGGTTGTCGCGCCCACCGCGTCGGGCCGGAGAAACGAAAATTTCCGTGTTGGGACTTGGCCATATCGGGCGGCATGTCGCGGCCTTGCTGGCGTTGAACGGATTTCAGGTATCCGGCTGGAGCCGCACGCAGAAATCCATCGACAATGTCCACTGCTATTGCGGTGACGATGGCTTGGATCAGGCGTTGACCGCGGCGGATTTTGTCATTGCAGTACTGCCCTCGACACCGCAAACGCGAGGTATGATGGCGGCGAACAGGTTCACAAAAATGAAACCTGGCGCGGTTTTCATCAATGTTGGTCGCGGCGATCTGGTTGTGGATCAGGACTTGTTGTTGGCATTGAAATCCCATCTTGGCGGCGCGACTTTGGACGTTTTCCACACGGAGCCTTTGCCCGCCAACCATCCATTTTGGGAGACGCAAAACCTTTGGATCACGCCGCATGTATCCGGCTGGAGCCTTGGTGACGGTCTTTTGGATGTGGCTGAAAACTATAAACGTTTGATTGCAGGTAAACCCTTGCTGCGTGAGATTGATCGCGCGAAAGGCTATTGAAACGCTTGGGATATTCCGGTGTACTGCCAGCAAGTGTTAGCGAATTCATGAGACTGGCGCGCTTTAAGGCCAGCGGCTATGAAAATAAGGAACGACAATGCCCAGCCCACGGATTGACAACCTGCAATACGCGAACTGGTCGGAAAAAATATTTCGGCAGATGCGGATCGGTGGTGTGGACGCCGTACATGTCACAATCGCCTATCACGAGAATTTTCGCGAAGCCGTGTTGAATGTCGAGGCGTTCAATCGCTGGTTTGAACAATTCCCTGATCTGATTTTTCAAGGTAAAACTGCCGAGGATGTCAGTCTCGCACAAGCGACTGGCCGCACGGCGATCTTTTTCGGGTTTCAGAACCCCTCGCCCATAGAGGACGATATCAGGCTTGTGCAGGTCTGGCACGATCTGGGGGTTCGGTTCATGCAACTGACCTACAACAACCAATCCCTGCTGGCGACCGGGTGTTATGAGGCCGAAGATAACGGTATCACGCGCATGGGGCGCGAAGTGATCCGCGAGATGAATCGCGTCGGCATGGTGATCGACATGAGCCATTCCGGCGAGCGTTCGACACTGGAAGCCATCGAAATCTCCTCGCGTCCAATTGCGATCACCCATGCCAATCCCGGCTTTTGGCATTCTGCACTGCGCAATAAATCCGACCGCGTGTTACAGGCCTTGGCCGAAAGCGGTGGTATGCTTGGCTTTTCGATGTATCCGCATCACCTAAAGGGCGGGTCTGATTGTACTGTCGCGGAATTCGCGAAAATGATCGCCCGCACGGTGGATAAAATGGGCGCAGACCGGCTTGGGATCGGCAGTGATCTTTGTCAGGATCACCCGGATTCTGTGGTTGAATGGATGCGCAACGGTCGGTGGAGCAAGACTATTGATTACGGTGAAGGCTCGGCTAGTGCCGCAGGTTTTCCGCCGCAACCAACGTGGTTTCACGACAACCGCGATTTTGGCAATATCGCAGCGGCTTTGGTTGCAGTGGGCCTTTCTGCGGGCGAAGTCGCTGGGATCATGGGCGGCAATTGGCACCGATTTTACGCAAACTCGTTTGCAGGCGAAAACCATGGCAAAACCTAACCCAGCAGCATCAATCGCGCCCTTGCGACCACCCGCACAAGTTATGCGGCTGGCGCGGTTGGGTGCATCTTTTCCAACGCGCCTGAGCTTTATGCGCAGCCTGTTGCGCCGCTTGTCGTGCGAGAAAGCCCAGGTTTCCCGACCAGTTTGGCAGATCGACGACCAAGGTTTCGGACAAGCGGTTTATTCGGTTGATCTGGGCGGATATACTTACAGCCTTGTCGCGTTCTCAACACCATTGTCTGACGATGATCGAACAGATCGGGTGATCGCCGAGGCTTGGGATACAACCTATGTTTTGTTTGACGGCACACCAACTGCGGCGGATCTGAAGCGGTTGGCCGCCAACGCACCAAAACAAGAAGCGGGGCGGTTTTCGGACAAAGAATTGGTTCTGTGCCGGGCAAATAAGTCGGTCCGAATGTTCCAGCATGTGGTTGAATGTCTTGCCGCCGGTCATCAGCCATCGCCGCAACAAGTGCAGGATGTCGGCTATTTGATGCGCACCACTGCGGTTTATGGAAATGGCAAATTTGGCATTGCCGATCGGGCGCGATTTGCCGATCGCCCCGGCATGTCCGGGCCGTTTCACGCCGAAATGCTGGCGGTTTGGCTGGTGCGCGGCTTTACCCATGATCTGGTCGAGCATGTTGCGCGCACGCTGGCGCCTTTGACGTTCACCCCGCTTGATCCCGGGTTGAAACGTCATCTTGGTATTGGCAATGCAACGGGTTTGGGGATGGCCCCGTTCTTGGTGAACCACCCGATATTGTTGAACAATTGGATTTTGGCACGCGAAACGGCCTTGGCGCGCGTGCTGGGGTTAACCGCAATGAGTCGGGTGAAAGTCGCTCGAGTGACCAAACTCATTGACCGAGTTACCCGGCATCTGAACCAATGGAACGTAGCGGATCGCCGCCAACTAGACAGGGTTTTGGTGTTGCGTCAGGAATGGTCCAAGGTCGCGAAGCTGGTAACCGAGGAATGGCTTTCAAAAGCTCATCCATGGACGAGGTTGGTGGAATTGGCGGACAGTCGTTCGGTCGAGTTTCAGGAACTGATGGTGGCGCTGGTGCTAGAAGTGAATGGCGATTTGATTGATGATCTGGCGGATGGCATGTCAGCAAGTGGCCAGGGCAGGTTTAATACTGCCATGACGGTTGGCGAAATGCGCAAAGTCTTGGCCAAGCATTTTGACTGGGCGCTTGGCATCGACTTTGCCCAGCCTGATAGCCAAAGGCTATTTTGGTATGTTTCTGAAGAAAAGGCCGAACCCCGCCTAGGGGATCGCTATGCAGAGGCGGGAGCAGATATTGAAACCCGTCTTGATATAGCAAGGCAAGCGCAGGATTTCGCGAACAGCTTGGATACGGTGCCGGATAATGTGTCTATAGCGGAGTTCTTGACGCATCATCCGCAGCACCGGTCCATTGCAAGGCGCGCTCAATCGGCAAGTGCTTATCCCTATGCCGAGTTGCGCGACAACCTGATTGCAGCTGACTGCATGCCGATTGATATGTTGCGCTGCAAGTTGGCGTTTTTCGGGGCTGCGAAGTTTGATCCGAAATCAGACCGCTGGACCCGGATTACAATGTATCAGGGCGCGCCTTTGTTTGGTGAAATTTCAGGCGGCGGTGGTGATGATTGGTGGTTACCGGTTTTGGCGGGTGCGGGATGATCCTGTCTTTAAATGAAATTGAAAGCGGTATACGCAAAGCAGCACTCGGCGCTGGGCTGCCCTTGGGGTTCGCCGAAGATACCGGGCGCGCAGTGGCTTTTTTGCACGCCGCAGGTTTTGACGGGATTAGCGCAGCACTGCCTTGTTTCAGAGTTGATTTCACACCGGCCGTTGTGATGCGCAATGGCGCGCTGGTTCGTTTTGAGGGCGGGCATCCAATCAGTCGCGCCATTGCGGCACTTGACCTTGTTGCCGCGGGGCAAGCGCAGCAAGCCGAACTGTTTTCTTTTGAGCAACCTTTGTTGCTGGCTGGTTTGGCGATGGTCTGCTCGAGCGAGCAAGGCGTCGGGTTTTCTTTGACTTTCGCCACAGCTGCAAAAGCGTCAATTTTTGCACAAAACATTGTTATAGATGGCGAATTTCCGAATGGACCGGCTGCTGTTTTGATACTGCAGTCGAACGGGCAGACCGGCGTGCCCTTGTCTCAACCACAAATGAGAAATGTCGATAAATATCTTTGGGATCAAGTAACGCGATTGGCCGCCCGAACATATGTCCCATCAAGTGCACAGTCACGGCTGCTGGGCGCAGGTGCCGGTGTGACAGATAACGACTGAAACCGCAGGCACAGCGATCTATTGCGGGATTTTTAAAACCCGGTTGCGGCCACTTTTGACGTAACTTAACGAGTCCACATCAATTGCAGCGATACGCCCGCCATCAACCCGGTCGCCGATTTCAACCTTGACGTACTGCCCACTTGGCAGCCGCAGAAGCGCACGGCGTTTGGCGGGGGTTCCATAGACGCCAATCAGATTGAGCGCGCTTGGGTTGATCACATTTTTGATCGTCGCTTGTTTTGCGACTGACGCTCGTGTCGGCAGTTTCAGACTGGCGGTTGGGGTCGGCTCGCTGTCTCCCTCGGCCTCGTTGGATGCAACTGCTATGGCCGTTGCCAATGCGATCGTTGTCCGTTCGACGATTTTGTTGAATTCCGGCGGACGGTGTGTGGGCTGCAAAGATGTGAGAACGGCAAATTCTGTCGGCGCGTAGGTCTCGTCGGATTTCAGATCCTGCGCAGAAGCAGGGCGTGGTTTTGCTTTTAGTGCACGCAGCTTTGTAACGGTCAGGTTGCCCTGCAAAAAGATCGCATCGTCGCCGGTTTTAAGACTGGCAGGCCGGGCCTTTGGGGTGAGTGCCCGCAAGGGATTTGGCGGCAGCAGTTCTTCGGTCTTGGGTTTGACTGGCGGAGCAATTTCTGGCCGACCCAAAAAAACATAAATACCATCAGGGTTTAACGTGCCGGTCTTTGTCGCCTTAACAAGACCTGCGGCATCCAGATCAAAAACGATGAGTGGTCCCAATGGTGACGCTGTTTTGCGTGGGGCATCATCCCCTGGGCCTGTGTTGAAATCCGGCAGGATGGTGGCATCCCGGGCTTCCAGTCGCCGGTCGACAGCAGCGACATAGATGTCGTCGCGCAATTCGGTTTCATCCGGCTTGGATAGGCCGTCAACTGCCAGTAAAATTCCGGTGGCTTTGTAAGCGTCTGCAACCGTTGCGGCGTCAAGTTCATGGGTTTGCGCGTCTTCGCTTTCTTCAAGTTCTTCTTGCGTCGGAGCATTGTTTGGGTCTGGGTCGATCCCCGCGATTTGCACATCAGACGATGGTGAATCGCCGCCCTGCACCAGTTCTTCGGCCGTGGGGGCGGTAAGCCCCGTGGCGCGAATATCGGCCAATTCTTGCGCGCTGAGTTCGGTAAGCGGTTTCGCCGTATCGGGTTTGCCAGCTTCCGGGTCTACCTGCCCTTCATAGATCGAACGCCGTTCGGGGCGCATTGGTATGACCGCCCGTCTTGCGACTTCAATTTCGGGGTTCACCTGATCAGCCGTGTCGTTTGCCGCTGATGCCTCAATTTGCCCCTCAGTCGGCGTTAATGCCGTTTGCTTATTTTCACTGCCCAAGAAGCCGGACGAATACAGCACGTAACCAAGCCCGGTCAAAAGCAGTAGCACAAGAAGGGCAACGGCCGCCATCATCAGCTGGTGACTGGACTTGCCTACAGGCGTGGCACCAGTCGAAGCAGCGGGCTTGTCGGTGTCTTGATCCTGATAAAGTTGACTGGCCAGGGTGGCGGCGGAAACTTCGCGAGGCTTGGCGGCAGGAAGGTTGGCCTTGCTTTCGGGGACCTCTGCTGCTTTGCGGGCAAACATATCGCGCAAGGATTTAGTGGCTTTGCTGCCCGCGGTTTTTGCCGTTGGCACCGGACCGAGGGCCGCGGGTCGTTTGACGCGTGGGGCAGTCGGGGCAGCCGCCACGATCGGGCTTGCCGTGGCCGAGCCGTGATCAGTTTGACTTCCATCCGCCACCGGAATGCTTTTTGGAGCCACCGCACCGATAACCATGCGCGACGAGACACGACTGATCGGCCTTATGTCGTCGGGCTCACCAGGTTGGTCGTCTGCATTTCGGCGGGTCGAAAAGGCAGGTGCGTCAAGCTTGTCGCTGGCATTAGTTTCGTCGGCTAAGCCGTCATCGGCCTCGAAAATATTTGGGTTTTCAACGGCGGAACTGGTCGCAGCCGCGTCTTGGTCGTTGGCAAGCGTTTGCGCATCTGCGGACTGTTCAATCCCGAATTCGGCGCCCTCGTCGCGAACGTCGGCTTCGGGGCCTAGCAGCGTATAGGAATATTCGCTGCGCCCGAAAAATGGTTCCCAAGGATTGCCGTCACGGTCACTTCGGGTGACAAAACTGATTGGATTGAAACGATGTTCAAGTGCGAATTCTTCAGCTTCTTCAAGGGTTTCATTGGCAACTATGGCCACTTCAACGTTATCGCTGTCACCGCGCCAATCAAAAGTCAGATCAGTAACGTCATACGGCGTCTGACCTTCAAGTGCTGCTGCGATCTGGCCTTGGCGCTCGTTACGTCCGGGGCCGGGTGCATAGACCTCGCGGTAGAGAATCTGGCTTTCCGGGATGATCAGCTTTGTGCCAAACCCTTTGCCTTCAAGCCCAATTGCTGTGCTGCGCAGATAAGACAGGTTGTCGCGCAAATCTGCGGCATCAAGCGCCACTTCCCCGACGACAGTCCAACCGCCACGGGTCGTGCGGTGCAGCAAAACAATTCCCTCGTGCGAGAGATTTAACGCAAATGTTGGCTTCATGATGTGTGGTTTAGCAATATAAACGGCCCCTTGGGAGTCAGCAAAAGCACGTAAGCGCATTTATAGCAGGAATTTGCCAATGGGCTAGGATTTCCATCTATCTGTCGTGAATTAGCTTTAGTTTGACCAAGTGTGACAATCCAAAACCATTGTGGTAATGCAATGGCAGACCGGAACAAAAAAACGGCGTTGCTGCCGCCGGGGCATCGCGATTGAATTGGCGATGCCCTTAGCGTGATTTTGCCAAAGCTTTTTAGCTCACAGCCTTAGACAGCGCTTGATCCAAATCAGCGATCAGATCGTCGGCGTCTTCAATGCCGATGGATATCCGAACGACGTTCGGTCCGGCCCCCGCGGCCACTTGTTGTTGTACGGTCAATTGCCGATGTGTGGTCGAGGCCGAATGGATCACCAACGACCGAGCATCGCCCAAATTGGCGACGTGGCTGAAAATCTCAAGCCCGTTCACAAATTTAACGCAGGCGTCATAGCCGCCTTTTATGGCAATCGTGAACAAAGCGCCTGCGCCTTTTGGACAAATACGCTCCATCCGGTGATAATATGGCGAAGATTTCAGCCCGGCATAGGTGACGGCCTCGATCCGCGGATCAGTCTCCAGCCATTTCGCGATTTTTTCGGCGTTTTCAACATGGCGATCCATACGCAAGCTAAGGGTTTCGGTCCCCATCAAGGTATAATGCGCCGCTTGTGGGTTCATGGTCATGCCTAGATCGCGCAAGCCGATGGCGATGCCGTGGAACGTATAGGCAAGGTTACCGAAAGTTTCGTGAAACTTAAGCCCGTGATAGGCGGGTTCCGGTTGCGACAGCGAAGGAAATTTATCATTGGCGGACCAGTCGAACCGGCCTGAATCAACCACGCAGCCACCGGTAACCGTGCCATTGCCGGTCAGGTATTTGGTGGTGGAATGCACAACCAGCGTCGCACCATGTTCAATCGGGCGGCATAGATAAGGCGTGGCCGAGGTGTTGTCGACGATTAGCGGGATGCCGACGTTGTCAGCAACCGCGGCAATCGCGTCAAGATCGGTGATATAGCCGCCCGGATTAGCAATACTTTCACAGAAAATCGCGCGCGTTTTGTCGTCGCAAGCGGCGCGAACCGCATCGACGTCATCAAAGTCTACGAACTTGGCCTCCCAGCCGAAGCGCTTGATGGTTTGACCCATCTGAGTGATCGTGCCGCCATAAAGCCGGGTCGAGACGACGACGTTTAACCCTGGACCCATCAAGGGGAACAGCGCCATGATTTGCGCGGCGTGACCCGATGAACAACAGACCGCACCTACGCCGCCTTCAAGCGTCGCAATGCGTTCTTGCAGAACGGCGACTGTGGGATTGGTCAGGCGCGAATAAATATATCCTACTTCCTGCAAATTGAACAACGCCGCGGCGTGGTCGGCATCGCGAAACACATAGGCAGTGGTTTGATATATCGGCGTTTGCCGCGCGCCGGTGGCCGGGTCTGGCCGCGCACCGGCATGAATTTGCAGCGTGTCAAAACCGTAGGTGTGGCCTTCGGACATGATCATAATTCCTTGTTGATTTGCGTTACTGCAAACCTATCCGACCGCCTTCGTTCGCACAACCGCCTAGCGCGTTACAGCTTTGAGGAAATGACTCCGGTATTGAACCCACCCATTCGAAGTTCGCCAAACAGACGCTGATACTCGATCTTCGGGCAGCGGTTCTGGATCACCTGAATGCCGTGTGACTGCGCCAGTTCGGCGGCCTCGGCATTTTCAACGCCGATTTGCATCCAGACGGTTTTCAATCCCGGCAGCACTGCAATTGCATTTTCCACGATCGGCAAGACATGTTCTGAGCGGCGAAACAGGTCCAGCATGTCAACCGGCGGGGTTTTGGGAATGTCGGCAATATCCGCAAGGACTTCCTGCCCAAATAGTTTTTCGCTTGCGTGGCCGGGGTTGACCGGGATCACCGTATAACCACGTAACGACAAAAACCGGGCGACAAAATATGACGGGCGAACCGGGTTCATCGAAACCCCAACGCAAGCGATAACCTTGGTTTCACCCAGGATTTTTCGCAACAAACTGTCTGTTGGTTTTGATGTCATATGTGGTTCTTAATTCGCCGCAAGAACCTGTGCCACAAAAAAGCGCCCAATGCGGGGGACGCATCGGGCGCAAGTGCGGAACGAGGGACAGTTTGGGTTTCGCAGTGTTCCGAACTGCGTCCCAGACTGCGATATAAGTACTGTTAGATTCGTTTAAAGATTTGGTAAAATAACTGTGAAGAAATGTGAAACTAGTTTGGGTGGTTTGGCTTAGCCAAGTTTGTGACGCTGCATCACAGCGTAAAGGCCGACAGCCGCAGCGTTTGAGACATTCAGTGACCCAAATTCGGCAGCAAATTCAATCTTTGCTAACACGTGACATGTTTCCTTGGTCAACTGCCTGAGGCCAGGGCCTTCTGCGCCCAAAACCAGCGCAGTTGCCACAGGGGGCAGTTTCGCAAGTCGGCTTTCCAAAGCCTCGTCGGCAGTTCCATCCAGTCCGATGATGAAATATCCCATTTCCCGCAAGGCGCGCATAGCGTTTGACAGGTTTTGCACCCGCAAATAGGGCTGGCGTTCCAACGCGCCCGAGGCGGTTTTGGCCAGCGCACCGGTCTCCGGGGCCGAGTGGCGCAGCGGAGCAATAACCGCGCGCGCGCCGAAAACTTCGGCGGATCGCAGGATCGCCCCGACATTATGGGGGTCAGTTACACGGTCAAGCAGCAACACCAAAGGCGCGTCACCTTTGGTCGCGCATACCTCGGAAACCGATCCCCAGACCAGTGGTTTCACTTCTATCGCCGCACCCTGATGCACGGATTGCGGGTCAATCGGCACATTGAAATTACGCGGCTCAACCACTTCTGGCACCATGCCACTTGCTGCAACATCCGCCTCAAGCCGATCAAGGGCATTTTTGGTGATAACCAGCCGCAGTTTTTCGCGGTTCGGGTTTAACAAGGCATCGCGAACCGCGTGCAACCCGAACAACCACAGGGTTTCAGGTCCGTCCTTGCGGGTTTTTTCTTTTTCCACGACCCATAGGGGCTTTTTCTTGTCGCGCGGGGCCATGTTGATGCCTGATGAAATAATCCTGCGCATCAATCGCATGCAAGCGGGGCAATGACAAGCAAGCAGCGAATAGAGTGCGGGCATGAATAAGTTCAGATAGATGTGAGATAAGATTTTGTTGCCAAGATTTAGGGTCTGTGGACATTCACCTTGATGCG
>DJBQ01000134.1:0-1230 GCA_002430125.1 Rhodobacterales bacterium UBA5972
TACGTTAACGACAATCCACTAGCAGCCTGTCGGGCTTAACATCTGGCTGGAACAAGTGTGGAATCTTGGCGTTGCTTCTGCATTATGTCGGGTTGAAATTCGATGGATAATTTTCGCACGATTGACCGGCTGACCGGGTTTCTGTTGCCGCCTTCGGTGAATGAATGGCTGCCTGAGCGGCATCTGGCGCGGTTCATTGTCGAAGTCGTCGATGGGCTGGACTTGAAGCCGATGAGCGGATCATATCGCGGTTCGGGTTCAAAGTCCTATCATCCGCGCCTGCTGCTGGGGATGCTGATCTACGGTTATGCCACCGGGATATTTTCCAGCCGCAAGCTGGAACGGGCGAGCTATGATTCGGTGGCGTTTCGTTTCATCGCCGCCAATGACCATCCCGACCACGACACGATTGCGGTGTTCCGGCGGCGGTTTCTGCCGCAGATCGAGAAGCTGTTCGTGCAAGTGCTGCTGCTGGCGCGCGAGATGGGCGTGGTGAGGCTGGGCACGATTGGCCTGGATGGCACCAAGATCCATGCCAATGCCAGCCGCCACAGCGCGCTTTCGTATGGGCGCGCGGGCGAGATCGAGGCGCAGTTGAAAGCCGAGGTCGCCGAACTGCTGGCCAAGGCGGAGGCCGCCGACACCGCCGACATTCCCGACGGCATGTCGATACCAAACGAACTGGCGCTGCGCGACAAGCGCCTGCAAAAGCTGGCTGAAGCCCGTGCCAAGCTGGAGGCGCGGGCAAAAGAGCGTTTTGAGCGCGAGCAGGCAGAACACACGCAGAAAATGGCAGCGCGGGCGGAAAAAACCAAGGCGACAGGCAAGAAGCCGGGCGGAAAACCGCCCGCGCCGCCGCTCGAAGGGGCGCGGCCAAGCGACCAGATCAATCTCACCGACGAAGAATCGCGGATCATGGCGGTGGCGGGCGGCGGCTTTGGGCAATGCTACAACGCCCAGGCCGCCGTGGCTGCGGGCAGCCTTCTGGTCGTGGCCGCCGATGTGGTCCAGGCTCCCAACGACAAGCGCCAGGTTGAGCCGATGCTGAAAAAGGTGGCTGATTTGCCGGACGCGCTCGGCACGGCGGGGATCTTGCTGGCCGATACCGGCTATTTCAGCGCCGCCAATGTCGAGGCCTGCGCCAGGGCCGGGATTGAACCGGTCATCGCCATGGGCCGCCAGCCGCATCATCCGCCCCTGGCCGAGCGGTTCGCGCCGGAGCCGCCAGCG
>DJBQ01000134.1:1318-27538 GCA_002430125.1 Rhodobacterales bacterium UBA5972
ATCCGTCAAAGCCCGATCCCGGTGCCGTCGCTAAAATGGCGCAGAGGCTGAAGACGCAGGAAGGCCGGGCGCTCTACGCGCTGCGCAAGCAGACGGTAGTGTCTCGAAAGTGGTGGAAATTGATTTCTGGCCCCTCCGGGCCGGGTAAGTTTTGCGCTGATCAGGCGGCTTGGTCAAGAGTTGCTTCAGCGACGGGCTGAGGCAGGGTTTCCCAGCCGTCGATCTTTCGCATGATGATCTGGCCCGAGGCCATCAGCGCCCAGAGCAGCATTGGCACGGTCTCGGCGCATGGCAGCACGGTCTGGGTTTTGACGCGGCGGCGAAATTCCTCGTTCAGGCGCTCGATTGCGTCTGTTGTCCGGGCTGATTTCCACTGGATTTGCGGCAAGCGGGTGAAGGTGAAGAGCTTATCTCCGGCATCTTCCAGGCTGTCGGCGACGGATTTGCATTTGAGCCGCCATTTTCGCAGAAACGCCTTGCGGCGGCTGGCTATTTCCTCGGGTGTTTTGGCGTAAATCATGTCGCGGTAATCCTCGGTCAATTCATCGTGCATGCGCTTGGGTGCATGCGCCAGAAGGTTGCGATGCTTGTGAACCGTACAGCGCTGGATCGGCAGATCTTCGCCCCAGAGCGCAATGAGCGCCGCTTCCAATCCGGGGGCTCCATCCACGATGACAAACTCTGGTCGCTTCAGCCCGCGCGCATCCAGATCATTGATGAACTGACGCCAGGCGGCGGTGCTCTCGCCACCCATGTTCATCCCTTGCCCGGCAGGACATGTTTACATGCCCGAAAGGGGGCGATAGCAACACCTTCTGCCCATCCCGGCGCACGCCGATTGCGGCGAGAACTGAGATATTGGTAGCCTTCATGTCCAACCGGGTCTTGATCACGGTGCCGTCCAGAATGAGCCGCACGATGTCTTCATCAGCCAGACTGCGGGTGCACCACGCCTGCCAGTCGGTCTTGACTTTGCGCCAGGCGCGGCTGACTACATCCTTGCTTACAGCCCCCTGAAACAGGCCGAAAAGGGCGCGTTTTACCCGTCGTGTGTTGGTGCCCGAAAGGTAAACGGCAGCAATCAGGGCCTCGGCTTTCTTCGTCAACCGTTGATAGAGCGGCAGGGCTTTCGAACGCCATTCTTTGGCCTTTCCGTCCGCCCCTGTGATCCGAGCTCGCGGCACGCTCACCGTTTCGGTTCCGAATGTTCCGATCAACTGCCGCTCTCGGTGCCCGTGGCGGTAACCCATTGCCGCTGTNNGTCCAACCGGGTCTTGATCACGGCTTTTATCCGGTCGGATCGGACAGGCCGTGGTTCTGATCGCGGCGCTGTGGGGCTGGCATGTCTATGACAAAGCGAACGCGCTGGCAAAAGCCCGTGATGGTTACGTGGCGACCGTGGAGCTTGCGGCGGCAAATTCAGAAATCACCGAACTACGTCGCCGCGCGGCGGTTGCTGCGGGTGCCAACCAGGCGCTGCAAGAAAAGGTGCAGGCGTCAAAAGGCGAGGCGTTGCGCTTTGCCGCAGAATTGGAGGCGTTTGAACGTGATNNAACCAAGGGCCGCGACAGGGTTTCCGACACCGTCAGGTCCGGATCGGGGCGCATCCCGCGACGCCAGGCGCGCAGGATGGCGGTAACCCATTGCCGCTGTTTCTCCTCGCCTATAGCGGCAGCAGCCCAGAAACTGCTCCAACTCCTCCTCAAAAACGGCCTCGATCGTGGCGCGGATGTTCAGGCGGAGCCGATCCTCGATCGGATCATAACCAACTTCATTGGCAAGTGTCGAGAACATTTCTAATTGNNGCGCGGATGTCGATGTTGCTGTATTCTTTGTCATGGCGTGATCTCCTTTGGCGGTTCCAGCCGCCGGTTGGGTGGTTTTGATGCACCCGGAGATTACGCCGTCCTTCAAATTCTACCAAACTCGCGACACTACCAACGCGGGTTAGCTGGAGGCGTTAGCGCGCGTGTTTTTAGTGACGCTCGGAATTGCATGGCCGCTTTTCTGGACATCCAAAGCAGTGGTGCTCGGCCAAACGCAGACAGTTACGGTTCGTCATTTTGAATGGCGGTATTTGCAAAACTTCGAACGCCGTCAAGGGCTCGGATCATTGCAGCGATGTCGCTGACGCCGACTTCGCGTTCAATTCGCGCGCTCAGATCTATTGCAATTGGCCAAATCTGGTCGATCATGGCGTGACCTTCCACCGTCACCGTCAGACGCATCCGGCGGCTATCATCCGCATCCGGAAAGCGCCGGATCAAGTTGCGTTCTTCGAGCGCTTTAGTAACCCGACTGGCATGGGAAGGATCAACAGTGGAAATCCGCGAAAGTTCTCGCAGATGGCAATTGCCGAGTTTGGCCAGATTCAACAGAACCCGCCATTCCTGCAGGCTCAGATTGTTTGGCCGCAAGGCTTCGCGCTGAAACAGCACAGATAACCGGGCCGCCGTTCGAGTGATTCTTACGTTCAGAAACGCCCCCATATCTAGGTCATCGCGACCGCGGCCAACAGGGTAACCTAAAGAATCCACCTTATGCATGGCCATATCCAAGCTGGAAAATGACCTTTGCGCAAGATTTATGTGGCACAAGCAACAATAATTCTTGATTTCTACCACAAATTACTCATCCATAGAAACTCGGACCTCCCGTTCAAGGAGGATGTTCGCGATGTCACTGGGAGGACACATGACAAGACTTTTTTCATTCACCGCTTTTGCGGCTGCTGCATCTTTGACGGCAACCGCCGTTGTCGCGCAGGTTAACTTGACTGCAGAAACTGTAACACCGGGCGGTTCGGCCTATCTGGCCCCGTCGCATTTGACAGAAGTTGCCGCCGCCAAAGGCATTGCCAACATTCAGCTTGCAGATGGTCAGACGCTGACCAATTCGGTGCAGAACGTGGCTGAAGGCAAAACCGATATCGCAACCACACCGTTCATTTTGCCGTTTCTGATGAGCCGGGGCGTTGGCCCCTACGCGTCGCTTGGTAAAGAAAAGGGTGCTGAACTGGCGAGCAATATGCGGGTACTATACTCGTTCTCGCTGGGTGCATTTTTCATGTATGCCTTCGACAGCAAAGGCGTCGACGGTTGGCAGGATTTGAAAGGCCGTAAGGTCTTCAACGGCCCACCCCGCGGGGCTGCATTGAACAACTCGCGCAGCATTGTGCAAATTATTACCGGCTTAAAAGACGGCGAAGGCTATGAGGGGGTTCAGGCAAACTGGGGTCAGGCAACCTCCACCATCAATGACGGTACAGTCGATGCAGTCGTTCTGCCCGAACTTTTCCCCAGCGGACGGATCGTTGAACTGGGTGCTGCGGGCAATCTGACAGCATGGTCGATCCCCAAGGATGTGTTCGAAAGCGAACCGATGCAGAAATACATGAGCTCTCCGGGCAATGCGCCGTGGCTCATGACTGTTGCGGCTGCCAAGGCAGGATTGGGCGAAAACTGGACCGTGGTTTCAGAAGATGACACGTTCCGCGGCATGTCCACGGTTGGTGGCGATACCGTGAATAAGAACATGGACGAAGAACTGGTCTATAAATTGGTCAAAGCCCATATCGATACGTTGGATCAGTTGAAGGCCAAAGCACCGTTTGCTTCTACCGTTGGCTTTGGCGTTGTGTCTGGTCCATCGGCCGGTATGTGTGGTGCTAACCCGCTGAAATTCCACAAGGGTGCCGTAAGGGCCTGGGAAGAAGCTGGCTATAAGATCGACGATTGCGCGAAGGAATAATCCTTCACTGACAAAGCAAAGGCCGGACGGTGTTCAAAAACGCTGCCCGGCCTTCCTATGATCGCTTCAGCCTCAGGAAAAAGTCATGTCAGAATCCTCTGCAGTACCGACAACACAAAATTCCGCTGTAGAGCGCGTCATATATGCCATGGCGCTTATTTTCGTGGTGGTCGGTGCGGTCAACAGCATGCCCAGCATCCCCGGATGGGACGAGATGATCCGCAGCCTTGTTGGCGACGACAAGTTCCCGGTGCGGCGTTTTCCGACCGAATGGTTTTATCCTGCGGTTTTCGCCTGGATGATGATCATTGTAGCGCTGAAGCATTCCATGTGGCGCGATTGGTCGAATGGTTCGCCCAAAAAGCGCTATCTTGGCCTGTTCATGGATGTGGCCCTTGTGGTTTCTGCACTGGCAATCTCGTTGACATATCTAATTGAAATTGAATCGATCTGTCTGATTGACCGTTTTACCGGCGACCGCGCGGCCCTGATGGCCACAGCCCTGAAAGACGGCATCCAGTTTGCACTTGATTATGGCCTGCCGGTGCCAGACAGCGTTGATGATCCGAATTGCGTGAACACGACCGGCACTTGGCTGGTTTTGATCATGGGTATGTCGATGCTTGTCTTCCTGGGCTATAATATCAAAGTCTGGGGTCTGCCCTTGGTTTTGATCTCGCTGGCAATCGCGCTTTACACCATCGTGACGGCGCTGGTCTGGTATTATCACGGCCCCGAAGACATCAACAAATATCTGATGACCAAGCTTGGCGGCGAGCCGCGATTGTTAAGTGATGGGCTGCCAAACGTGCATGACGCGCTGGTGAACAACGCGGCCGGCCTGTTGGGGCGGTTCATCAATGTGATCCTTAATCTGGTATTCCCCTACATCATTCTGGGTGCGTTGTTTGGCAGTTCTGCTGGTGGCCAATCACTGATCAAGATCGCTTTTCTATCAACCCGCAAATTGCGCGGCGGACCGGCACATGCCGCGATTGTTTCGTCAGCCCTGTTTGGCACCATCACTGGCGGCCCGGTGGTGAACGTTCTGTCAACTGGCGTGCTGACTATTCCGATGATGGTCAAACGTGGCTTTTCCAAAGTGTTTGCCGGTGGGATTGAAGCTGCGGCCTCGTCTGGTGGTTCGATCATGCCGCCGGTGATGGGGGTTGCTGCCTTTATTTTGTCAGCCCTGACCGCTGTACCTTATCGCGAGATCATCATTGCCGCGACAATTCCTGCGCTCGCATATTTTTTATGCCTGTTCCTGTCTGTTGTGTTCCAATCGCGCAAACAAGGGATCGAGGCGATTGGTGCCGCCACTGAAGAAATGCGTCTTACACGCGACGACAAAATCAATTTGTTGCAGATTTTTGCGCCAATACTTTTGATTCTGGTCCTGCTGTTGACCCCGAAAGACAGTATCGGCTGCGGGCCGCTCGGTTTGGTGTTCGGCATTGAAACCGTAATCTCGAATGGCAACTGCCGCGCCACCGATCTGCCTTGGCTGTTCGAGTTGTTCCAGAACGCTGCCGGTGACGCCAGTGCCGCTGGCTGGTGGTCGTCTTTTCTGGTGATCTGCCTGCTGTTCCTTGACAAAAAGGTTCGCGCACAACCGCGCCGGATCGTTGACGCGCTTTCGTCAGCCGGCGTCACCATCTCGGCGCTTTATCTGATGTTCCTGGCTGTTACGGTGATTGACGTTTGCCTGAACTTTACCGGTCTGGCCAAGTTCGTCGCAATTGATATCCTTGGTGTCTTGATGTCATTTGATTTGGGTGGCAGTGGATCGGTTTGGTTTCAGTTCCTGGCACTTTTCGTCACCATGGCACTGGCTGTTTTGCTGGGCATGGGGATGCCGGCTGTACCGGCTTATATCAACGTCGCCCTGTTGATGGGGCCAATGCTGGTCGGGCTTGGGATTGCCACGTTTACTGCCCACATGTTCATCTTTTATTTCGCAGTCGCCTCGGCGATTACGCCGCCGGTGGCGCTGGCGGCATTCGCGGCCTCGACGATAACCAAAGCCGATCCAATGGCTACTGGCTTTTCGGCGGTGCGCTCGGGGATTGTGATGTTCATCATCCCGTTCGTCTTTGCGATGTATCCCGAATTGTTGTTGATCGAAGCTGCCGTTCAAGACCCGACGATGACCGGTCCCGGCCATTTCTTGGCCGGTTATGACGGGCTGGTCCATTGGGGCCCGCTAAGCTTTCTGTTGGCACGGTTAGTTTTGTCACTGTACTTGATAGCCAGCGCGCTTGCACAATATGACTTCGCAAAACTGCCCTTGTGGGAAGTCGCCTTGCGCCTGATTTTCGCGGGGATCATCATGCACGGAAATCCCGCAATATACGGACCGGCGATTGTTATTGCCCTGCTGTGGATTGCCTTTCAGTTCATGAAATCAAAGCGATTACAAAATGCGTGACAGCAACCGCCACCAATAAACCTTTCTGCGATTGCCTCAGCGGTTTGATTTGCTAATGTCTGTCGCAAGAGGTGGGCATGGCGGAATACGATTATATCATTATAGGAGCTGGCAGTGCGGGTTGTTTGCTGGCCAATCGCCTAAGTGCAAAGCATCGGGTTTTGCTGCTCGAGGCCGGTGGACGTGACAACTATCACTGGATCCACATCCCCATCGGATATCTTTACTGCATCAACAATCCCAGAACCGATTGGATGTACCGCACCCAACCCGAGGCGGGCCTGAACGGCCGCAGCCTGATCTATCCGCGTGGTAGGGTTCTGGGCGGTTGTTCATCTATCAACGGCATGTTGTACTTGCGTGGACAATCGGCGGATTACGACCAGTGGCGGCAAATGGGCAATCCCGGCTGGGGCTGGGATGATGTCCTGCCCTATTTTCTGAAGCACGAAGATTATGTTGACGGGCCTGACGATCTGCACGCAACCGGCGGCGAATGGAAAGTTGCCAACCAACGCTTGCACTGGCAGATTTTGGACGATTGGCTTGAGGCGGCGCATCAGGCGGGTCTGCCCAAGACCGATGATTTCAATCGTGGTGACAACGAAGGTGTCGGATATTTCAAGGTAAACCAACATAATGGCTGGCGCTGGAACACCGCAAAGGCGTTCCTGCGAACGGCAGGTGATCGTCTGGATACCCAAACCCATGCCCAGGTCGACCGGCTTGTCATTGCGGATGGGCGTGTTACAGGCGTTTCCTATTGGCAAAATGGCACGCAGAAACAGGCGCACGCGCGGGCCGAAGTTATTTTGTCTGCAGGCGCAATCGGCTCGCCACAGATATTGCAACTTTCCGGTATTGGACCCGGCGCGTTGTTACAGAAAAACGGACTTAACGTCGCCGTAGAAGCTCCTGAAATTGGACGAAACCTTCAGGATCATCTGCAAATTCGCTGCGCCTATCGGGTCAACGATGCCACAACCCTGAATACCTTGTCAGCGTCGTTGCTGGGCAAGGCGAAAATCGCGCTGGAATATGCCATGAAGCGCACGGGGCCATTATCCATGTCCCCCAGCCAACTTGGCGCTTTCGCCCGATCACGACCCGATCTGGCAACCCCTGATCTTGAATATCATGTGCAACCTCTGTCGCTTGAGGCCTTTGGCGGCGACCTTGATCCGTTTGATGCGATAACTGCCTCGGTATGTAACCTTCGGCCGGAGAGTCGCGGAACGGTTGAAATCACCTCGCCGGATCATCTGAAACACCCGGAAATCAGACCCAACTATCTGGCAACAGAGAACGACCGGCTTGTGGCGGCGCAATCAATCAGATTGACCCGACAGATTATGGAGCAACCTGCCCTCGCCCGTTACGACCCGCGGGAATTCAAGCCCGGTCCGATGATTGTCAGCGATGCTGATCTGGCGGTCGCCGCCGGTACAATTGGCACAACGATATTCCATCCGGTCGGAACTGTGCGAATGGGCAATGACGCGCGCGCGCCCTTATCGCCAGACCTGAAAGTCAAGGGGATTGAGGGGCTCAGGGTTGTTGATGCCAGCGTGATGCCACGAATTACCTCGGGCAACACCAATGCGCCGACAATGATGATTGCCGAAAAGGCCGCCGATATGATACTGAATGGCACAAACAAATAGCCGCGCAAACATAGCAGTTTTATTTGGATAAAGACGACCGCATGCACCGCTTTCTGCCATTTCGGTAAAATAATTGAACCAAACTGTTCCATTCGCGCGATCAGCCGTTAAGGTAAGTGATCTAATTGCAAAGAATCATAACAACACTGGGAGAATATCATGATTAATTGGAAAACCGTGGCCCTCGCGGCCACCGCAACCGTTTTTGCCAGCGAGGCAATGGCGGTGGAATGGAATGTCTCACTGTGGGGCAAACGCCGCGCCTTTACCGAACATGTTGAAAAACTGGCCGAACTTGTCAGCGCGAAGACCAACGGCGAGTTCACCCTGAATATTTCCTATGGCGGCCTCAGCAAGAACACCGAAAACCTTGATGGTATTTCTATTGGTGCCTTTGAAATGGCGCAGTTTTGTGCTGGATATCACCGTGACAAGAACCCGACCATCACGGTTCTGGAACTGCCATTTATGGGTGTCAGTACATTGGAGGAAGAAGTGGCTGTCAGCCACGCGGTCTATGCGCATCCAGCCACAGTTTCCGATCTGGCGCGCTGGAACGCCAAGCTGCTGATGACCTCGCCACAGCCGCAATACAATATCGTTGGGATTGGCGAGCCCCGCGATACTCTGGCCAAATTTGACGGCATGCGGGTGCGCGCAACCGGCGGGATTGGTCAGGCTTTCAAAGCTGTCGGCGGCGTACCAACTTCGGTTACTGCAACCGAAGCCTATAACGCCATGGAAAGCGGTGTTGTTGATACGGTTGCTTTTGCCCCGCACGCGCATTTTGCGTTTCGAACCATTGATATAGCCAAGTGGTGGACTTCAAACCTTAATCCCGGAACAGTCAATTGCCCGGTTGTGGTAAATATTGAAGCCTACGACGCACTTTCGGCTGAACATCGGGCGGCTTTGGACGGCTCGGTTGACGAGTCGATCGCCTATTACATAGAAAACTATGGTAAACTTATGGCGAAATGGGAGGCTGTTCTTGCCGAAAAAGGTGTCACAAAAGTTGTCATTGCCGATGAGGAAATTGCCAAGTTTCGCGCAATCGCAGCCGACCCGGTGCGGGATAAATGGATTGCCGACATGACAGCACAGGGCGTTCCTGCACAGGAACTTTATGATCTGGTCATGGCCACCCTTGTTGACATGCGCAAGTAACGTTCAAAAGCCGCCCGTGCAAAGATTTGCGGGCGGCTTTTTCATTTGGGAACTAAAATGTCAGCATCAAATGTTAAAACCAACGGTACGACCCTGTCAAAACTCGATCAGGCTTTGTTTCGTGTCGAAAGCGCCCTTAACCTGACCGCAGGTATCATGGTGCTCGGACTTGTCTGCCTTGCGGTAACCCACGTCTTGTCACGTAAATTGCTGAATGCCCCTTTACCCGGTTTCGTTGATTGGGTGGGGCAGTTCATGGCTGTTTTTGCGTTTCTTGGCATCGCTTACACACAACGGCTTGGCGGACATATTCGTATGGATATGTTGGTTGGCAGGCTGAAGGGGCGCACACTTTGGCTGACTGAAACAGTTTCAAGCTTCGTGATCCTTTTGCTGGTTTCAGCCTTGGTTTACGGCACATTTTACCATTTCAATCGCAGCTTTGATTTTGGTTCCCCACTTTGGAGCCGCGACAGTTCGATTGATATCGCCCTGCCCCTGTGGCCTGCAAAACTGATCGTTACGCTGTCACTCGTGCTGCTTTGGGTTCGGCTGGTGTTGCAGGTCTGGGCTTTTGGCCGGGCGTTTCGTGAAGGTGCTGTTGAACCTATAGGTGTTCCGTTGATCGAAGATGCTGCACAACTTGCCGCCCACGAAGCCGAAGTTTTGAGGGCAATAGGATGAACGATCTGATTGACATGAAAGCCCTGCTTGCGGGCGTTGATATGTTCAATGTCTCGCTTTGGTTGTCTGGGCTTTTGATCGTGCTGGTGCTGATCGGTGTCCGGGTTGCCTTTGCAGCCGCCTTTATCGGCTTTATCGGGCTTTGCCTGTTTTTCATGCAAAAGCAGGGGTTTGACAAAGGCCTGATAACAGCGATGAAGCTGACAGGACAAATTCCGCATTCAAAATCAACAACCTATGCGCTGTCGTTGATCCCGACCTTTATTCTGATTGGCTATCTCGCTTACTATGCCGGCCTGACGCAGTTTCTGTTTGAGGCGGCAAAACGCTGGGTTGGCTGGTTGCCCGGCGGGCTTGGCGTGGCCACAGTTTTTGCCACAGCCGGTTTCGCCGCAGTGTCAGGGGCCTCAGTGGCTACCTCGGCGGTTTTTGCCAAAATCGCCATCCCGGAAATGCTGAAACTCGGCTATGACAAACGCTTTGCAGCCGGAGTGGTGGCGGCGGGCGGCACGCTTGCATCGCTCATTCCGCCCTCGGCGATTTTGGTGATCTATGCGATCATCGTTGAACAATCCGTCGGCCAACTTTTGATGGCTGGTTTTTTACCGGGCGCTGTATCGGCTTTGATTTACGCCGGATTAATCATCCTGATGGCGAAATTCCGCCCCAGCCTTGGCCCATCTGTCGGCGGATTTAGCTGGAAACAACGGTTCGAGTCGCTGCCGGGAACCACGCCAATCATCCTTGTCGTCTTCATCATCATCTATTCCATCTATTTCGGTTGGGCGACCCCGACCGAAGCAGGCGCACTTGGTGCTTTTGTCGTGCTGATCATGGCGTTGTGGCAAGGTATGCGCTGGGAGGCCCTGAAAGGCGCTTTGATGGAAAGCGCCAAACTGACGGCGATGATATTTACGATGATTTGGGGCGTGCTGATTTATGTGCGCTATCTGGGCTTTGCTGACCTGCCGCGTGCCTTTTCACATTGGGTTACATCACTTGATCAGCCAGCGATGGTCACGCTTTTGCTGATCCTTGGCGCTTATGTAGTTCTCGGAATGTTTATGGATGCAATCGGCATGCTGATCCTGACTTTGCCGGTCACATTTCCGGCGGTTATCGCACTAAATGGCGGCGCGAATGTCACAGCCGAGATGTCGACGCTTGGCATGTCCGGGCAGGAATGCGGTATTTGGTTTGGCATCATTGTCGTCAAGATGGCCGAGATTTGTCTGATAACCCCCCCAATCGGCCTCAATTGTTTTGTCGTCGCGGGTGTCGCCCAAGACGGCAAAATGGATATCTCGGTTCAAGATGTATTTCGCGGCGCCGCACCATTTTTTGTCGCCGATGTGGTGACCGTGGGTGTGTTGATCGCCTTTCCGGGAATTGTATTGTGGTTGCCGGGATTGCTGGTGAGCTGATTTTCTGCTTGGGTATTTTGCAACGGGCGCAAGCCCTGCCCCCGCCCCGCAGGGGCTCAAAAGGAATGGCCCGCAGGGCCTCTATTGGATTAGGTCGCAATGACAAAACCTCTGAACCCGCATTTGGCCGCAACTTTCGCGCCTCCTGTGATGGAAAGCCGCCGCTGGCTGGCTGGCGCCAGTTTTACCGCTGACCGTCCGCTGATCAACGTGTCTCAGGCAGCACCGGTTGACCCACCACCGCTGGCATTGCGACAGGTCATTGCGGACGCCGCCCTGAACAACGCTGCGGCCCATGTTTATGGGCCGGTTTTGGGTATGCCCGCACTCAAGGCAGAAGTAGCTACACAGTGGTCGGCGGCTTATGGCGGTGCAATTTCCGAAAATCAGGTCGCCATAACTTCTGGTTGCAACCAAGCTTTTTGTGCCGCCGTCGCCACGCTGGCCGCCGCAGGGGATGCAGTCATGATCCCGACACCTTGGTATTTCAACCACAAAATGTGGCTGGATATGACCGGCGTGGAAAGCCGGCTTTTGCCGTGTGGCGCTGGCATGTTGCCCGATCCTGAACAGGCCGAGGCACTGCTTGACAGTCGTGTCAAAGCGATCCTGCTGGTGACACCGAACAATCCAACTGGTGCGGAATATCCGGCGGGTTTGGTGCAGGCGTTTTACGATCTTGCCAAAAAACACGGTATTGCGCTGATCGTCGATGAAACCTATCGCGATTTTGACGCGCGGACCGGCGCGCCACATGACCTGTTCAAGGATCCTGATTGGTCCGAGACCTTGATCCACCTTTATTCGTTCTCCAAAGCCTATCGTCTGACTGGCCACCGGGTCGGGGCAATGGTTGCGTCGCAATCGCGCTTGGCCGAAGTTGAAAAGGTGCTTGATACGATCACCATTTGCCCCAATCAGCTTGGACAGATCGCAGCGCTTTATGGCATGCAGAACCTTGGGCAATGGCTGGCGGGGGAACGGGATGAAATTCTTGACCGGCGGGCGGCTATTTCTGAAGGTTTTCCCGCACTTGAGGGCTGGAAACTTTTGGGTGCCGGGGCATATTTCGCCTATGTCGAGCATCCGTTTGGCATACCGTCTGATCAGTTGGCCCAGGAACTGGTGTCAAAATCAGCGATTCTGATGTTGCCCGGCACAATGTTTGCGCCTCGCTTGGCGCAAGGCGGAAACGGCGATGCGGAACGTCAGTTAAGGATTGCATTTGCCAATGTGGACCGGGCTGAAATCCAACAGATGTTTGCCCGCCTCAGCGCTTTTTCACGTTGAGCGCGGCTTGTATCCGGCCGCTTAACGCCGTAATACTCCGGCCGGAAACGACCAGACAGGACGAGTATAATGACATCACCATTGACGCGTAAAAAATCCAATCTCTTTGTGTGGATCGTTTTGGCGGTTCTGGTCGTCAGTCTGACTGGCTTTGGTGTCCGTTCAATTGGAAATGGTGGCGCGGATGCCGTGGGTCTGGTCGGCAGCGAAAAGGTGACGGCCAATGACTATGCCCGCGCCCTTAGCAACCGTTTACGCGCCATGTCACAACAGTTCGGCATCAATATCACGTTCGAGCAAGGGCAAGCCTTTGGCGTTGATCGTGCAGTGCTAAGCGACGCTCTAAGCACTGCCGCCCTTGATGGGGAAACCCGGCGGATAGGCCTGTCGGTTGGCGATGAACTGGTTAAAAAGACGCTGCTGGAAACCAAAAGCTTTCAAGGCCTGACCGGCAAATTTGACGAAGCAGCCTATAAAGCCGCCCTGAAGCAGTCGAATATGTCCGCTGCGGAATATGATGCCATCATCCGCAAAGAGGCGGCGCGCAATCTTTTGCGGGTTGCCGTTACCGCAGGCCTTACATCGAACGAGGTTTACGGGCTGGCGTTGTTTTCGTTTTATAACGAAACCCGCAATCTGCGTTGGGCACTGATTGACGAAAGTCTTTTGGCTGAACCAACCCGCGAGCCAAGTGCGGCTGAAATCGAAGCGCTCTATCTTTCGTCGCCCGAGGCTTATACCTCCAAAGAAACCCGCAAAATTACGTATTTACTTCTTACCCCCAACGATCTGGTAGGAAAAATCGAAGTCGACGAGGCCGCCCTTAGGACCTTGTATGACGAGCAATCCGCGCGTTTTAACATCCCGGCCCGCCGCATCGTTGACAGGTTGGTTTACCCCAACCAAGCCACCGCGCAGGCAGCACTGGACAGTCTGTCAAGTGGGGCGAAAACATTTGAAACTCTGGTGACCGAGCGTGGACTTACGCTGGCTGATGTCGATTTGGGTGAAGTCTCACGCGCAGATCTGACAGGTGCGGCCGCTGATGCGGTGTTTCTGCTGACAGAACCGGGCGTTGCCGGGCCGGTGGAAACCGATCTTGGCCCGGCGTTGTTTCAGGTGAATGCTGTACTTGAGGCCCAGAATACGTCGTTTGAGCAAGTAAGCGACGAACTTCATGCTGAATATGTCGCAGATCGCGCCCGTCGGCAGATCGATGACGGGATTGTCGGCATTGACGATCTTTTGGCCGGTGGCAACACACTTGAAGAAATCGCGGCTCAATCTGACATGACGCTTGGAACGATCGATTTCACTGATGAAACCGAAGACGGTATAGCAGCACATGAAGAGTTTCGAAACCTTGCTGCAAGGCTGAAAATAGGTGATTTTCCAAGCGTCGAAACCATGGCCGATGGTGGCATATTCGCGCTTCGACTTGACGCAATCGTACCACCCGCCCAAATCCCGTTGACCGAAGCAACAAATGCAGTGCTTGCCGACTGGAAGGCCGCCGAGACGCGCAAACGGTTGCTGGAACTGGCTGAAATTTCCAAAATCCAGCTTGAAGCAGGTGAAGGTTTTGCCGCAGTCGCATTGACGCCGCGCGACGAAACCCTTGCCCGTCGCCAGACGGTGATCGAAGTCGCGCCTGCTAACATGATTACCGAAGCATTCAAAATTGAAAACGGTCAGGTTGCAATTGTGTCAGACGAGAGCGGCGTCGCTTTGGTCAAAGTAACGGCGATCACGCCTTTTGCCGAAAACGACCCACAAAATGCTGGTGCATTGGCCAATTTCAACCGGGAAATCGCCGGTAGGATTGGCACCGATATTTATGCAACCTTTAGCCGCGCAATTCAGGACGAGGCTGGGGTAACGGTCAACCAGTCGGTCATCAACGCCGTTCACACGCAGATCCGCTGATCCATGGCGCTAACCCCAAGCTTTGATGCGTTTCAATCTGCGTTTGAGGCCGGGCGCAATCAGGTCGTCTATACCAGACTTGCCGCCGATCTGGATACACCGGTTTCCCTGATGCTGAAGCTTGCGCAGGCACGCAAAGACAGCTTTATGCTGGAAAGTGTTACCGGCGGTGAAATACGTGGGCGGTATTCGGTTATCGGCATGAAGCCGGATATTATCTGGCAATGCGACGGTAAAACCAGTCGCATAAACCGGCAAGCCCGGTTTGATCCTGATGCCTTTGAACCCGTTGCCGGCGATCCACTGGCAGTATTGCGGGGGTTAATCAACGAAAGCCATATTGACTTGCCCGACGATCTGCCGCCGATTTCGGCCGGATTGTTCGGTTATCTTGGCTACGACATGATCCGTTTGGTGGAACATCTGCCGAATGTGAATCCCGATCCGGTGAACCTGCCGGATGCCATCATGATGCGTCCGTCTGTTATCGTCGTGCTGGACGGCGTTAAGGGCGAGGTGACTGTCGTTAGCCCGGCTTGGGTCGAAAGCGGGCTGAATGCGCGCGCGGCCTATGCACAAGCGGCCGAACGGGTGATGGATGCGGTACGTGACCTTGATCGCCAAGCACCCAATGAGACCCGCAATCTGGGCGACCTTTCTGATGCGGCAGAGCCGGTTTCAAACACCACCAGGGCGGAATATTTCGCGATTGTCGATAAAGCCAAAGAATACATCCGTGCCGGTGACATTTTTCAGGTCGTCCCGTCGCAGCGCTGGACCCAGGATTTCACCCTGCCCCCATTCGCGCTTTACCGCGCACTTCGGCGCACAAATCCCTCGCCTTATATGTTTTATTTTAACTTTGGCGGCTTTCAAGTCATCGGCGCCAGCCCCGAAATTCTGGTGCGCCTCAAAGGCTCGGAAGTCACCATTCGACCCATCGCAGGCACGCGCCCGCGTGGCGCGACCCCGGCGGCGGATAAGGCGTTCGAGGTCGATCTGTTGGCCGATCCAAAAGAACGGGCGGAACACCTGATGTTGCTGGATCTCGGGCGAAATGATGTTGGCCGGGTTGCCAAAATCGGCACAGTCAATCCGAACGAGCGCTATCTGGTGGAGCGCTATTCACATGTGATGCATATCGTCTCAAACGTGGTTGGTGAACTGCGCGACGGTGAAGATGCCTTGTCAGCTTTGTTGGCGGGCCTGCCTGCGGGGACCGTTTCAGGCGCGCCCAAGGTTCGGGCTATGCAGATCATTGACGAACTGGAACACGAGAAACGCGGTGTCTATGGCGGTGGCGTTGGCTATTTTTCAGCCAATGGTGACATGGATATTTGTATCGCTCTGCGCACGGCTGTGACCAAGGACGACAAACTTTACATCCAGGCGGGTGGCGGCGTGGTTTTTGACAGCGATCCCGAGGCCGAATTTCAAGAGACCATCAATAAATCCAAAGCTTTGCGGCAGGCTGCAAAAGATGCTGGGTTGTTTGTCAAGTTTAGCGGTCAGGGTTGAGGCCGGCCCGAAAGTTGCTGTGAATATCCCTCAACGCCCCAGTAAAACCGCTGAAACAGGTGCGAATGCAATAGTGGCGGATTTCGCACTTAGCGCCCAACTAAACAAGGCTGTCACCGTTTCAGGGTAACTATGCGCCACAACGATCACTCTGCCGTCTTTACCAGCCTCTAACACGGCGCGGTCCAGGTAACGTTTGATTACCAAACCCTTTTCGTGCTCGTTGTCCATAATCCTAAATACCAGGCCTGACTTCAAGTCAGCGCGTATCGCCTTTTTGTCAGTGCTGTTTAAGCCTTGGTCGTACGTCACTAAACCGTGCCCCGAGGCTTTCAGGGCGGCAATCACTTGGCCTGCAAGTGCGGCATCGTTCTGCACCTTGGCAGACGGCTGATCGATCAATCCAATAGCGCCGGGAATTTTGCTGAAAATACCGCCTAAAATCGCCTGCAAGTCCGCAGCATTCTCAGCCTCGACCAAACCAGTTTCACCCGAGGGTGTCATTGCAAGTATTTCAAATCCTGCCTTTTTCAGTGAAACCGCCGTCAATTTTGCATCGGCATTCGTGGGATCAATCGCAAATGTGACCGGAAAAGTGAAGGTCCCCAAAACCTCGCGATCCAGACCCTCGGCGCCTGCGTCGATCAAGATGACCGCCATTAATGGCTTGCCTTCGGGATTTTCAAACACAACTTTGTTGCGCATCAAGGCAGAACCGTCTTGTTCGGTGATTTGCGTCTGAACCTGAGGATTAGGCTGCGTCCCGCCGCCGCTGGCGTCTTTGATAACTGGGGCCGGGTCAACCGTAGCCGCTGGCGTTTTGATGGTTGGCGCAGCGGCGGGTGTCGTGTCGGCAACCGGATTGCTGATTTCCGGCATCGGCACACCAAGTGCTGGTGGTGTTATTACAGGGGATTCGTCCTCAACCGGCGACACCATAGCCACGTCGTTTTCGCCGCTTTCGACTTTTGGAAGATCATTACCGGTTTGCGCGCTTGGCTGTTCAAGCGGTTCGGTGCTGGTCGACGGCAGGGTTCCCGTTGTGACGTCCAGCTCTGGTTTTCTGGCCGCTTCTTTAAGGGCCGGCTTGAGCGTTTGGTCGGTGTTTGGCAAAACCGGATCGGTATCCGCGCGCCCGGTATTAAACCCAGACCCCGCCGGGGTGCTGAGGTCAATCTGAGTCTTTCCCGCAGGATCGCCCTTCGGTAATGGAACAGCTAGCGAAACTACACCCGCTGCAACGACCGAAAATATCGTGCCTTTAAGAAAACCCGCGCCAAAGCCGCCACTCATTTTCCGCCTCCGTCTTTAATTCCGCTTGCTGCTCTTGACCATCCGTCGCGGCTCTGGGCATTTATAGCGCGAATTGCTGCCATGTTCACCCCTAATCGGGGAGAATACCAGCAGCCACACAATTGACCAGAGCGGGCCGATGTTACTTCTGATCGACAACTATGACAGCTTTACGTTTAACCTTGTACACTATTTGGGCGAACTTGGCGCAGATGTGAAGGTGAAAAGAAATGATGAGCTAAGCGTTGCCGACGCTTTGGCCATGAACCCGTCGGCTATTTTGCTGTCGCCCGGGCCTTGTGATCCGGATCAGGCGGGTATTTGCCTTGATCTGACCATTGCCGCGGCTGATGCTGGTATTCCATTAATCGGCGTTTGTCTTGGCCACCAGACAATTGGCCAAGCGTTTGGTGGCAAGGTGGTGCGGTGCCACGAAATCGTGCATGGCAAAATGGGGATCATTCAGCACAACGGACAAGGCTTGTTTACGGGCCTGCCGTCGCCGTTTTTGGCGACTCGCTATCATTCGCTGGTTGTCGATCGCAGCACCCTGCCCGATTGTCTTGAAGTGACCGCCTGGCTTGAAGATGGTACGATCATGGGTTTGCAACACCGCGACTTGCCAATCCACGGCGTACAATTCCATCCTGAAAGTATCGCGTCCGAACACGGACACGCGATGTTGCAAAACTTTCTGAACGACATGAAAGAAAAGGCATGAGCGACGATCTCCGCCCTTTGATCGGTGCGGCCGCCGACCGGCCCCTGACCAGACTTGAGGCCGAAAAAGCCTTTACAATCATCATGGAAGGCCATGCTACACCGTCACAAATAGGTGGATTGCTGATGGCACTTCGGACGCGTGGCGAAACCGTTGACGAATACGCCGCCGCCGCCACAGTGATGCGCGCAAAATGTCTGGCAGTGCGTGCGCCCGTTGGTGCGATGGACATAGTTGGCACCGGGGGGGACGGCAAGGGCACCCTTAATATCTCGACCGCTACGGCGTTTGTTGTGGCAGGCGCTGGCGTTGTGGTTGCCAAACACGGAAACCGGAACCTGTCGTCAAAATCCGGCGCGGCTGATGCTTTGGGGCAGATGGGCATCAATGTCATGGTTGGCCCAGCAGTTGTTGAAAGAGCAATCAACGAGATTGGGATCGGCTTTATGATGGCACCGATGCACCATCCGGCAACGCGCCATGTGATGCCATCGCGGCAAGAGTTGGGAACAAGAACAATATTTAACATTCTGGGGCCGTTAACCAATCCGGCGGGGGTAAAACGCCAACTTACCGGCGCATTTTCCCGCGTGGTTATTCGACCGATGGCCGAAGTTCTTGCGGCTTTGGGATCAGAAAAAGCATGGTTGGTTCATGGCAGCGACGGCACCGATGAAATCTCGATCGCTGGGGTGACATGGGTCGCAGCACTGGAAAATGGCCGCGTTACGGAACATGAAATCCACCCCGAAGATGCCGGTCTGCCCGTTCACCCTTTTGCGTCGATCCAAGGCGGCGAACCTGCGCAAAACGCTCAAGCGTTTCGCACCTTACTTGCTGGCGAAGAATCCGCCTATCGCGACGCGGTTTTGTTGAATGCAGCCGCCGCTTTGGTCGTTGCTGATCGGGTTAAGACATTGCCGGAAGGTGTTGAGATTGCGCGAGAAAGTATCGATAGTGGAGCAGCGAAGGCCAAAATAGAAGCCTTGGCAAAATTGACCTCGGCATCGTCATGAGCAATATTCTGGATCGCATCAAGGCCTATAAACTGGTCGAAGTCGCTGCCCGAAAAGCCGTGCGTCCCTTGGTCGAAGTGGAAGCCCTTGCCAAAGAGGCGTCGGTGCCACGAGGCTTTTACCAGGCGCTTGTTGCAGCCTCCGACACCGGATACGGCCTGATTGCCGAAATCAAAAAGGCCAGCCCTTCGAAAGGCTTGATTCGCGCCGATTTCAACCCGTCTGAACTGGCGCTTGCCTATCAGACAGGCGGTGCTACCTGCCTGAGTGTTCTGACGGATACCCCCAGTTTCCAAGGTGCTGACAGCTTTTTGACCACAGCAAGGGATGCCGTCACCCTGCCCGCCTTGCGCAAAGATTTTATGTATGACCCCTATCAGGTGGCCGAGGCGCGCGCCCTTGGGGCCGATTGCATTTTGGTCATTTTGGCCTCGGTTTCTGACACGCAAGCCGCAGAATTAGAGTCCTGCGCTGTTGATTGGGGAATGGACGTGCTGCTGGAAGTGCATGATGCAGCAGAACTGGAACGCGCATTGCTGTTGAAATCACCCTTGATGGGGATCAACAACCGCAACCTCAAAACCTTTGAAGTCACGCTTGAGACCACAATAACCCTGTCGAAACTCGTGCCTGATGACCGGATGATCGTTGCAGAATCCGGTATCTTCACGCAGGCGGATTTGGCCGATCTTGCATCTCATGGTGCTAGAACATTTCTTATCGGCGAAAGCTTGATGCGCCAGTCGGACGTGGCCACGGCAACCCGCGCGTTATTAGCCAATCCAATCGCAAAGGAAGCCTGATGTCTGGTTTGACGCATTTCGACGACAAGGGCGACGCCCATATGGTTGATATCTCGGATAAAGCTGTGACCGATCGCATCGCACGCGCGACCGGTCGCGTTAAGATGTCACCGCAAACTCTTGATATTATTGTTAAAGGCTTAGCCCAAAAGGGCGACGTTCTCGCCGTTGCACAGCTGGCAGGAATCATGGGCTGTAAGCAGACCAGCAACCTGATTCCATTGTGCCACCCCTTACCTATCAGTAAAGTCGCGGTTGAACTGACCGCCGAGCCTGCCACCTCCAGCGTTGTGATCACATCGACAGTCAAAACGACTGGCCAAACAGGTATCGAGATGGAAGCCCTGACAGCCGTCAGCATTGCCGCCCTTACAGTTTATGACATGCTTAAAGCCGTTGACCGCGCAATGGAGATTACCGACATTAAGGTTGTGCTGAAAGATGGCGGCAAATCAGGGCGTTATGAGGCAACCACATGATCTCGGTTGCCGAGGCTCTGCGCCAGATCACAGACCTGTTTTCGCCACTTGACGTTGAATATATTCCGCTTCGCCACGCCAGTGGGCGCGTTTTGGCCAAAAATGTGACAGCCGAACGGGCGCAACCGCCTTTTGCCGCCTCTGCCATGGATGGGTATGCCGTCATCGACGCAGATATTGGCAAAACCCAACATCTGACGGTTGTTGGTGAAGCTGCCGCCGGGAAGCGATTTCAAGGAACAATAACGCCCGGCCAAGCGGTTCGGATTTTCACTGGCTCGCCGGTGCCCCTTGGGGCGGACCGAATTATCATTCAAGAAGATGTCACGCGTGAAGGCGATCAGATAACGATATGCGAAGACCCGGATCGTGGGCCGCATATACGCGCCTCCGGGGATGATTTTGACACGGGTGCGGAAGTGACTGCACCACGTCGTCTAACACCGAGTGATGTGGCCCTACTTGCGTCGATGAACCAAGCCACGCTGCCCGTTTACCGCAAACCTGTCGTGGCCCTCATCGCGACCGGTGACGAGCTTGTGATGCCCGGAGGGCTGCCGAACGAGGACCAAATTATCGCCTCAAACAATTTCGGCCTGGCAGCATTGCTTGAGCGAAGAGGCGCAGAATGCCGGATGCTTCCGATTGCACGTGACACGCCCGACTCACTCAAAATGGCGCTCAAACTATGCGAAGGCGCCGACCTGATCGTCACAATCGGCGGAGCGTCGGTTGGCGATTACGACATTGTACGCGATGTGGCGCTGGAACTTGGAATGCACCCGGCATTTTACAAAGTGGCGATGCGCCCCGGAAAGCCCTTAATGGCTGGACGTATGGGGAAAACGCCGATCATTGGCCTTCCAGGTAACCCTGTATCTTCAATGGTTTGCGGCCATATCTTCATCCACCCTGCATTGAATGTTATGCAGGGACTGGGTGCACAGGCCTTGACGCGAAACTTGGCGCAACTAGGGTCAGATTTGCCCGAGAATGGCAGTCGTGAACATTATATGCGGGCAAAAATTGGTTTTGAATACAGTCGCTTAACGGTACACCCCTTTGAAAGACAGGACAGCGCGCTTTTATCTGTGCTATCATCTGCGAATGGTTTGTTGGTGCGTCCCCCTTTTGACCCAGCGAAAAAAGCTGGTGATCTGGTAGAAATTATTCAATTTTGATTGATATAGTTGACACAAAACAAGAACACATGTAGAACTTAAACTGAACGAAAGCGGCAGAATCGGGGAGCACCGGATAACCGCTCGGGCAGAGGAGTTGCATATGCTTACCCGCAAACAATTGGATTTGTTGACGTATATTCAAAAGCGCGTGGCGCTTGAAGGTGTGCCACCGTCATTTGACGAAATGAAAGAGGCGCTGGATCTCAGATCCAAATCTGGCATTCATCGTTTGATCACAGCCCTTGAGGAACGTGGCTTCATCCGTCGCTTGGCGCATCGCGCCCGGGCAATCGAAATCGTGAAGTTGCCCGACGCATTGATCGCGGAATTGCAGCACAACGAGACGAAAGGTTTCAGGCCTCAGGTTATTGAAGGCTCGGCCGGGGTCAAACATCGTGGCGCAAAGCCTATTGATCGGGTCAATTCGCTGGACATCCCGGTTATGGGGCGGATTGCTGCTGGTGTGCCAATTGAAGCGATCAGCCACAAGACCCACTCGGTTTCTGTGCCGGGCAGTATGTTGCACAGCAAAGGGTTGCACTATGCCCTTGAAGTCAAAGGCGATAGCATGATCGACGCTGGCATAAATGACGGTGACGTTGTTGTTATTCGCGAACAGCACGATGCAGAAAACGGTGACATCGTTGTGGCCCTGATTGAAGGCAATGAAGCGACGTTGAAAAGACTACGTAAACGCGGCAATGCCATTGCGCTTGAGGCAGCGAATCCTGCCTATGAAACGCGCGTCTATCGCGATGATCAAGTGCGCATTCAGGGGCGTCTTGTCGGTTTGATCCGAACTTATTGAAGTCTATCAGCGGGTCCAAAGGCGCGTGCCATTTATCTGACGCGCGCCTGTTAACACCAGTTTATTTTGATCATTTTCTATTGAACTTGCACCAAGTTCATGGAGCTTTCGACTGTCGATCAGAAAACAATCCTGAGGGGATTCACCTAAGTATTGCGGTGCTATGACAATGGCTGATCCACGACAGAGGTCAGATATGTCTTTTACGGTCAAATCCTTGCCCCATTGATATGAGATGCGTTGGTGACCCAGAATCACTTGGGTTATTTTGTCATTTTCTACCAATCCCGTCCGCAAAGCTGCATCTTCCTGTGTGGCCGCGTCGCCATCATTTTCAAGCCAATTTCGAACAATGAATCCGTTTCCTCGATCACGGTTAATCACTCGCCCGGCTTCGGTCTGAAGGCCTAACACTCGGCCATTTGGTGAAAGCAGGATCGCCGGACGGGTGGTTGTAACCCACGCAGAAAACCCGATAACCAACGGCAAAATGCCGATTGTCCTGATTGGTCCTCGCAGTAAAACGACCAACAGAAATCCACCGGCGATTACCGGCAAAACGAAACTGTCGGGTTTTGAAATTCGGTGAACAGCATATTCAAGCGACCCGACCCAGTTCGCGACAACCAGAATCCAGTCGATCCCGGCGCCAACAGTCATCCAAGCCAGTGAATCCAGGCCAAAGGGGGCTAATAGTATCCCAATGACTGCCGCTGGCATGATAACAAATCCCATTACGGGCACCGATGCCAGATTGGCGATCAGACCAAATTGCGCGATCTGGTTGAAATGATAGGCGGAAATCGGTGCTGTTGCAGCCCCTGCCACAGCTGACGACAATATTAGCGTCACGGTTCCGCGTATCAGGCCTGAAAGTTTTCCCAGCCGAGGCCGCAGGAATTCCGCACCACTTAACGCCGCAAATGCCGCAACAAGGGCGGTCGTTGCGGCAAATGACATCTGAAAACCTGCTTCGATCAGGCTTTCGGGCCGCAGCACAAGAACGATAACCGCCGCCATGGCTACGGCGCGCAAGGTTATGGCGCGCCGGTCCAGAAGGACTGCAAGCAACATCACCGAGACCATAACAAAGGCACGTTGAGTTGCGATGTTACCCCCAGAAAGAATCAAATATGAGATCGCCGCGACGAAAGCAAAAACCGCCGCTATCTTTTTGCCGTGCAGGCGCAACGCCAGCCGCGGCACAAGTGCCAGACCATAGCGAATGGCGGCAAAAACGAACCCGGTTAATAATCCCATATGAAGGCCGGATATCGCCAGCAAATGCGCCAGATTCGAGGCTCGCAACGATTGCAGAACAACGGGATCCACGCCTGATCTGTCGCCAACCAATATCGCCGCAGCGAAAGCTCCTTTTTGCCCGCTAAGCCTTGCCTTTAGGGCGTTCGCCAGACGTATTCGCGTTGAAAACACGGTCATTTTCCATCCGCTACGGTCGGGTGGCGCAAATTCCACCAATGGGGTACGCGAATAGCCCACTGCACCCAATCGTAAAAACCAGGCAAACCGCTGAAAGTTAAACCCACCGGGTTCGACCGGCCCCTCAGGTGGCGAAAGACTTGCGTTAATTATGATTTGCTGGCCTGGTTCCGGCAAGACAAAGGGCGTTTTATAGTGCAGCGATATCCGCACCAGCGCTGGTGTTTTTGCAGCAGAAACCTTCTGAAGTACCAATTGGTCAAGTGTGATTCTGGGCCGATCACTACTGGAGCGATCAATGGCGACAATCCTGCCCTGGACTGCGCCGTAAAAATGAAAGCCAAGAACCGGTGCTGCCTTCATATTAGCGCTAATGCCGGAAAGGATAAAGCCGATTGGTATCAGCATGATAAAGGCAGTAAGTGATGTTGTTCTGTGGCTTATAACTCGCAAAAAAACTGCAACCACAAAACCAGATGCGATCAATGTCAGATAGGCTTGAAAGTCAGGCTCCCAAGTCAGGCCAAAATATCCACCTATGCCAAAAGACATGGCAACCGGCATCCACAACAGCAACGTGCCGCGTTGTGCCTCGATGATTGCGACGATCAGCTTTGCAGGCCCCACCCTTGTTCTTACCCCTCTCATTGCCTAAACACGCGATAAATCTGCGCCGTGATGGTTTCTAAAAGGTTAACACAAGATGAACACACCCAAATCAGACCGTGCCGTTGTCACCCGCTTTGCCCCTTCTCCGACCGGGTATTTACATATTGGCGGCGCCCGCACAGCCTTGTTCAACTGGCTGTTCGCGCGCGCAAACGGCGGGAAGTTTCTGCTCAGGATTGAAGACACCGACAAAGAACGTTCAACCCCTGAGGCTACCAAAGCGATCTTTGAAGGCCTTACCTGGCTGGGGTTGAATTGGGACGGCGACGTAGTTTTGCAGGCCTCGCGTTCTGATCGTCATGCAGAAGTCGCACAACAAATGCTGGCGCAAGGCCACGCGTATAAGTGCTTTTCTACCAAAGAAGAAATCGATGCCGCGCGTGTCGTTTCGCGCGCTGCCGGGCACGCAATCCTGTTTCAAAGTCCTTGGCGTGAAGTTGATGCAGCGGATCATCCGGATCTGCCATTTGTTGTGCGTCTGAAGGCCCCAAAAACCGGTGAGATCACCATAAAAGATGCCGTTCAAGGGCCGGTTTCGTGGAAATGCGAAACCCTGGATGATCTGGTTTTGTTACGCGCTGACGGCAGCCCGACCTATATGCTGGCCGTTGTGGTGGACGACCACGATATGGGGGTTACGCATATTATTCGCGGCGATGACCATCTCTCAAATGCCGCACGGCAAAGTTTTATTTATCGGGCGATGCATTGGGACGTGCCGGTTTTTGCACATATTCCACTAATCCACGGCGAAGACGGCAAAAAGCTGAGCAAAAGGCATGGAGCGCTTGGCGTCGAGGAATACCGTGCCATGGGATATCTGCCCTCTGCGATGCGCAACTATTTGGCGCGTCTGGGCTGGAGTCACTTGAATGACGAATATTTCTCGACGCAACAAGCGATCGAGTGGTTTTCGCTGGAAGGAATCGGCCGTTCAGCTGCGCGCTTTGACTTCAAAAAGCTAAACAACATATCCGGACAGCATATTCGCGATTCCAATGACGCCTATTTGTTGACCGCTATTGCCGATTATTTAAGCGCAACCGGTCAGGCTGCTCTATCGGATGTTCAAGTGGCCAATTTATCGCGGGCGATGCCGGTTCTAAAAGATCGCGCGAAAATCATCCCGGATATTGTTGAAAAGGCGCATTTTATTCTTTCGAACCGCCCCTTTAAGCCAGATGCCGGAGCGTCACAAATGCTTGATCCGGTATCCCGTGGTATGCTGAACCGTTTGACGTCCCGATTGCGAGATGTTAGCTGGGATGCAGATAGTCTGGAGGCTGTGGTACGTAAATTTGCCGACTCAGAATCGTTGAAACTTGGCGCTGTAGCACAGCCGCTAAGGGCCGCGTTAACCGGGCGAACCGTGTCGCCAAGCGTGTTTGACGTCATGATGCTGATTGGTCGAGACGAGACCATCGTTCGACTGGAAGACATATCGGTCTAAACTATCCTTCCAGTTCCTGGTGTCATAAGGGTTCTGGAAAGGTTTTTGCGGGATGATCCACGCGAATCTCCTGTTTGCACACGGGGCCCGTTTTCGGGTCCTTTTCTGATGATTGAGAGGATGCAAAATGGCAGACACACAGAAAACAGCGACGCTAAGTTTTGACGGCAAGACGTTCGAATTGCCAATGATGTCACCAACTCTTGGGCCAGATGTCGTTGATATCCGAAAGCTTTATGCTCAGGCTGACATTTTCACCTATGACCCCGGCTTTACGTCAACAGCATCATGCTCGTCGGACATAACCTTCATTGACGGTGAAAAAGGCGAGTTGTTGTATCGTGGTTACCCGATCGACCAATTGGCCGAAAAATCGCATTATTTGGAAGTTTGTTATTTGCTTCTTTACGGCGAACTGCCGACAGCGACCGAAATTGAAGATTTTGAAACACGTGTGACCCGCCACACGATGGTGCACGAGCAGATGCACTATTTCTTTCGCG
>DJBQ01000134.1:27681-30771 GCA_002430125.1 Rhodobacterales bacterium UBA5972
AGATGCACTATTTCTTTCGCGGCTTTCGCCGTGACAGCCACCCAATGGCAACTCTTGTGGGTGTTGTTGGGGCGATGTCAGCGTTTTATCATGACTCAACCGACATCAACGATCCATGGCAACGCGAAATCGCATCGGTCCGGATGATCGCCAAGCTGCCGACGATTGCAGCGATGGCCTATAAATATTCAATAGGTCAGCCTTTTGTCTATCCGCGCAACGATCTGGATTACGCAGCCAACTTCCTGAACATGTGTTTTTCTGTTCCGGCAGAAAATTACGACGTGAACCCGATTTTGTCGCGCGCGATGGACCGGATATTTACCTTGCATGCGGATCACGAGCAAAATGCCTCAACCTCGACTGTGCGACTTGCCGGTTCCAGCGGTGCCAACCCGTTTGCCTGTGTTGCGGCAGGAATTGCTTGCCTTTGGGGCCCTGCACATGGCGGCGCGAACGAAGCAGCCCTTACAATGCTGCGTGAAATCGGCACGGTTGACCGCATTCCTGAATATATCCGTCGCGCCAAGGATCACGATGACCCCTTCCGTTTGATGGGCTTTGGCCACCGCGTTTACAAGAACTTTGACCCGCGCGCCAAAGTCATGAAAGAAAGTGCTGACGAAGTTCTGGGGCTGTTGGGCATCGAAAACAATCCGACATTGCAGGTCGCCAAAGAGCTGGAGAGGATCGCGCTTGAGGATGATTATTTCGTATCCAAAAAGCTATATCCGAATGTGGACTTTTATTCAGGCATAATTCTGGACGCGATGGGCTTTCCGACATCGATGTTTACGCCTATTTTCGCGCTCAGCCGGACGGTTGGCTGGATTGCCCAATGGAAAGAAATGATCGCCGATCCGACACAGAAAATCGGCCGTCCACGCCAACTTTATATTGGTGCGGCACAGCGCGACTATGTGGACGTTGAAGGCAGATAAACCGCTGGAATAAAAGGAAAAGGGCGCGGATAACTTCCGCGCCCTTCTTCGTTAATCGCCGTATCATGCCTTTTAAACGCTTTGCTGACGGCCCCGGTTTCGCCAACAAATCCAGGATTCTTGACTGTTCAAAACAATTGCCGCCAACCTGTCGGTTTTTAACCTCCGGAAATCGTGCGAACTGGCCATTACTTCAACCCGCCAATGCCGCTAACTGGGCTGGCCGCTATCGTTAAAGGTTCGGCCTGAAAAAACCTGCGTAGCATTGATGTATTGCAGACTGCGTTCCGTCAGCGCCTCGGCATTTACCGGCCTGCTCGACGTTGTCTAATCTGTCGCCCAGGCCGGTCCGCCAAGTGTAAAAGCAAACAATTTCGCGTAAAATCACCGCATCGCCCCTCCTGCGCTTGTGACTGGGTGTCGGCCGGTTTAAGAGGCCAGCATACAACTTACATCTCTTAAATAATGGTCCCGGCATGATCCTGCGCTACTCTCGCCCTGAAATGGTGGCCATTTGGTCGCCGGAAACCAAGTTCCGCATCTGGTACGAGATTGAAGCACATGCATGTGATGCCATGGCGGATTTGGGTGTGATCCCGCGGGCGAATGCAGATGCCGTTTGGAAAGCCAAGGATGTCACGTTTGATGTTGCTCGAATTGACGAAATCGAGGCTGTCACCAAGCATGATGTCATCGCATTTCTAACCCATTTGGCTGAACATATTGGCAGCGACGAAGCGCGGTTTGTGCATCAGGGCATGACATCGTCTGACGTGCTGGACACCTGCTTCAATGTGCAACTGGTGCGCGCCGCCGACATTTTGTTGGCAGATATGGATGCTTTACTGGCGGCTCTGAAGCGCCGGGCCTTTGAACATAAAGACACCATCCGAATTGGCCGCAGTCACGGCATTCACGCCGAGCCAACCACTATGGGGCTGACGTTCGCGCGGTTTTATGCGGAAATGGATCGCAACAAGCGGCGCCTTATCACTGCGCGTGAAGAAATCGCAACCGGCGCGATTTCAGGCGCCGTCGGAACGTTCGCAAATATCGACCCGCGCGTCGAAGAACATGTTTGCGCTAAACTTGGCCTGACGCCCGAACCAATCAGCACGCAGGTGATCCCCCGCGACCGGCACGCAGCATTTTTCGCAGCGCTTGGGGTTGTGGCATCGTCGATAGAAAACATTTCAATTGAAATCCGGCACATGCAGCGCACCGAAGTTCTGGAGGCCGAAGAGTTTTTTTCGCCCGGGCAAAAAGGCTCGTCCGCAATGCCGCATAAACGCAACCCGGTGCTGTCGGAAAACCTGACCGGACTGGCGCGTTTGGTACGCATGAGCGTCGTTCCGGCAATGGAAAATGTGGCTCTGTGGCATGAACGGGATATCTCCCATTCAAGCGTCGAGCGTAATATTGGCCCGGATACCACAGTCACCCTTGATTTTGCATTGGCCCGTCTGACCGGTCTGATCGACAAGTTGGTGATTTATCCCGATAACATGCTGGCGAATATGAATAAGTTTCGTGGCCTAGTGATGAGCCAACGCGTTCTGCTGGCGCTAACCCAAGCAGGTGTCAGCCGCGAGAACAGTTATCGACTTGTGCAGCGTAACGCGATGAAGGTTTGGGAACAGGGCAAAGATTTCAAAACCGAGCTTTTGGCGGACCCAGATGTTTTGGCGGTTCTGTCAGCCGCCGAATTAGAGGAAAAGTTCGACATCGGCTATCATACCAAACATGTCGATACGATTTTCGCGCGGGTTTTCGGCGCCTAGGCTGGAATGCGATCTTGCCTGGCTTTGGACTCGACCCGCGATCAACCACGCAACTGGATTTCAACTTTGGTTGACCGCCCAAGCGTGACCGGTTGTATGCTGTAATAATTCGATTTGCGTCAGGTTCCCGGGCCGCGGCCAACTTTTTGGGCATTCTTTTGCGGACGAACCAGCCGGTGGATATCCACCCAGGCGGTCAATCCTGTCGATCCACGCGGAAGGCACAAAAACATCGGCTGCCATTCAGGTCTAAAACTATTTTTAAGCCGGAACAGTCCGTGTGCATCATGCCATTTTGGGCAACGCGCAAAAAACAGATTTGCACAAACCTCGGTCAGGCTTCTTGGCTTATCCAGCCCGTAAAACGG
>DJBQ01000019.1:0-518 GCA_002430125.1 Rhodobacterales bacterium UBA5972
ACCCGCGCTGTGCCTATGCGATTCCACGCTGCACTGAGGACCGTCCCATTCTGCAACCAGTTGGCGACGGCCGCGAAGCGGCGTGTCACCGAGCGACCGAGCTCAACCTAAATGGACTGGCCGATACAAAAATTAAGCGCAGCGCAGCGAGCCAACTGCGCTTTGATCTCTACCGCCAGGCCCGTACGGGCCAAGACACCACTACTACCAATGTCTAACCTGAAAGGAGTACTACAAAATGCCACTTAATCGGATACTCGCCGTAACCCTAGCTTTTGGGCTATGCGCCACAGGGGCTTTTGCGCAAAATCTGCGCGTCGGCCTGCAGGAAGACCCGGATGTTCTGGATCCAGACCAGTCGCGTACTTTCGTCGGTCGCATTGTCTATGCGTCGCTTTGCGACAAACTGGTCGATATTACGCCCGGTCTCGAAATCGTGCCTATGCTGGCAACCGGCTGGGAATGGTCTGGCGACGGTCTAACCCTGACCATGAAGCTGCGCGAAGGCGTGACCTTTC
>DJBQ01000019.1:647-977 GCA_002430125.1 Rhodobacterales bacterium UBA5972
GCTGCGCGAAGGCGTGACCTTTCACGATGGAACTCCCTTTAATGCCGCTGCGGTGGTTGCCAACATAGACCGTAGCCAGAACTTGCCCGAGAGCCGCCGCAAGTCTGAGGTTAAGTCGATCACTTCGACTGTTGCTGTGGACGACATGACCGTTGCTTTCACTGTCGCCAAACCCGACGCCACGCTGATTGCACAATTCGCCGACCGCGCGGGCATGATGTTATCACCGACGGCCGCTGCTGCCGTGGGCGCCGACTTGGGTTTGAACCCGGTCTGCTCTGGCCCCTTCAAGTTTAAGGAGCGGGTTGCGCAAGATCGCATCGTACTAGA
>DJBQ01000019.1:1134-3946 GCA_002430125.1 Rhodobacterales bacterium UBA5972
ACTGGCGAGTTGAATCCGCGATGGCTATTACAACGCGGCTGCAATCCATTTTGATACCATTACCTTTCTGCCAATCCCAGACACCACTGTGCGTCTAGCAAATTTGCGCGCCGGTGATCTGGATATGCTGGAACGTCTGGCCGCAACTGACGCACCTTCGGTTATGAAGGATAGCGGGCTGACCTTGGAACGGGCCACTTCGCTCGGCTATCAGGGCATCACAATCAACGTCGGTAATGGCGAGCGTGCCAATACCCCGATCGGTATGGATGCCCGTGTACGCCGGGCACTGTCATTGTCGATTGACCGCGACGTGATCAATCAGGTCGTGTTCGAGGGAGCCTTTGCCCCCGGCAACCAGCCCTTCCCACCGACATCTCCTTGGTACAACGCAGCTTTCCCTGTACCGGCCCGCGATGTAGCCGCCGCTAAGGCGCTTTTGGCCGAAGCAGGTCATGCTGATGGGATCACCGTAGAAGTCCAGGTGGCCAACAACCCGGTTCAGACACAGTTGATGCAGGTTATTCAGTCTATGGCCGCCGAGGCCGGAATCAAGATTGAGATCACAGCCAAGGAGTTTGCCACACTTCTCAAGGACCAAACTGCCGGTGCGTTCAACGCCAGCCAAATCGGTTGGTCGGGTCGGGTCGACCCTGATGGAAATATCCATGGGTTTATGATCACGGGCGCTGGCCTGAACGATGCCCACTACTCTAATCCGGAAGTGGACAGACTACTGGACGCAGCACGGGTCTCAACTGAGACCGCGAAGCGTAAGGAAAGCTATGATGCGGCTTTGGCGATCCTACAGGACGAAGGGTCCATTATCTACCTCTACCACCAGGTGTGGATTTGGGCGCTCAGCAACAAAGTCAAAGGCTTTGTTGCATATCCAGACGGCATGATCCGCCTTCAAGGCGTGTCGTTTTAGTCACTTGAAAATCGGCCTGGCGTTCGCGCCGGGCCGACCCCACCGGAGCCCTCGTTATGCTAACCTTCCTCGGTCGACGTTTCCTAATTGCGATCCCGACCATAATCCTGATCTCAATTTTCGTGTTTGGCATGCAGAAACTGCTGCCAGGTGATCCGGTATTAGCCATGGCCGGCGAAGAGCGTGACCCCGAAGTTATCGCCTTTTTGCGCGAGAAGTATCACCTGAACGATCCAATCGCAGTGCAATATTTTAGCTGGATCAGCAATGCGTTGCGCGGTGATCTGGGAATTTCGCTGCGCACTAACCAGCCAGTTCTCGAATTGATCGGGCAGAAACTTCCAGTGACCATCCAACTGGCGACAATGGCGCTGGTCATAGCCTTGTTTATCGGGATTCCTGCAGGGGTGCTGTCTGCGTACAAGAAGGGCACCTGGGTCGATTGGCTCGCAAATATCATCGCTTTGTCGGGGCTTTCTATCCCAAACTTTTGGCTTGGTATAATGCTGATCCTGCTAGTTTCGGTCAATCTGGGCTGGCTGCCAGCCTCGGGTTACAGGCCCCTTACAGAGGATTTTTGGCTCTCTATAAAGACCATGCTGATGCCCGCTTTTGTGCTGGGGACAGGGCTTGCAGCCACTCTTATGCGACACACGCGTTCCGCCATGTTGGGGGTCTTGCGATCTGATTATGTGCGCACCGCCCGGGCCAAGGGAATGTCCGAGGCGACTGTTTTGGTGAATCATGCCCTGCGCAACGCAATGGTCCCCATAGTAACAGTGACGACACTGTTGTTTGGCGAATTGCTGGCTGGCGCGGTCTTGACTGAGCAAATTTTTACCATCCCCGGTTTTGGTAAACTGGTTGTCGATGCGGTATTCAACCGCGACTACGCAGTAGTGCAGGGCATTGTCCTTTGCACTGGAGTGGCTTTTATCTTTATGAACATTCTTGCCGACGCCGCATACCGCGTCCTGAACCCGCGCATGAGGGACAAATGACTGCCACAGCAGAACTCCCGGTGCAACAAGATGCCGTCGCGGCAAAGCCTCAAAGCCGATTTCGCAAGAAACTCACTTCCAGCCGGTCTGCCTTTTTCGGGGGAATTTTGGTCTTATTCTTTGTGGTTGTGGCACTCCTTGCCCCAATTCTTCCAATCGCTGATCCGATTGCAACCGACTGGCTCGCCGTACGCAAACCTCCGACCTCAGCCCATCCATTTGGCACGGATGAGATCGGGCGCGATATGTTGTCTAGGATGATTTGGGGGGCAAGAGCTTCGTTACTGGCAGGCGTCATTTCTGTTGCGATCGCCGTACTTTTGGGTGTGCCCTTCGGGGTTCTGGCGGGCTATTGCCGCGGGTGGACAGATACTGTTATCTCGCGATTTACCGAGGCGCTATTGGCGGCACCTTTCCTGATCCTCGCCATTGCTTTGGCGGCCTTTATGGGTCCATCGTTGCGTAATGTAATGATCGCTATCGGCCTCTCTGCGATGCCACTTTTCATTCGCATTGCGCGGGGTCAAACTATGGCCGTCATGACAGAGGATTACATCGAAAGCGCCCGTGCGATCGGCATTGGCCACGGAGCGATGGTCTGGCGTTACATCCTGCCAAATATCTTCCCGCCTATTCTGATCCAGGCGACGTTGACCATCGCAACCGCAATCATCGCCGAGGCGTCCTTATCGTTTCTGGGCCTTGGCCAGCAACCACCAGCACCTAGCTGGGGATCAATGCTGAATACTGCTAAGAATTTCCTCGAACAAGCGCCATGGATGGCTCTATATCCCGGTGCCTCAATTTTTCTGGTAGTTCTGGGATTTAATTTACTGGGTGATGGGTTGCGCGATGCGCTAGACCCGCGCGAAATCTAAAC
>DJBQ01000019.1:4092-6752 GCA_002430125.1 Rhodobacterales bacterium UBA5972
GGCGTCGCAACTTCAACCCACTGGATTGCCTCTGCTGTTGGCATGAGCCTATTGGAAAAAGGTGGTACCGCCATTGATGCTGCCGCTGGCATGGGTTTTGTCCTGCACGTGGTCGAGCCGCATTTGAACGGCCCCTTTGGCGATATGCCTGCGCTGATCCGACTGGCAGGCGAGGACGCACCGCGTGCGGTTTGCGGCCAAGGCACTGCCCCTGCTGGCGCTACGATAGCTCATTATCACTCGGAAGGGTTGGATTTGATCCCAGGATCAGGCCTTCTGGCTACAGTGATCCCGGGCGCATTCGGCGCCTGGATGCTGATGCTGCGCGATCATGGCCGCCTAAGTTTGCGTGAGATTCTGGAACCTGCAATCCATTATGCCCGCCATGGTCACCCAATCCTGCCCCGGGTCGTCGACACAATCGCTGGGCTTGGCGAGTTTTTCAAGCAAGAATGGCCGACGTCCTATGCGACCTGGCTGCCGGGCGGTTCTGTCCCTGTCGCCCACAGCCTGTTCACGAATCCAGCTCTCGCCGACATGTGGCAGCGTTTGTTGCAAGAGGCTGAGACAAAATCCACCCGAGAGGCGCAAATCGAGGCAGCCCGGGCCACTTTTTACCAAGGTTTTATCGCCGAATCGATCGACGACTACATGAAAGATGCATGCGTAATGGATGCAGCAGGTGGGCGTCGTCGGGGCGTTCTGAACGGGCAAGACATGGCTAATTGGCGGGCAGAGTATGACGCCCCACTGTCGGTAGACTACAACGGCTGGGATGTTTGGAAATGCGGGATGTGGAGTCAGGGGCCAAGTCTGCTGCAATCTTTGCGTATCCTCGATGGTATGGGTATCGGCGAGATGGACTCGAACGGGGCAGACTTTGTGCACACGGTCACCGAGGTCCTGAAGCTTTCTTTTGCTGATCGCGAGGCATATTACGGCGACCCGCGGCAAACTGAAATTCCGGCAGATATTCTTTTGTCAAAGGATTACGCCACTGCCCGGCGTGCCCTTGTTGGACAGGTTGCATCGCTTGATCAACGCCCGGGGCGGATTGACGGATATGATGCCTGGGTCGACGCAGCTCTTGCCCGTGCTGCCCGTCAAACCGAGGCTGGACCAGGTGCAGGCGCCGGCGAGCCGACTATGGCGCATCTGACGGACCGGCGCGGTGACACGGTGCATATCGACGTGATTGACCAATGGGGAAACATGATTTCCGCCACTCCATCGGGGGGGTGGCTCCAATCTTCGCCGGTTATTCCTGGGCTCGGCGCTCCCCTGAACAGTCGTGCACAGATGTTCTGGCTGGATGAAGGTTTGCCCACCTCGTTGGCCCCGGGTCGCCGTCCGCGTACCACGTTATCCCCCTCGATTGCCAGACTGCCCGATGGCAGCTGGCTACCCTTTGGCACACCGGGAGGCGATCAGCAGGATCAATGGCAACTGATCCTCCTTTTACGGCTGGTGCACCATGAGAAAAACTTGCAAGCAGCCATAGACGCGCCGCTGTTTCATACCGGGCATTTGCAAGCGTCGTTTTACCCGCGTGCAATCCGGCGGGGTCATTTGATGCTTGAACCGGCTTTTGGGGCAAATGTTATCAACGAGCTGCAACAGCGCGGCCACGAAATCGAGGTATCAGAACCTTGGTCTGTTGGTCGCCTCACGGCTGCTAAGCTGGAACCAAGCGGCCTGCTGCGCGCCGCCGCCACCCCGCGACTTATGCAAGCCTATGCCATCGGGCGCTAAAAGGAGGATATTCACATGACCTTTTCCATCGTTGCCAAAGACCACGCCACCGGACAATTGGGTGTTGCTGTCGCCAGCCGTTTTTTTGCAGTCGGCGCTCTTGTGCCCCATATCCGCGCGGGCAAATGCGCCGTAGCCACGCAGGCCTTTGTTAGCCCTATCTGGGGGCTGGAAGCCGCCGCGCGTATGGCTGCAGATGAAAGCGCGGACGCGGTGCTGGCCGATCTCGTTGCCCGCGATGAAGGACGCGCACAACGGCAGATCCACATGATCGACGCTGAGGGGCATTCCGTTGCCTACACCGGAGAAAGTTGCATCGACTGGTGCGGACACCAGATCGGTGAGGGTGTTTCGGTCGCGGGCAATATGTTGGCGGGTGCGGCAGTAGTCGCCGACACGCTCGCAGCTTATCAAAACCACATGGAGTTACCTTTTGCTGAACGCCTTCTGACAGCGATGGAGGCAGGCGAGGCCGCCGGTGGCGATAAACGCGGCAAGCAATCTGCGGCGTTACGTATCCACCGCGGCGAAGATTACCCTTGGATCGACATTCGCGCCGATGATCATTCCGACCCCCTGGCCGAGTTACGTCGATTGTACGACGTTGCTCATGAACGGTATATGTGGTTTTCGGAAGGCCTTCCGACGCGTGCCAATTTTTCTGGTACGACAGATCGAAGCGGTATCGACAAAGCCATCGCAGCTGAGGAAGACCGCCGAAAAGCTGACGGACGAACTACACGCTCTTTTGCAACCGAGCTCTGAATTTACGACAGCGTGAGGGCCTCTTACGTTAACCCAAAAACTGGCGCTGTCAGAAGAAACCAGCTTGAGGCGGGCAGGGTGGTTTCGTTACCTTGCTGAACGATAAATCGCTCCCCATTTCACTAGGGTCTGTGGACATTCAC
>DJBQ01000054.1 GCA_002430125.1 Rhodobacterales bacterium UBA5972
TGCGGTGTGGGGCGCCCAGACGATCTCGTATGGATCGCCGCCCCAGAATATGCCGTAAAACACAAAACCGACGATAAAGCTCAGTATTGCCACCCCCATCAGCGCCGGTTTGTTGCGCCGGAACATCCGCCATGCCTCGCCAAGTGGCGACACAGGTTTCAAGGCTTTTGCCGGTTCGACCATTATCTTGACCCTCCGGTGCGAATACGTGGATCAGCCAAACGATAGCTGAGGTCGGTGATGATATTGGCGACCACAACCATGGCTGATCCGATAATCAGCACCCCCATAACCGTCGGATAATCGCGCCTTAGGATGCTGTCAAAAGCCAGACGCCCCATGCCCGGCCAGTTGAAAACCGTTTCCACCAGCAAAGCGCCTGATACCAGATTGCCAAACTGCAAACCGGCGACCGTCAGGATCGGCAGCACCGCATTCCTGAGGGCGTGCGAAAAGATCACCCGCATTTCCGGCACACCCTTGGCCCGCGCAGTGCGCACATAATCCGCGCCCAGAACGTCGATCATCGAGGCGCGCGTCAGGCGTGCATATTGCGCCAGAAAGATGATTGCCAGCGTCATGGCGGGCAAAACAAGGTGGTGGGTTACATCAATATAATGCGCAATCAAACCGCCATCGAACCGGGCGGAATACATACCTTCAACCGGGAAAAGCGGGATCCACGAGCCAAACAGGATGATCAGCATGATGCCCATCCAAAACACCGGCAGGGCATAGCCAAGGGTCGAAAACACGCCGACAAAGCCCGACACCCAGCCGTTCGGTTTGCGCGAGGCCAGAACGCCCATCGCCACGCCAATAGTGATCGACAGAACCTGTGCCGCCAACACCAACAGGATCGTAGGGCCGACCCGTGCGCCGATCAGCTTGGTAACCGGTTGGTCAAAGAAATACGAGGTTCCCAAATCAAGGCTGAAGATTTGCTTGAGATAGATAAAAAGCTGCATCCACACCGGCTGGTCCAGCCCGTAGGTGGCGCGAATTTCGGCCAGCATTTCGGCGGTAATACCACCCATTTCGCCAGCGATCACATCAGCCGGATCACCCGGCGCCGCGTGGATCAGAAAAAAATTCAGGATCACGACGCAAAGCATCAAAATGACGCCATAAACCAGACGCCGCGCAATGTAGCCCAATGTTTGCATAATTCCCCCAACAGGATGGCCGGGCCATTTAAGGCCCGGCCATGTGGTTTACTTGATGTAAACGTCGTCCATCGACTGCATGGTGCCCCAGATCGAAGTGGGCACATTGCCGACCCTATCACGATAGGCTGTGTGATAAGGCAGCGAGTTGACCCAATAGATCGGGACTTCTTCGCCAACGATCATCTGGAACTCGTCGTAAAGTGCCTTGCGCTTGACCGGGTCACCTTCGACCGCAGCAGCGTTCAGCAACTCGTCAACCCGCGCGTTGGCATAGGACTGGGTGTTGGACCAGATCACGCCCTCTTTGATGTTGGTTGACAGATAAGTGCGGTGAACCCCGATAACCGGATCACCCCAGTTGAACACGACATCCATCGTCATATCAAAATCGTGCTTTGACACGCGACCAGCCCAAGTCGGGAAGTCGGGTGCAGCCCGCACGACGATATCAAGGCCAACCTTTTTCAGCTGCGATTTCAGATATTCTGCAACCGTTTTCTGCTGTTCAGGAGGGCCGGGGATATAATCAATCGTCATCGTGGCGCGCATACCGTCGGCACCGGGCTTGAGGCCTGCTTCGTCCAGCAGAGCATTCGCTTTGTCCAAATCAACGTCATAAGCCGGGATGTTCGGATTAAAGAACGGGCTTGATTCAATGATCGGGCCGCGCTGCACTTTGGAGGTGCCGCGATGCAGGGCATTGACGACAAAGTCACGGTCCATCGCGTAAGCAATCGCCTGACGTACACGCACATCATTAAACGGCGCTTTGGCGGTGTTGAATGCCAGCCAGTTGATCGGGCCAACACCAGCATAGCCTTCGGTTGTCAGGCTGATACCTTCAACTTGTTCAAGCCGCTTGATTTCGGTTGACGAGGCCACGAACGGATACATATCCGCATCACCGTTTTCCATCGCGATCATCAGGGCCGACGGGTCTTTGATGATCCGGATGACGATTTTATCCAGATATGGCCGGTCTTTGATGAAGAAATCATCATTACGCACCAGCGTGATCTGCTCGCCGGCTTTGAATTCTTCAAGCTTGAACGGGCCGGATCCAACCGGGGCCGAGTTTGCCGGATGGGTTTTGATATCCTGACCATCACCGTAAATATGCTTGGGGATAATCGGGCACAACGCACCGGACAGCGCCAGCATCAAGGCCGGATGTGGTTGGCTGAGTTTGATTATGGCGGTGTTGGCGTCAGGTGTTTCCACTGCTTCCACCGGGGCGAACATCGACTTGAACGGGTGGTTTGCCTTCACCGTCATGATCGAAAATTCAACATCTGCCGAGGTAATCGGCACACCGTCATGGAATTTCGCACCTTTAACCAGATGCAGCGTTACCGACAGGCCATCATCCGAGATATCCCAGCTTTCAGCCAGATAAGGCTGCGGCGTCCAGTCATCGGTGTACCTGATTGGCGACGCAAAAATCTGCGTGCCGGGAACAGCGGTTGCCGTACCGGACTGAACCGCCGGGTTCAGGTGGCGCGGCACCTGAGTAGAGGCGATCACAAGCGTGCCGCCTTTGGTTTGGGCCGAAATCGACCCGCTGGTGATCGATACGGCCATCAAAGCCGCAGCGGTTCCCAGCATCAAACGTCTGGTTAGTTTCATTGCATTCTCCCTGTTTTGGAATTCTCTGGCAGTCAGATGGTACCAAGTTTAAGCTAACAACGCCCGTACCCCTAGGAAAATAGGTTTTATGGGGCGACTTCCACAGTTTTTTGCGGGTATCGGACGGGAAACACTGTTAACCCGTCAAACACCCCCTGCGCTGCCATAGCTTTGCACATGTCGATAAACCTTTCTACGATTGCCGGTCTGCGCGCACCGCCCGGTTGGGCAATGCCAAAAAACGGCGCCTCTATGTCGTCGGCAATCGGGCGGCAGGCATAGCCTGAAACCGCTTCCTGATTGGTCGGATCGCAGATGTTCAGGATCGAAAATCCAAACCCGCCCGCCACCAAAGCCCGCGCCATTTCCGAGGTTTTGCTGGAATGTGCGATCCGTGGTTTCAGGCCGCGCTCTTGGAACAAACTGGAATAATACTGCGTCGCTTGCGGCAGGTCCAGAATGACCATCGGCAGTTTGCACAAATCAGCCAGATAAACTTCGGCATTGGCAGCCAACGGATCGTCAGACGATAAAATCGCATAAGGCCGCGCCCGAAACAGCGGCACAAAATCCAGCCCCGGATCAAGCGAACGGCGATAGGTCAGGGCAATATCCGCCTCGCCCTCCCTTAATTGCTCTTGCACCCAGGTAAGGTCGCCTTCGCGTACTTCGATACGAATACCGGCATAACGCCGCGCGAATTCTTTCAACAACGGTGGCAGCACAAAAGGCGCTGCCGTCGCATAACACCCCAGCCGAAGGGTGCCGACCGGATCACCGGAAACCGAGGCCAGATCGTTCTCAAGCCCGCGCGCTTCGGCCAAAAACCGCGTCACC
>DJBQ01000017.1:0-5506 GCA_002430125.1 Rhodobacterales bacterium UBA5972
ACATCTATCTGAACTTATTCAAGTCAAGCGCGTAAGCATTTTTGGCATTAGTGGTCCAGGCTCTCCACACGTTGTAGGTTGCCGCAATCCTGTAATAATTCGGCTTTTGGTCGGAAACGCCAATCTAGTTTCGGCCAAAACGAGTTTTAGTTCGATTAGTTTGTAGCTTTAGTTGACAGGTTAATGAGCATGCTACATACATTAATGTATACAAATTGCATACCGAATGAATACAATGGAGTAACGGTTGCAGCATTTTAGACACTCAGTATGCGACGTGTGACATGAATGGAGGGGTTGTATGACGATTGAGACCGTCGCTGCGGGACGCTGTTTGGCTTGTCGGCGGCTTGATGAAGCGCACGCCCTTGACTTTTTGGTCCAGTTAGGAAGTGTCCACAAGCGCTCCGCATTGGCACCATCCGAATGGGTTGTGGCATGAACACAATAACTGCCGAACTGGTCATCGACTTGGAGTGCGAATTGTCCGACTTTGAACAGTCACGATTCCTAACAATGGCCAACACACGTTTTCTAAAAAAACCCGAAACGGCCAACCATCGCGTTGGTCGGCCCAATGTGCAAATTCGTCGCGGGGTCAATGCTGTTTCCTGCGTTGAGCTGCAAAATTTTCTAAAAACAACGACAAACCAACTTGGAGGAAGACCTAATGAAATTGAATAGACGTAACGTGCTTCTTGGCAGTACCGCTTTGGCGCTGGGTTCGATGATTGCTCCGGCCTTTGCGCAGAACAACCAGGTATTCGTATTGGCATCAGTCAACGACATGGTGCATTTTGATCCGCATATCGGTTCAGATATCCAAACAACATTTCTGATGCGCAATGTTTATGACGCGCTGGTCTCGGTGGAAAGTAATCCTCCCGTGATCAAGCCGCGCTTGGCTACCGAATGGACAACAAGCGATGACGGGCTGACATATACGTTCAAACTAGACGCATCTGCCAAATTCCATGATGGAACCCCGGTGACCTCCGCGGATGTGAAATATTCCTTCGAGCGCCTGGCGCGCATTGGGCGCGGCAACTCGTGGATGGTGGCCGGAATCGTTGGTCCTGACGGCATCGATACGCCGGATGACCATACAGTTGTGTTCACGCTCATGACCCCGTTCGCTGCGTTCATACAATTGCTTCCTTGGCTTGTAGTTGTAAATTCGGCTTTAGTGGAAGCAAACATAGGCGATGACGACGGCCAGACTTTTCTGCGCGCAGGTGTAGCTGGTTCGGGCCCGTTCGAGCTTGCGCGTTTTGAGCCAGGCAGCCAGTTCCTGTTCCAGCGTGTGGCTGACGATTGGCACAAGGGCGGCGGCAATCTTTCAGCCATTGTCTACAAGGTCACCCGCGAATCTGCGACACAACGTCTGATGATCGAACGTGGTGAAGCTCATTTCGCAACAAACCTTGGCCTGACCGATGTGAAGGCAATCGATGGAAAGCCAGGTGTTGACCTGGTGATCGAGCGTGATTTCACAACCTTTCTGATGCGGATGAATCCCAAGCATGGCCCGCTGGCGGATGTGAATATGCGTAAGGCGCTCTCTTACGCCCTTGATTATGATGCAATGAAAGATGTCGGTGGCTATCATGGCATGCTGTCAGGACCGCTCCCGGAAGGCATTTTCGGGTTCAACCCCGACCAAGAAGTGTATCGCAAAGATATGGCGAAGGCGCGGGAGCACTTGGCAATGTCTTCAAATCCCGAAGGCGGAGTTACGATTGTAATGACGTATACCGATACGAGCGAGTTGCAGCGTCAGTGTGCTTTGATTTTGGCGGACAGCTTGCGTGAACTTAACATTGAGCTTGATATTCGGCCGACACGCTGGGCGGATCTGGTGGAAATGGTGAAAACGCCTGAAACCTCACCGGACATTGCATCGATCAACCAGGGTGCGAGCTATGCCGACCCGGACAACATGTCCTATGCGGCCTATCATTCGTCGCGCAATGGTCAGTGGCAGAATCCGAACTACGAAAACCTGGCTGTCGACAATCTTATTCAAGAGGGTCGCGCGCAGTTGGACACGGATACACGCTTGGCTATCTATAGCGAGTTCCAGCGGTTGGTTGTTGAGGATGCACCTGACTTGTTTGGCTTCAACTACAGCCAGATGTTCGCGATGCGCGACAACGTATCGGGCTACGAGTTTTGCCCGGTCGGATCAGCGTCGATTGATTGCTTCCCGCTTTCGATCAACTAAGTCGCTAACCCGTCATGGAGGTCAGGCTATGCTGATATACATTCTTAAACGCATAATCATGATCATTCCGGTTTTGATTGGGCTTTCCCTCCTACTCTTTGTGATCTCCAGGCTTTTGCCTGGGGATCCAGTTGGTCTTGCAGCAGGGCCAAGAGCGACGCTAGAGCAAATTGAAGCTTTGAGGGTCGAATTCGGTTTAGACAAATCACTGCCTGTTCAGTACTTCAATTACATTGCGGGCTTGCTGTCAGGCGATTGGGGCGCTTCACTAATTACGCGTCGGCCCGTGCTGGATGATTTGCGGATCTATCTGCCGGCCACCCTCGAATTGGTGGTTTTCTCGATGACACTATCAGTGATCATTGGCGTTCCACTTGGAATCTTATCTGCTGTTCGGCCGGGCGGCCGGCTCGATGTTGTCGTTCGCATAGCCTCGCTTGCTTCACTGTCGATGCCACGGTTTTTTCTAGGTCTGATGTTGCAGCTGTTCTTTGCGATGCTGCTGGCCTGGTTTCCACTTGGTGGCCGATTTCCGTTCATTGTGTTTCCGCCACCCAATGTTACGGGCTTCATGACCATCGACAGTTTAGTCGCAGGCGATATCCAAGCTTTCGGCCTATCGCTCAAACATTTGGCGCTGCCCAGCATTGCCATGGCGCTTTCGCCAATGGCGACGATTTTGCAACTAACCCGCGCTTCAACAATTGAAACGTTGAACCAAGATTATGTCAAAACCGCTCGAGCTATGGGGCTTTCTCAGCGACTAATCTTGTTCAAGTATGTATTGAAAAACTCATTGTCGGCGACGCTTACAATGACCGCGCTTTTCGTTGGCTGGGCGCTCAGCGGCACCGTGCTGGTTGAAACGATATTCGATTGGCCGGGCATTGGGCTTTATGCTACGCATTCGGTGATTAGCCAAGATTTCATGCCAATCCTTGGTGTCAGCATCGTCATCGGGCTGATCTTCATCATTATCAACCTAATTGCCGACCTTCTTTATGGCATGCTCAATCCGAAGGTGCAGTACAAATGAGCGCAAAACTGTACGCAGTAACCAGCGCCCCGAACTCAATTTGGCGGCAAAATTTTAAACGCGCACTGTATCGCTTCCGAACAGCACCACTGGCGGTTCCGGCGCTTATTGTTGTGATGCTGCTGCTGTTTGCTGCGGCGTTCGGGCCATTGGTCGCGCCGTTTGAGAATGATATTTATGGTGCTGTTGATACTGGTTCACGGTTCATGGCACCATCGCTGGAGCATTGGTTTGGCACAAATGATTTGGGACAGGATGTGCTATCATTGGTGTTAGGCGGCGCTCGTATTACGTTAGTCGCAGCCTTTATAGTGGTTTGTATGGGTGCTTTGATTGGCACGCTGCTCGGGGCTTGTGCTGGCTATTTTGGCGGATTTATCGACAGCATCATTATGAGGTCTACCGATCTCATGCTGATCCTTCCCAGCCTCATACTCGCCATGGTTATTGGTGCAGCATTAGGCGCGGGGCTTAACAATCTTATTCTGGCGCTGGTCGTTTCATGGTGGCCAAGTTATTGCCGATTGGTGCGCGGTGAGGTGCTCAGCAAGAAAGAAGAGCTCTACATCGTCGCAACACGTGCCCTTGGCGCGCGCGACAGCCGAATCATCCTCAAGCACATCCTGCCCAATGTCTCCCAAGTGCTTATCGTTCGTATGTCGATGGATATCGGCAATGCTATCTTGATGATTGCGGCGCTTAGCTTCATCGGCATCGGTGTTAAACCGCCAACGCCCGAATGGGGTTTGCTATTAAGCTTGGCGCGCACGAATTTGCCCGATGTCTGGTGGACAGCTGCATTCCCCGGCATAGCGATTTTTCTCGCCGTGTTTTCATTCAGCATTGTTGGTGATGCTTTGCGCAGCGCGCTCGACCCTAAATCAACGAGGTTTTGATCGTGGCGTTTTTGAAAATTTCAGATTTGAACCTGTTCATGGATGGCTTTGAAGGCAGCAACCATGTTCTCAGAGGTATCAACTTAAGCATTGAGCAAAGCGAGATTTGGGGCATCGTTGGTGAAACCGGATCGGGCAAGTCGATGACCGCACTAAGCGTGTGCCAACTCGTTCCTTGCCCACCGGGTCGCTTTACGAACGGTTCTATCCTGCTTGAAGGCCAGGACCTAATGGCCACGAGCGAGGCTGAAATGCACAAGATGCGCGGAAGTCGCATTGGCATGATTTTTCAGGACCCGACCACATATCTCAACCCGGCATTTCGTATCGGGACGCAATTGATTGACGTTGCGTTGAGCGCGGCGCGTAACAACCCAAGTATTTTTGGTGAAGAGCAGGTGCGCGGCTACAGAAACAGGCGGCGGATGGCCAAAAAAATCTCAATCGAGATGTTAGACAAGGTGGGCATCCCTGATGCTGCTAAGCGCTGCCATGACTATCCGCACCAGTTTTCGGGCGGACAGAAGCAGCGCATTCTGATCGCTATGGCGTTGATTGGTCAACCAAAACTGTTGATCGCAGATGAGCCGACAACGGCGCTTGATGTTTCTGTTCAAGCGCAAGTCCTCAGTCTCATCTGGTCTATCAAGCAAGAGCGCGATCTGACTGTTCTGTTGATCTCACACAATTTGGGAGTCGTTGCTCAATTGTGCTCGCATGTTGCGGTTATGCTAGAAGGTGAAATTGTCGAGCAAGGGTCGATCGAAGAGATTTTCGACAATCCCGCTCATGAATATACACGAAGGCTATTAGACGCACTTCCCTCGGGCAACCGGCGTGAGCGACTGGAAACTGCCGCAGCAGAAAGGTTGGCTTCCGATGCTTGAGGTGCGTGATCTTGTTAAAGAATACACCAGCGGTGGGTTTCTTCGCCCTAAGTCATCGACCTTGGCGCTCAAGGGCGTGAACCTCAATGTCGCCAAGGGCGAATGTGTGGGCATTGTTGGCGAGTCAGGTTCGGGTAAAACGACGGTTGCGCGCTGCATATTGCAGCTTGAGAAAATCACATCCGGCTCAATCCATTTTGAAGGCAATGATCTGTCCAAATACGGCCGCGCAGAAATGCGCCGTGTCCGGTCGCGCTTGCAGGTCGTCTTTCAAGACCCTTATGCCTCTCTTGACCCACGCATGTCGGTTGATGAAATCATTGGCGAGCCGATGGTGATTCATCGCGAAATTCTGAAATTGACGTCGCAACAACGGCGGGATCGTACCGTCGAATTGCTGGAACTTGTCAGGATGGGGCCGGAACATTTGCGCCGCTATCCTCACGAGTTTTCTGGCGGACAA
>DJBQ01000017.1:5620-5830 GCA_002430125.1 Rhodobacterales bacterium UBA5972
AGTTTTCTGGCGGACAACGCCAGCGAATTGCTATTGCCCGTGCGTTGGCCTGCAACCCAAGCTTGGTTGTTCTTGATGAGCCGACTTCAGCGCTCGACGTATCAGTTCAGGCTGAGGTCCTTGACCTTTTGGACGAGCTTCGCGCGACCATGGGACTTACTTATGTGTTTATTAGCCATGACTTGGGGGTGGTGCGCCTTATCAGTGATC
>DJBQ01000027.1:0-289 GCA_002430125.1 Rhodobacterales bacterium UBA5972
AATTCATCCACCGAAGCATCGAAATTCTCGGACGTGATGTTCATTTGGTGGGTTAAGGCTTCCGAGACGATATTGACGCAAAATACCCCGGTTTCGGCGATTTTCTTGATGGAATCCTTCCATGCCACTGTCGCGAACATCACTTGCGGCGGCACATAAGCTGTTGCATTGAAAAACGAATATGGTGCCAGATTGTCGGATCCGTCCGCCCCGCGCGACGATATCCAGCCGATTGGCCGGGGTGTTACAATCGCGTTGAACGGGCTGTGGGGCAGGCCGTGGCCGTCTT
>DJBQ01000027.1:445-17731 GCA_002430125.1 Rhodobacterales bacterium UBA5972
GTGGGGCAGGCCGTGGCCGTCTTTGGGTTGATAGAACATAAGACCTCGAATGATTTCGGTATTTGCCCCCTGCGTAACGCTGTGTTACGTGGATTTCCAGAGGGATCGCCGGTTTCGCCGCAAGCGAACCAGTCAGAGGGTCGAAATCACCACCAATGTTCCGTTTTTCTCCGGAAACTGCTGAAGACGAGGCCGAGGTCGAGTATCTGCTCGACCTTTGTTTTGCGCCCGGTCGCACCGCCCTCAGTTCGTATCGTCTGCGCGATGGTGTGCCGAAAGTTGCCGACTTTTCACTGGTGGCGCGGGATGATTACAGCGGCATTGCCGGATCAATCCGTTATTGGCCGGTTGAAATCGGGCCGACCGGTGCGACGGCTTTGCTGCTTGGCCCGGTTGCGGTTCACCCAACCCATCAGGGCGAGGGGTTGGGGGCGATGTTGATCCTTGAAAGCCTGGATATGGCCCGGCAATCAGGCTGGGAACGGGTGATTCTGGTGGGGGACGCGCCTTACTATGGTCGCTTCGGATTTCAGCGCGCTGCCCATTTGAAATTTCCACCGCCAACAAACCCTGATCGAGTATTGGCGCTGGAGTTGGTGGAGGGTGGCTTTGATGGCGTCAAAGGAACGGTGCGCAAATTTGGCACCGCGAAGGCCCTGAAATCCGCCCGACCGATCCGCAAAGCCCTAACATCCTAAAAGTAAACGACATAAAACTGGAGGTCCGCCATGAGCGACGCAATGAACTATCTTCTAAAGGCCCGGCCCGACGCGATGGGCGCCTATTTCAAATTCCTGAAAGGTGCCGGCACCCATCTTGATCCGAAAACCCGCGATCTTATTTCGGTCATCACCAAGGTTGATGTGCAAACCGAAAACGGCCTGAAACAATATCTGTCACGCGCTTTGCGCAATGGCTGTACGCCCAACGAGATTATCGACGCGCTGTTGATGGCGTTTCCGACGCTGGGACTGGCCAAGATCATCTGGGCGGTCGATATCATTCTGGCGATGGATATCTCCGATTTCGCGATTGATGCCCTGAACGAAACCACCGAATGGCATGATCTTGGCGCTTTGGACGGGTTTGCCGACGGGCAGGCGACTTATATCAAAATCGACTACCGCTCGTTATTTGTGTTCCGTAAAGGCGAGACAATCCGGGTTTACGATTCAACCTGCCCGCATCAGGTCACCAATATTCCCGAACTGGCGATTTGCGAAAATCACCTGACCTGCCCGAAGCACGCGTGGAAGTTTGATCTGGAAACCGGTGACTGCATTGAAAAAGGCAATCACCCGTTGAAATCGTTCGAGGCCCGCGTTGAAAACGGTGTGGTTCAGGCCTGGTGGTAATCAAGCGGCACAAGCGGGTGCAATGACAACATTGCCTCGCTTGTGGCCGGTATCGACGTACCGATGTGCCTCGGCGATCTGCGCAAGTTTATAGCGCCGGTCAACAACCGATATCAGATGTCCGGCAGCCAGCATTCCTCGGAGGTCAACCAGCATTTTATGCAAATCTGCAACTGGCAGCATGCCGGTGGCCGAAAACTTTGCCTTTTTGCGGCCAAAAACCGATGTCCGCAGCATCTGGAACAACAAGGCGCAACTTAAAACCGGCGAAAGATATACCCCGTCCGGCGTCAATATTCGCTTGCTTTGTGCAAACGAGCTTTTGCCGACGGTGTCATAAACGATGTCAAAGCGCTGGCCGGTTTGGGTGAAATCAACCTGCGTATAATCAATAACCTGATGCGCGCCCAGGTCGCGAACCATGTCCATGTTGGCGGTGCTGCAAACCCCGGTAACATGGGCGCCAAAATGCGCGGCAAGTTGAACCGCGGCGGTTCCCAGACTGCCCGAGGCGCCGTTGATCAGAATTCGCTGGCCGGGCTGAATATTTGCCAGATTGCGCAGAAAATTCATATCCGTAAGGGGGCCATCACAAATCGAGGCGGCTTCATCAAAGCTTGTGTTTTCGGGCATGGAAAGGATCAGATCCTGTTCTTTAAGGACTGTGAATTCGGCATAGGTGCCAAACCCGAACACCGTTTCCCCAAAGACCCGGTCGCCGGGTTTGAACAGACTTACATTTGCGCCGACTGCAGCAATAACGCCGGCAAATCCAGTGCCAAGTATCTGCTGTTTCGGGCGACGTAACCCCAGCATCAAACGACCCAGATACGGCGAACCCCGGCGCATCATCGTGTCTGCGGCAGTCACTGACGCCGCATGTATCTGAACCAATACCTCGCCATCTGCGAACGAGGGTTTCTTGACCTCCTCTAACGTCAGCACATCGGCCGATCCATAAGTGGTGTAAATTGCGGCTTTCATTATGTTATTCCTAATAATTGCGTTTCTTGTCGTCATCCAACGAGCGACCTGAGCCGGATTTACGGATTGTTTTAACACTTGAACACTGCCTAATTTCCCCCATAGTGGTTTAAAAAATATCCACAAACCTTGGGGATATCTGCTTTAAGGATCAGAAATGTTGGATTGGTCGCAAATACCGTATTTCCTTGCCGTCGCCCGCAACGGCAGTTTGCGCGCCGCTGCCGAGCAGCTGAACGCAACCCATGCAACGGTCAGGCGGCATGTCGAAACGCTCGAGGCAAGTTACGGCGTCCAGTTGTTTCGCCGTTCGCGTGGCGGGCTGGAATTAACCGCAGCCGGTAAAACGTTGTTGCCCGACGTGGTCGAGGCCGAACAATTGTTGGCCAAAGCCCGCAGTGGCATTCAGGGCCTTGACCGCGAAGCCACCGGCCTGATCCGGATCTCGGTTGATCCGATGACCGGGCATTTTCTGCTGGCACCAGTCTTTGCCGGCTTCTGTCGTCTTTACCCGGATATCCATCTGGAAATCAGACTGACCTATGCCATCGAAAGCATTAACCGGCTGGAAACCGATGTCTCGATCCGCCACGCGACCGAAATTCAGGAAGACGTCGTCGCCCGCAAACTGTTTCCGATGGCGATGGGACTGTTTGCCAGTCGCGACTATATCGACACGGCGCTGCCCAATGCCGGGCCGAAAGGCGAAGCATTGACCTTTATCAGTTACGGCGATGTGCCGGAACTGCGCGCCATGATCGACACCTCACCATTTCCCAACGCCACCCTTCGGCATACGGTTCTGGATCCCGAAATGCACCTGCATCTGGCTCGTGCAGGCGGCGGCATGACGTTTCTGCCGCTATGGTGCGAACAACATTTTCCGGAATTGCAGCGGGTGCCGGGAACGGACATTAACACCCAGCGGTCCACGTGGGTCTTGCTGCATGCCGACTTGCGAAAGGTGGCGCGCGTGCGGTTTTTTGTGGATTATCTGGCCAATGCGCTGCTTGAAACAAAGGCGAAACTGCGGTCGGTTTAGGAACGCAAATATCGCCCCCGGTTGGTTTTTAAGCCGGCTATTTCCTGGTCTGTTTGGGGCGTGCGGGTTGTATGCCGCCGCCGTGCCGCCAATCCTGACACTCGAAGGCATGCTGAACGGCCCGCGCGCCCAGTTAGGCCAAAGAATTGCCGCCAAGATGGCCGCCAAAACCCGCGCCGAAGGCTATGATGCAGTGGTTGCGCATCTGTGGCGGGACCTTGTGGACGGTAAAGCGGCCTAAAACTTGGCCAGCCAACTTTCCACAGCACCCCGCACCGATTGATCGCCGGATGCCCGCGCCGCATCAATCACCGCTTTTGCCTCGCCCAGATCAACCCGTCGCAACAAATGTTTCACCGGCCCGATCGAAGCCGGCCGCATCGACAAACTGCGCAGACCCATGGCGGCAAAACATAATGCCTCAATAGGGCGCCCGGCATCTTCACCGCAAAAACTGACGGGCGTGCCGTTCGCCTCGCATCGGCGCACGATCTGTTCGATAAACGTCAGAAAGCTGACATTCAGCGTATCATAGCGTCGCCGCACCTTTTCGTTTTCACGATCCGCCGCAAAGAAAAACTGCTTCAGGTCATTGCCGCCGATGGAAATAAAGTCGGTCATTTCAAAAAACTGATCCGGCGCAAAAGCTAATGAAGGCGTTTCCAGCATCGCGCCGATTTCAACGCTTTCCGGCACCACATGGCCTTTGTCACGCTCGCGCTCGATCTCGACCAGAAGGCGACGGCGGGCTTCTTTGAATTCCTCAAACTGTGCAACAAACGGAAACATCACACTTAATGGCCGTCCGTTGGCGCCACGGATCAGCGCTTGAAGCTGCATCTGCATGACGCCAGCCTTGTCCAGCCCCAGCCGGATCGCCCGCCAGCCCATTGCGGGGTTTGGTTCATCCTCGCGCTTCATATAAGGCAGCACTTTGTCCGACCCGATGTCCAGCGTGCGGAAAATGATCCGTTTCCCTTTGGCCGATGTAAGGATGCCCCCGTACAGGTCTGCCAGCTCCTTGCGTTTCGGCACGGTCGAGCGGATCAGAAACTGTAGCTCGGTACGAAACAGCCCAACCCCGTTTGCGCCGGAACTTTCCAGACTGGGCAAATCGGCCATAAGCCCCGCATTCATATAAAGATCGATGACCGTGCCGTCGCGTGTCTGGGCGGGCAAATCCCGGATCACACGATACTTTTCCTGCGCTTGTGCGGCCATCGCGATTTTATCGCCAAAGGCCGAGGTCACGTTTTCTTCGGGCCGCAAATGTGCCAGTCCGTTATCGCCATCAACCAGGATCAGGTCGCCATTCAGCGCTTCGCGGGTGATCTTTTCGGCGTGAATCACCAGCGGAATAGCCATGGCACGCGCCACAATCGTAGCGTGTGACCCGACCGAGCCTTCCTCAAGCACAATACCTTTCAGTTTTTTGCCATATTCCAGCAACTCGCCGATACCGATATTGCGCGCCACCAAAATGGCGTCATCCGGCATTTCAGAACCCGAGCCACGGCCTTGACCGGTCAGCAATCGCAACAGTTTGTTGGACAAATCATCCAGATCATGCAGGCGTTCACGCAAATATGGGTCCGGTACCCGCACCATCCGCGCCCGCGTGGCCGACTGTTCCTTTTCAACGGCAACCTCGGCGGCAAGACCTGACAAAATGTCGTCTTCCATCCGCTTTTGCCAGCCTTTGGAATTGGCAAACATCCGGTAGGCCTCAAGCACTTGCCGGTGTTCCGCGTTCGGCGCACCGGTCTGGCTGTTCAACATGTCGTCGACATTGCCTTTCAGCGTGTCCATCGCCGCATTCAGGCGGCGAAGTTCGATATTCGGGTCATCTGCAACCGGGTTTGAAATGACGATCTGCGGGTCATGCAGCAGCACATGCCCAACTGCGTTACCCTCCTGCGCCACGCCGCCGCGAAAGGTGATCGCTTGTTTATGCGGTGCTGAAAGGGCAGCGCCTTCGCCGACAAAAACCCCCAGTTCGGCCATTTCGGCGATAACCATCGCCACAACTTCCAGACCATAGGCTTCGTCTTCGGTATATTCCCGCATTTCGCGGCTTTGCACCACCAATACGCCGCGCATTTCGCCCAAACGCTGAATAGGCACGCCAAGGAAGGACGAGTAAATCTCCTCGCCGGTTTCTGGCATATAGCGAAAACCGCGTTCTTTTGGGGCGTCCCGAACGTTGATCGCCTGCGCTTCACGCGCCACCCGTCCGACCAGTCCTTCACCGATCCGCAGGCGGGTTTGGTGCACCGATTCCGGGTTCAACCCTTCGGTTGCACACAGTTCCAAGGTTTTGGGATCACGCAACAAATAGATTGAACAGACCTGGGTTGCCATGCTGTCGGCAATCAGATGCGTGATATTATCCAAACGCTCTTGCCCGGCCCCTTCCATCGCCAACGTATCACGCAAGCGTTTCAGCAGGTCGCGGGATTTGGATCCCGTCACTTCGGCCATATGCCCCCGATTCTAGTCTGCTTTTTCTAACTCGAAAGCATCATGCAGGGCTTGCACCGCCAGTTCCATATATTTCCGGTCAATCAGCACAGAAACCTTGATTTCTGATGTCGTAATGACCTTTATGTTCACCTGTTCATCGGCCAGCACGCGGAACATCTTGGCGGCAACACCGGCATGGCTGCGCATCCCGATACCAACCACTGACACTTTACACACATCCTTATCGGCAATCAGGCCGTGATAATTGATCTGCCCCAAGGTCTTGGCATCGGCCAGTGCCTTTTCCGCGCGGGTCACCTGATCGGTCGGGCAGGAAAAGGTCATGTCGGTGCGCCCTTCCTCGGATATATTCTGCACGATCATGTCAACGTTAACGCCCGCATCCGCCAGCGGGCCAAAAATGGCGGCGGCGATGCCGGGCCGGTCAGCGACCGACACCAGCGTCATCTTCGCCTCATCGCGGGAATAGGCTACGCCTGAAACTACTCTGGTTTCCATAATGTCCTCCTCGTCACAGACAAGTGTGCCGGAATTTTCGGTTACGTCTTCAAAGCTCGACAAGACCCGCAAGCGCACCTTATAGCGCATCGCCAGTTCAACCGAGCGGGTCTGCAACACCTTAGCCCCAAGCGAGGCAAGTTCCAGCATTTCCTCGTAACTGATCCGGTCAAGCTTGCGCGCTTTGTCTTCGATCCTGGGGTCGGTCGTGTAAACCCCGTCAACATCGGTATAGATGTCACAGCGCTCCGCCTTAAAGGCCGCCGCGAATGCGACCGCCGTGGTGTCCGATCCGCCGCGCCCCAGCGTGGTGATCCGCCCTTCGGCGCTGACCCCCTGAAAGCCGGCAATCACCGCGACCTTCATGCCGGTTGCGAACTTTTCGGCGATATTGGCCTCGGGAATATCCATGATCCGGGCCGAACTATGGGCCGAGGTCGTGTTGATTGGCACCTGCCAACCTTGCCAACTGCGCGCCGGTGTGCCGCTTTCCTGCAATGTCAGGGCCAGAAGCCCGGCCGTCACATTCTCGCCAGATGACACTACCGCGTCGTATTCCCGCGCATCATAAAGGGCCGATGTCTGGTTGACCCAGCCCACCAACTCGTTGGTTTTGCCCGACATGGCGGACACAATAACGATCACATCATAGCCGTTATCAATCTCGCGCTGCACCTGCTTGGCGGCGTTTTTGATACGGTCAAGGTCGGCCACCGAAGTGCCGCCGAATTTCATTACCAGACGGGGCATAAATCAACCCTTTGGGTTACACAGTCAATTGCGTGGGTTTCATAGTCGCGTGGCGACCTAAGGGCAAGTGGGGCTGGTATGGTGCGTCAGAACGGCAGGTCCGTGCCGTCGTAATTCTGAAAACAGCCGGTGGTTGCCAGCGAAAGATCAGCAAAGGCCTTTGTCAGCCCTGCCACCGCTTCTGTGGCCGGGATATCCGCACTTGACCCACCCATATCGGTTTGAACCCAGCCCGGATGATAGGCGCCGACGCTGATCCCCAGATGCGACAAGTCACAGGCCAGATTGGACGCCAGATTGATCGCTGCCGCCTTTGAGGCGCGGTACACGTATGAGCCGCCTTTGGCATGGGTGTTTGACCCCATTTTTGACGCGATAATCACCACTTTCGCGGCCTTTGCCGCCTGCAGATTTGGCAGCAGGTTTTGCACCGTCAGAAACGGCCCCGTCACGTTTACCGCAAACGTATCGGCCCAGATTTTTGCGGCGTAACCATCGTCCAGACGTTCATGCCGGTCAAGCAAGACGCCTGCATTGCAGATCAACAGATCAATCGCATGTCCGTCTAGGGCGGCGTCCACACGCGCAAAGCTTGCCGGATTGGTGACATCAAGCACGATCCATTCGGCTTTCGTTTCCAGATCAGCCGGAATTTGGTCGCGGGTGGTTGCAATAACCCGTTCGCCTTTGGCGACGTAATGGCGGGCGAGTTCAAGGCCAATACCGCGATTGGCGCCGGTGATCAGGATTGTCATGTTTACCTCAGTTTGATTTACGGGACGACCAGGGCAGGGGGGCCACCGGCACACCATCACTGATCAGGCTTCGAGCCTCGTCGGGGGCAACTTCGCCGATAATTGCTCGTGCCGGCGCTTCGCCTTCATGAATGGCGCGCGCTTCGCGGGCAAAATCGCGACCGACATCTTCCGACGTTGCCTCGATCTTTTTGCGTAATTCTTTTAAGGCTTGTTCCGCCGGAGAGGCGGGCGCTGACAAAGGTCGCGCCGGGGCTTCGGCCTGACTGGTCGCCTTGCGGCCCGGACGCACACCGGGTGCCATCACTGCCTTTTGGATGTGCTCTGACCCACAGACCGAACAGCTGATCAAACGCGCCATCGACAATTTGTCAAACGCCTCGGCTGACTGGAACCAACTGTCAAAACTATGTTCTTTTTCACATTTCAGCGTGTAACGGATCATTGCCTGTGTCTGTTTTGATGTTTCTTTGATTTAATATAAGTGCATTAGCCGGAAATCAGTAGTGGTATTTATCGGCGTTCAAAAGAAAACCCAAAACCGCCATCAATTTCGCCGACCAGCGAACAGTCCCACACCGCCTGACACTTTGCTTCAGGCAACCGTTAAGAGCCTTGGGTCAAACTCGCGCAGTATCTTTTTCAATTTAGGCTCGCGCACCAGCATTGCCGCCTTTTTCGGGCTGAACCATTTGATCCGCCGTTGACCTTTTTCCTTAAAGTCCTTCGCCATCTTGCTGACTTCAAGCGGGAAGATATACGCCTCATCCGGCAGGTGTTTGGCGTCAGCCTTGTCGTTTTGAAACCGATATCGGCCAAGTGCAGTGTCGTAAACCTGCCCTTTTACACCCGCTTCTTCAAAGGCTTCCTGCGCGGCGGCCTTGTGCGGCAAAAGCCCGTCGATCGGCCAGCCCTTGGGCACGATCCAACGTCTTGTTGTCCGGCTTGTGATCAGCAAAACCTCAATGCCTTTGCGATCATTCAGACGGTAACACAATGCGGCGACCTGTGTGCGGGCACCGAATTTCTTGATGACTTTCCTGACTGAGATCATGCCTGCCTGCTCGGGCCTCCGGTTGGACGTCAGGGCCTGTTGCCGACCCTTGACGCGTTTAAGTCATCGACTGACGCGACGGTCGCGCCGCGCTGACATTGGTTGAAACGCAACCGCGACATGTGCTTCGCAATAGGGTTTGCCTTGCTGTACGGCGTGACCGCAGAACCAGAAATTCGGCGTCGCGGGATCACCCACCGGCCATTTACACGTCCGTTCGGTCAATTCCATCAGCGTCAGACGCTTGGCGGATTTTTCAATTTCCTTGACCGTCGCCAGCGCCTCGGGGCTGACTTCATTGGCTGAAGGCTGCGGCGGCAAAGGCTGGCCCGCCTTGATGATCGGCTTGCGCGGCGGGATTGGCAAAATGCGCACGGGGGCAGATGGCTGGGATTCGATGGGCACTTCGCGTTCAACCGTTTTTGCCTTGGGCGCCTCGGCCGCTGCAGTGACCGAAGGTTTTTCAGGCGCGGCAGTTGCTTTGCTGGCAGGCGCCGTCCGGTTCGAAAGGCCAAGCCGGTGCACTTTGCCAATCACCGCGTTGCGGGTGACTCCACCCAGTTCTTTGGCGATCTGGCTGGCACTTTTGCCTTCGCCCCACATTGTTTTCAGTGTATCAACGCGTTCATCTGTCCAGGACATATTCCGGCTCCAACCAGCGTGCCGGATCAGGCCAAAGGCCCAAATTCAACGGCAAAATTTCGTTCCCCCCATTGTAACGACTGCCAAGCCGGTTACAAGGCACCAGAAACAAGTTTTCAGGAGGCGTGGTTTTGACACAGCCAAGACAGATAAACGCGATGGGTCAGCGGCGGTTCGGGCGGGTCAACTGGCTTGGCCTGCGTACGGTTATTGAACGCGAGGTCAAGCGGTTCACGTCTGTCTGGAGCCAAACCGTGCTGGCCCCACTGATCACCGCCGCGCTGTTTCTGTTGGTGTTCGATCTGGCGATTGGCACGTCACGCGGGCAGGTGATGGGGGTGGCTTACGCGCATTTTCTGGCCCCCGGCATCCTGATGATGAGCGTGATGCAGAATGCCTTTGCCAATACTGCCAGTTCGCTGGTGATTTCCAAAGTGCAGGGCAACATCGTTGATACCCTGATGCCGCCGCTGTCGCCGCTCGAGCTGGTGATCGGTTATACGGTTGGCGGTATGTTGCGCGGTTACGCGGTTGCGTTCGCGGTGATTTTGGTCACCTTTCCATTCCTCAAACTTGGCATCGCGCATCCGCTTTGGGCGTTTTTGTTTTTATCGCTTGGCAGCGCTCTTTTGTCCCTGATCGGCCTGCTGGCCGGGATCGTTTCCGACCGGTTTGACCAGATGAACGCGATCACCAATTTCATCATAACCCCGTTAAGCTTTCTGTCCGGCACGTTTTATTCCATCGACATTCTACCAGCCACTATGCAGACGATCACCCATTTCAACCCGGTTTTCTATCTGATTGACGGTATGCGCTATGGCGTGATCGGGGTGTCAGACCGCTCGCCGGTTCTGGGTGCCGCGGTTTGTGGTGGCTTGTGTCTGGTTCTGGCCTTTTGGGGTTGGCGCTGGTTTTCCACGGGCTATCGCCTGAAAAGCTGAACCTCGGTCTGGACAATGCAAAAGTCCCGCGTTAAATCGTTGACCATGAGACAGCAAACCACATGCGCCACGTCGCGACGCCGACGCTGAATTAACCACCGCACCCAAGCGCGCGGTTTTGCTGTCGTTTCCCCTTGCTATTATTTGACTCGCCGCTGACTTTACGTCACATCAAAGGCTTCCACGCGAAAGGCTCCTCCGATGATTTCTGCCGTTCTTCCCACCTATGCGCGCGCGCCAATGTCTTTCGTCAAAGGCGAAGGGTCCTGGTTGATCGAGGAAAATGGTCAGCGATATCTTGATCTTGGCGGTGGAATTGCCGTCACCTCGCTGGGTCACGCGCATCCGAAACTGGTTCAGGCGCTGAAGGATCAGGCGGAAAACCTGTGGCATACATCGAACCTTTACCGGATTCCCAATCAGGAAAAGCTGGCGGAAAAACTGGTGGCCGAAACCTTCGCTGACACGGTTTTCTTCACCAATTCCGGCGCCGAGGCGATGGAATGTTCGATCAAAATGGCGCGGAAGTATTTCAGCCATCACGACATGCCGCAGCGCACCAAGATCATTGCCTTTAAAGACGCGTTCCATGGCCGCACCCTTGGCACCATCGCCGCTGCCGGGGGCGAGAAACTGCTGAAAGGCTTCGGCCCACAACTGGCCGGGTTCATCCACGTACCGTTCGGCGATCTTGCGGCTGTTGCGGCGGCAATTGATGATGAAACGGCGGCCATATTGATTGAACCGGTGCAGGGCGAAGGCGGCATTATTTCGGCTGACGATACCTTCCTGCGCGGCTTGCGCGCACTGTGTGACGAACACGGCTTGTTGCTGATTATGGATGAAATTCAATGCGGTATGGGCCGTACCGGGCGATTGTTTGCGCATGAATGGTCGGGCGTTACCCCCGATATCATGGCCGTCGCGAAAGGCATCGGCGGCGGCTTTCCACTGGGGGCCTGCCTTGCCACAGAACGCGCCGCGGCCGGCATGGTTTCAGGCACGCACGGGTCAACTTATGGCGGCAATCCCTTGGCCTGTGCGGTTGGTAATGCGGTGGTTGATATCATCGCTGATAAGGCGTTTCTGGCCGGGGTGAACCGTAAAGCCGGGCTGTTTCGCCAGAAACTCGAAGGCCTTGTCGCCGCCCATCCAGACGTGTTCGAAGGTGTGCGCGGCCTTGGCCTGATGATTGGCTTGGTCTGCAAAATCCCAAATCTGGATGTGGTCAAGGCAGGATATGACGAATTTGTCCTGACCGTTCCCGGCGGTCAAAACGTTATCCGCTTATTGCCCGCCTTAACCATATCCGACGACGAAATCGCCGAGGCGGTTCACCGTCTGGATGCCGCCGCCAGCAAGGTCGAAGCCACCTTATGACCCATTTCCTTGATATCGACGCAACCTCCAGTGCTGACTTACGCAAAATCCTGAATTCCGCGCAGATGATGAAATCCGCCCGCGCGGGCCGCCCCAAAGGTATGCCCGACGATGAAACCCCGCTGGCGGGGCATATCGTTGCGCTGATTTTTGAAAAACCATCGACCCGCACCCGGGTCAGTTTTGATGTCGGCGTGCGCCAGTTGGGCGGGCAGACGATGATCCTGTCGGGCACTGATATGCAACTTGGGCACGGCGAAACCATCGCCGATACCGCGCGCGTCCTCAGCCGTTATGTCGATCTGATCATGATGCGCACGTACGACGAAGACACGCTGCACGAAATGGCCGAATATGCCACTGTGCCGGTGATCAACGGGCTGACCAACCGCACCCATCCCTGTCAGATCATGGCAGATGTGATGACATTCGAAGAATTTCACGGGCCGATTGCCGGCAAAAAAGTTGTCTGGTCAGGAGACGGTAACAATGTCTGTGCGTCGATGATCCAGGCCGCCGGGCAACTGGGCTTTGATTTCACCTTTACCGGCCCCGGCACCCTTGATCCGGTCGCCGAACTGCTGGGGGATGCGCGCAAAAAAGGCGCAAAAATCAGCATTGAACGTGATCCCCACAAGGCGGTGCAGGGGGCAGATTTGGTGATGACCGATACCTGGGTGTCGATGCATGACAGCCAGTCGTCGCGCGAACGCCGCCACAACCAATTGCGCCCCTATCAGGTAAATGCCGCGTTGATGCAGACCGCCGGACCACAAGCGGTTTTCATGCATTGCCTGCCTGCCCATCGCGACGAGGAGGTCACCTCCGAGGTGATGGACGGTCCGCAATCGGTGGTCTGGGACGAGGCGGAAAACCGGCTGCACGCCCAAAAGGCGATTATGCGGCACTGTCTGGGGCTGTAGCTGCCTGCTGAACGGCATCACCCACCGCAGACCATGAAGGCCTCCGGCGGAGGTATTTCAAAAGGATTAAAGCCGTTTAAAACGGCAATCCGACATAGTTTTCGGCCAGTGACGTCAGCGCAGCTTCGGAGCTGAACAGATATTCCAGATCGGTGTCCTGCAATTTGTCTTCGTACGGGATGTTGCCCGGCAGTTTGTGCAGCAAGGTGGTCATCCACCAACTGAACCTTTGCGCCTTCCAAATCCGTGCCAACGCCTTTTCGCTGTAATTTTCCAGCCCGGTATCATCGCCTTTTTGATAGTGATCGACCAAGGCGTGATAGAGGTAATATATATCACTGGCCGCAGAGTTCAGCCCGCGCGCACCGGTTGGCGGCACGATATGCGCCGCGTCCCCTGCCAGAAACAGATTGCCATAGCGCATCGGTTCCGCCACGAAACTGCGCAGCGGCGCGATTGATTTTTCTATGCTCGCTCCGGTTTCAAGGTTCGCCGCAACATCCGAGGGCAGGCGTTTTTTCAACTCGGCCCAAAAGGCATCGTCTGACCAGTCTTCAACTTTATCAGTCAGCGGCACCTGAATGTAATACCGGCTGAGAACCTGACTGCGTAACGAGCACAACGCGAACCCGCGGGCATTCTTGGAATAGATCAATTCAGGCGAAACCGGTTTGGTGCGGCTGAGAACCCCAAGCCAGCCAAACGGATAAACCTTTTCGTATTCGCGCAAAATATCAGACGGGATCGCCTTGCGGCTTGGCCCATGAAAACCGTCAGCCCCAATGATGTAATCACACGCGATCCGGTGGTCCTTGTCACCCAGACGGTAGGTGATCGAGGGGGTGGCGGATTTAAGATCATGCAAGGCCACGTCATCAACATTGTGAATAACCTTGCCATCCATCCGCGCCCGGGCATCATAAAGATCGCGAGTCAGTTCCGTCTGGCCATAAACAACCACCGAATTGCCGCCGGTATGACCCGCCAGATCAACCCGGCGTTTGGTTTCGCCATTGGCGATATAAAAACCGTCGTGGATTTCGCCTTCGGCATCCATCCGTTCACCGCATTGGGCCTCGCGCATCAATTCCGCAAAACCATGTTCCAGAACACCAGCGCGAATGCGCCCCAGAACATAATCGCGGCTGTGTTTCTCCAGTACGATATTGTCGATGCCTTTAAGGTGTAAAAGTTGTGACAGCATCAGGCCCGACGGGCCGCCGCCGATGATACCAACTTGGGTTTTCATATTAAGGTTCCTTTAAGGTTTATGCCGCGCATTCCAGCAACATCGTGCCGGCACCGGTATTGCTGATCGGGATATGATAGTTCTGATGCAGCGGAGTCACCTTGTCGCCAAGTGCGCCGCGCATCATCATCCACATCAAAAACTCGGTCCCCTGCGCACCAGCCTGTTTGACCAATTCGTAGCGTGAAATTTTGGTCAGCTCCTCGGGTGCAGTGACGATCTTGTCCATGCACATCCGGTCAAACTCCTTGTTGATAAACCCGGCGCGCTCCCCATCAAGCTGGTGGCTTAACCCACCGGTGCCAAGAACAACCACTTTGATATCAGCAGGATACGACAAAATCGCCTTGCGCAAAGCCTTGCCGAAATCAAGCGCCCGTTTCAGGGTCGGGATCGGATGTTGCACGGTATTCGCGCTGATCGGAATGGCGCGCGGCATGTCGGCATTATGGGGTGCCCCCGGCCAGAACAATTGCATCGGCACGACAAAACCGTGATCCACGGCCAGTTCCTGACAGGAGGTTATGTCAAATTCCGCAGCCACCATTTCCTCAATAATATGCCACGAAATTTTTGCGTCACCGGGAAACGGATCAAGTTTGGGAATGCCCCAGCCTTCATCTTCGTTGCGGTATTCATGCGCCGCCCCAATCGCGAAAGTTGGCATTTTATCAAGGAAAAACCCCAACCCGTGATCATTATAAATATTGATCACAACGTCAGGCTTATTGGCCGCCAGCCATTTATGGATCGGTGGATAGCCATCAAAAAACGGCTTCCAATAGGGGTCTTCAAACGCTTTATTGGCAATCGCGTTGCCAACGGCGGGGATGTGGGATGTGGTGATGCCACCAAGGATCTGTGCCATGCTATTTCCCCGCATCCAGAAGTTTCTGTTTGAACTGATCCGTTGTCATGCCGGTTTGCTGGGCACCCACATCCTGAACCGAAAGCTTGTAAATTCCGGCGAATTTCGCAAGGTAATAGATATTACCGCCCGCCGCGATCATCTCCAGAACATTGGCGTTGCGGCAGGCCTGTTTTTGCGCCTCATTAAGGTCGAACTTATCGAAATAAGCCTCAGGGTTGGCCAGATATTCATCCCGCGCCTCAGCGGCGTTAAAGCTGTAACACATCTTGTTCAGCTGATAGCCTTTCATGGCCTGTTCGCCGTCAAACAGGGTCGTGCCCGCAATCGGGGTATGGTGGTCGAAATGTGCCAATTCCATTCGTGGCCTCCTTTCGGATTACGCCCAATAAAGGCGCATCGGGTTGTCGATGAGCAGCTTTTGCTGCTTGTCCTGTTCAGGGGCAATTAGCGGAATGAAATCAACCAACTGACCGTCGTCGGGCATGTGGGATTTCATGTTAGGATGTGGCCAGTCGGTGCCCCAAAGCACACGGTCCGGGAAGGTCGAAACCACCTCGGCAGCATAGGGGATGACGTCGCTGTAAGGCGGGCCGGAAATGCTCAGGCGTTCTGGGCAGGTGACCTTGGACCAGATGTTTTCGTTATCCGCCATCAGGTTCACGAAACGGCGCCAATCGGGGTGATTTGTACCCTTGGCCACGTCAGGGCGGCCCATGTGATCGACCACGATGATGCCCGGCAGTCGGCGCAGAAACGGCGTCAGTTCCTCCAGATCGGCGGTTTCGAAATAGACCACGATCGACCAGCCGAATTGTTGGATTTTTTCAGCGATGCCGATGAACACCTCTTTTGGCGTGGCATCGACCAGCCGCTTGACGAAGTTAAACCGCACGCCGCGCACACCGGCTGCATGCATCTCAGCCAACTCGGCCTCGGTAATGTCAGTGCCAACCGTGGCCACACCCCGCGCCCGTTCGCCAGCCGCCCGGCAGGCATCCATCAAAGCGCGGTTGTCTTTACCGTGGCAGGTGGCCTGTACGATGACATTGCGCTCAAACCCCAGAAAATCGCGCAATTCAAACAGCTTATCCTTGCCCGCATCACACGGCGTATACTTGCGTTCAGGCGCAAACGGGAAGGTGCCCGCCGGTCCAAACACATGGCAATGCGCATCCACCGCGCCTTTGGGCAGGATGAAATCCGGTTTCTTCGGGTTTTGGTGAAAGACCAGCCAATCAGCGTCCATGTTCAATCCTGTCCATCAAAAACCACCCCATCCATCAGCTTGCGCGCCGTCCTGAGGATCGCCGCCGCGCGCACGCTGTCGTCAGCATCAAGCGTCGCCACCACGGTCATTTCCCCGCTCGGATGTTCAATCGCCAGACTGCGCGTCGCACCATCGCCGCGCGCCGCCAGCGTATAAGCAGGACTGCCTTTCAGCAAACAAGCGGTGGCGACCGAAACTGCGCCCAAGACGCCGATGGTCTTGTGACAGCGATGCGGAATGAAAGTGCGGGTGGAAATCGCGCCACCGTTCTGCGGCGCTGAAACCATCGTCATTTTCGGCACTGTTTTATCACGCACATCTCCGAGGTTCATTAACGGACCGGCTTGCAGCCGGATGACTTCCAGCTGCTGGCGCAGCGGTTGGTTCTGCTCAAGATCGTGCGGAGATTCCAACCCTGTAATGCCCAGATCCGCCGCCAGCATGACCACGCAGGGCATACCGTTATCAATCAACGTGGCATTGATCCCGTCGATCCGGTCAACCACATTACCGGTCGGCAACAGCGCCCCGCAAGATGACCCGGCGGTGTCCTTAAACTCGATCGGCACCGGTGCTGCGGTTCCCGGCACGCCATCAATCCGCGCCGAGCCTGAATAGCGCACGCGTCCGCCCGGCGTTTCAACCGTGGCGACGCCAATCTGGCCAGTGTTTTCCATATAGATGGTCACCGGCGTGATCCCGTCCCTGGTCGCCACCAACCCACGTTCAATCGCAAATGGACCGACGCCCGCCAGAATATTCCCGCAATTCTGCGCATCGGTTACAATCGCCTGATCAACGAAGACCTGCAAAAACAGATAGTCCACATCAACGCCATCCCGCGCCGATTTCGCAACCACGGCCACCTTGCTGGTCAATGGATCAGCCCCGCCCATCCCGTCGATCTGGCGACTATCCGGACTGCCCATCACGCCAAGCAAAAACCTATCCCGCGCCGCGACATCACCCGGCAGATCAGCGGCCAGAAAATACCCGCCTTTCGAGGTCCCCCCCCGCATCCACATGCAGCGCGCCTCAGCCATGAACAGACTCTTTTCCCATCATAGTTTCAAAAATACTCTCGGGGG
>DJBQ01000027.1:17891-24071 GCA_002430125.1 Rhodobacterales bacterium UBA5972
GGGGCAGACAGCCCCCTCCAGCCCGGTCTGGCGGAATGAAATTCCGTCAGACATATTTCAAGCCCTTCGCCGCCAGGCGTGGACGCATGTCATAGATATCAAGCCCCAGTTCACCCGCCTCAAACCGCGCACGCTTGTCGCCTTCATTGGCCTCGCGCGTCTGTGCTGCCGCCAAAACTTCCACCGCTTCGGCGCGGCGCACAACGCAAACACCGTCGTCATCGGCGATAATAACGTCCCCCGGATAAATCAGCGCATCCGCACAGACGACGGGAATATTGACCGACCCGAGGCTTTCCTTGATCGTGCCTTGCGCATGCACGGCCCTGGACCAGACCGGAAAGTCCATTTCCGCCAGATCACGTAAATCCCGCACCCCGGCATCAATCACCATGCCAACACAGCCACGCGCCTTGGCGCTGGTGGCCAGCAGATCGCCAAAATATCCGGCGTTTGACGGCGTGATCGTGCCCAGCACCATGATATCACCGGGCTGCAACTGTTCAATCGCCACATGGATCATCCAGTTGTCACAGCGTGGAGCCAGGATCGTCAATGCCGAGCCGGCCACACGCGCGCTGCGATAAATCGGGCGCATATAATCCGCCAACAAGCCTTTGCGCCCCTGTGCTTCGTGAACCGTGGCAACCCCGCAGGCGGCCAGACCGTCGATCACTGCCTGATCGACCCGCTGAATGCTCTGCACCACAACGCCGATTGTACCTGCCGGATAGCTCATGCCAATTCATCCACGGTTTGCGGGAATACCGCCTGAAATCCCTCGGCCTGACGGGCATTGCGCCCCCCTGACTGGCCGCCGGAATTGCGCCGGAAATGGTTGCCGCGATTCTGCGCCACGTTTGTGTAGAAATCCCACAAATGTTCCTGACCTTGCATACATTCAATCGCCGCACGCTTTTTGTCCCAGACCTCGGTGATGTCCAGAAACACGTTGGGTTTCCATTCCATCTGTTCGGTCTGGTGCGGCTCGAACAGGTAAAGCTGCGGCGCGCCCAGCACCTTTTGCCCCGGATTATGCCCCCAGGCCTGTGCGATCATCCGGCATTCCAGCGCGAACTGCGTCGTGTTCATATGGTCGGTATTGTAAGGATCCCATTTGGAATGGCTCATCATCCATTTTGGTTGCACAGCGCGGATCACATCGACCATCCGGTCCTTCGCCTCGCGCCCCAGATCAAGCGGATAGTCACCCAGATCAAAGAACTGAATATCGTGCACGTCCAAGGCTTTGGCGGCGTTTTCCGCCTCACGGCGACGCTCGGTCTTGACCTTTTCAAGGGTCATGCCGTCGAGTTTCCACAGCTTGGCACTTTCGCCGCGTTCGCCGTAAGACAGGCACACCACGGTCACTTCATAGCCAAGTTTCTGGTGCAAGGCGATTGCCCCACCAGCGCGCCAAACGAAATCGGCGGAATGCGCCGAGATTACAAGCGCGGTTTTTGTGTCTGCCATCGTCATGTTCCTGTGCTTTCGGGGATGCCGCCCCGGATAAGTTAACTTGCCAGCGATACTGGAGGTGCGCGCGGCAATTGCCTATTTCAAATGCCTTTCCAAGCCATAAGTTTTGGCTATACTCAGCCGCAAATCCAACGGAAAACCGATGCTTTGACCACTTTTGATTTCCCCAATATCCGCCACTTGCGCGCCTTTCGCGAGGTGGCTCGGCATCGCGGTATCTCGGCTGCAGCGGATGCGATTTTTCTGTCGCAACCGGCGATTACCCAAGCCATTTCCAAGCTTGAAACCCGTCTTGGTGTGGCCTTGTTCCAGCGCCTGACGGACGGCATGATCGTCACCGAAGCCGGGGCGATGTTTCTGGAACGGGTGATCCGGATGCTGGACGAGTTGACCCAAGGGGTAGACGAGGCGATCCGCCTGCAACCGGGAAAATCCGGCAAGGGTTTCGCCCGGTTTGACCGGCTCGTCACCTCGGCCCAACTGCGCGCGCTGATCGCACTGGCCGAAGCGCGGAACTTTTCAATCGCGGCGCGCAATACCGGGATATCACAACCCTCGATCCACCGCGCCGGGCGCGATCTGGAACGGCTGGCCGGGTTCACCCTGTTTCGCACCGCCAGTCACGGGATCGAGCTGACCCAAGCTGCCGAACGTCTGGCACGGCGCGCAAAACTGGCGGCAGGCGAATTACAGCAAGGCCTGTTTGAACTTGCCGCCCATAAAGGCCGCGACAGCACCCGGATCACCGTTGGGTCGATGCCCTTGGCGCGAACCCGCATTCTGCCGCGCGCCATGCATGATATTCTGGCCGATTACGACAGCATTCAAATCCGCACCATCGAAGGGCCTTACAGCGAGCTTTTGCGCGGTCTAAGATATGGCGACAGCGATTTCCTTATCGGGGCGCTGCGCGATCCATTGCCTGCCGATGATGTGGTGCAGGAGGCGCTGTTTGACGACAGTCTGGCAATCATAACCCGTCCCGGTCATCCCCTTTGTGCGCAATCCAAAGTCAGCTTGCAGGACACTTTGGTTTACCCATGGATTGCCCCGCCGAAACCAACGCCTGCCGGTACATATCTCAGCATGGTTTTGAACATTCCTGAAATGGAAAACACGCCCGTGAAGGCCGTTTCATCTTCGCTGGTGCTGGTGCGCGGCCTGTTGCTGGAAGGCGATTACGTCACTATAATATCACTCAATCAAGTGCGCCACGAACTGGAACACGGCACGCTGGTCGCGCTGCCGGTCGCGTTGCCGAACAACAGCCGTCCGATCGGACTGACATTTCGCACCGGCTGGCGCCCAACTGCCACGCAGGCGCGGTTTCTGGATCATCTGCGCCACCGCGCTAAAACAGCCTGATGGCAGCGCTATGCGCAAACTGAATAGGTCACGCGGCTATTCAATTTTGGAAATCCGTTCGCAAATGTTAGCTGTGAAATCGACCGAAGGACCAGAAAACCCGGATGACCGCGCAAGATCAGAATTTTGCCAGTAACAACCGTCGCCTCATCGCAACGATAGGGTTTGGCGAGGCGGCGCAGGCGTTGGTCAAAGGCTGGAAGAGTGAAACCAGTGCGGCGGACGGGCTGCGATTTGCGGCGTTTGACATCAAAACCAGCGATCCCGCAACCGCCACCGGAAAACAGCAGAATTACGCCGCCGCAGGTGTGGCCGGGCAGGCGTCTATGGCTGATCTTCTGGCCGAGGCTGACACGGTGTTTTGCCTTGTCACCGCTGATCAGGCCGCAATCGCCGCCGCCGCAGCCGCGCCACATATCAGCCCGGGTACGTTTTACTTTGACGGCAATTCCTGTGCACCAAAAACCAAACAGGCCAATGCCGTCGTGATAAATGCGGCAGGCGGGCGCTATGTCGATACCGCCATTCTGGCGCCGGTTAACCCCAAACTGCACCGGGTGCCAATCCTGCTGAGCGGCCCTGATGCGGACGCAGCACTGGAAATCCTGACCGGCCTTGGCATGGATGCCCGCGTTGAACAGGGCCCGATTGGTCGCGCCAGCTCGATCAAAATGATCCGCTCGATTATGGTCAAGGGCATGGAGGCGCTGACAGCGGAATGCCTGTTGGCCGCCAGATTGGCCGGGGTTGAAGATATTGTGATGAACAGCCTTGCCGTCTCGGGGCAGGGCATTGGCGGCAGCGATCAGGCCGCCTATAATCTGGAACGGATGATGCAACACGGCATCCGGCGCGCCGCCGAAATGCGGGAAGTGGCGATCACGGTTGCCGATCTTGGTCTGCCAAATGGCATGGCCACGGCCACCGCCGACTGGCAACAGGTGGTTGGCGATCTGGGTCTGGATGCCGGGCCTGACGATTTTGGTCTACGTGCCGACGCCATACTGGCGTCACTTGGATTTGAAAAAAGGAATACCTGAATGGCGATGAAAAAAGATTACGAGGATATCCCCGGTACCTATGTGTTTGACGCGGACCGGTCACGCGAAGGGTATCACCTGAACCAGTTCTGCATCTCGATGCGGCTGCAAAAGAACCGCGACGTCTTTAACGCTGGCGAAGCTGCTTATCTTGAAAAGTTCCCGATGACCGAGGCACAGCGCGCGGCAGTTCTGAGCCGCGACTGGAACGGCATGTTGGCGCTTGGCGGCAATGTTTATTACACCAGCAAACTGGCGGCAAATGACGGCATCAACTTTCAACAACTGGCCGGAATCATGACCGGTATGGGCAATGAAGACTACCGCGCGATGATGCTGGCCGGGGGCCGGTCGATCGACGGCAACCGATATAAATCCGAATGGGGTGAAGAATAATGGCAAGAATAACAGCAGGCGTCGGATGCAGCCATGTCCCCGCAATCGGGGTCGCGATGGATACTCATATCACCGACCAACCTTACTGGCAGCCGGTGTTCAAAGGCTTTGAGAAATCCCGCGACTGGATGAAAGCCCAAAAAGCCGACGTGATCTTTCTGGTCTATAACGACCATTGCACCGCGTTTGATGCCTCCTGTATTCCGACCTTCGCGCTGGGCTGTGCTGCTGAATTTCATCCGGCGGATGAGGGTTGGGGGCCGCGCCCGGTGCCTGTGGTCAAGAACCACCAGAAACTCGCCAGCCATATCGCACAATCCTTGGTGCTTGATGAATTTGACATCACAATCATGAACGAGATGGAAGTCGATCACGGCCTGACCGTGCCGTTGTCGGTGATGTTTGGCGATCACGGCGTTGATGACGAATGGCCAGCCCTCGTGATCCCGTTATGTGTGAACGTCGTGCAATACCCGGCGCCGACCGGTAACCGGTGCTACAACCTTGGCAAAGCGGTTCGGCGCGCCGTGGAAAGTTTCGATGAAGACCTGAACGTGGTGATTTTTGGCACTGGCGGGATGAGCCATCAGCTGCAATATAAACGCGCTGGTCTGATCAATAAGGAATGGGACAAGCGGTTCATGGACATGATCGTAAGCGACCCGGTCGCCGCCAGCCAGATCCCGCATGTCGAATACCTGCGCGAAGCCGGGTCTGAAGGCGTTGAAATGGTCATGTGGCACGTGATGCGCGGTGCGCTGGACGAGGACGTAACCGAGGTTCACAGGCATTATCACGTGCCGGCCTCAAACACCGCTGTTGGGCATCTCATTCTGGAAAATAAGGTTTGAAATCATGAGAGTATGCGTCGCCGGTGCCTATGGCGCCTTTGGTATGAAGCACATGGATGCAATCGCCAATATCGACGGCGTGACCGTCACCTCAGTGATGGGGCCGACCCGCGCCAAGATCGACGCCTTTGCTGCTGCACGCGGTGTGCCGCACGCCGCCACTGATCTGGCGGACTGTCTAGTGCGCGAGGATGTGGACGCGGTGATCCTGTCAACACCGACCCAGATGCATGCCGCCCAGACGATTGCTTGCCTGAAGGCTGGCAAACATGTGCTGGTGGAAATTCCGATGGCAGACACGCTGGCCTATAGTCAGGAAATCGTGCGCGTACAGCGCGAAACCGGCAAGATCGCAATGGCAGGCCAGGTGCGCCGGTTCAATCCCAGCCATCAATGGATCCATAACAAGATCAAGGCTGGCGAGTTGAAAATCCAGCAGATGGACGTGCAGACCTATTTCTTTCGCCGCTCAAATATCAACGCCAAAGGCGAAGCGCGCAGCTGGACCGATCATCTGCTGTGGCATCACGCCTGCCACACGGTTGATTTGTTCCAGTATCAAACCGGGGAAACCTGCACACAGGCCTTTGGTCTTGAAGGCCCGCATCACCCTGATCTGGGCATCGCGATGGATATGTCAATTGGCATGAAAGTGCCGTCTGGCGCGATTTGCACCCTGTCGCTGTCATTCAATAACGACGGGCCGCTGGGCACGGTGTTTCGCTATATCTGTGATAACGGCACCTATATTGCGCGGTATGACGACCTGTTTGACGGTGCGGAAAAACAGATCGACCTGACCGGCACAACGGTCTCCAACAACGGTATCGAACTGATCGACCGCGAGTTTTTTGCCGCCATCCGCGAAGGCCGTCAGCCGAACGGTGCGGTGGCGGATGTATTGGGGGCGATGGAAACGCTTGATCGGATCGAGCGTTCGTTTAACGCCTGATTTGCACTAGACCTGTGTTCTGAGGCACTGGCGCGACAGCCTGCCGGACAAAGCTTGTTGTTTTCTTTTCGGTAAAAATATCCTGGGGGTCCGGGGG
>DJBQ01000027.1:24201-26034 GCA_002430125.1 Rhodobacterales bacterium UBA5972
CGCCCTACCCCCCGGGATATTTAAACCGAAAAGAATATGGTTCGGTTAAGTGCCGCAGAATGTGGCGTGCACGATTTCTTCGGGCCGCGGCGGGGCCTCGAACTGTGTGGCGTTCGGTTGATCTTCAAACGGGGTGGACAGAACCTTTAACAAGGTTTCAAACGGCGCGAAATCGCCTTGGTTTGCTGCGGTCAATGCTTCTTCAACCCGGTGGTTGCGCGGGATAAAGGCCGGGTTGTTGGCCAGCATAGTTGTGGCGGCGATCGCCCTTTCATTGCCAAGTCGCGACAGCCATCTTGCCAACCAGTCTTCAAACAGGCTTTCCGATGCAAACAGCGATTTTACGCCCGAAAAATCATCGCCCGCCAATCCGCGCGCCAATTCGCGGAAGGCCCGCGTGAAATCAACTGTATCTTCGGCCATCAGATGCAAAAGGTCCGTCACCAGCGCTCGGTCAGCCTCGGTCGTATCTGTCAGGCCCAGTTTTGCCTGAAACACCCGGAAATAAGCCGCCTCAAACATTTCGCCAAAAGCGTCCAGCACCTCTTGGGCCATAACGGCGGCCCTTTCCGGTTCTGCAGCAATCAGCGGCAGCAGGCTTTGCGCGAACTGCGCCAGATTCCAATGCGCGATTTTCGGTTGGTTGCCCCAGGCGTACCGCCCTTGCCGGTCGATTGAACTGAACACGGTCGAAGGGTGATAGGTGTCCATGAACGCGCAGGGGCCGTAATCGATGGTTTCCCCGGCAATCGACACGTTATCGGTGTTCATCACCCCGTGGATGAACCCGACCTGCATCCAGCGTGCCACAAGTTCGGCCTGCCGCGCCATAACTGCGGCCAACAGGGCAAGTGCCGGTGTTTCAGCGCTTGCGCATTCCGGGTAATGCCGCGCGATCACGTGATCCATCAGGGCCTGCAGACCCTCGGCGTCTTTGCGGGCGTAAAGATATTGAAATGTCCCGACCCTAATATGGCTGGCCGCGACGCGCGCCAGAACCGCGCCGGGCTCCAACCCTTCGCGCATCACTTGTTCGCCGGTGGCGACCGCTGCCAGACTGCGGGTGGTTGGGATGCCAAGGGCGTGCATTGCCTCGGAAATTATGTATTCCCGCAGAACCGCTGACAGCACCGCTTTGCCGTCGCCGCCGCGCGAAAACGGGGTGCGGCCTGACCCTTTCAGGTGGATGTCGAACCTTGCGCCTGCCGGGGTGACGACCTCGCCCAGCAGCATCGCCCGACCATCGCCCAATTGCGGCACCCAATTGCCGAACTGATGTCCGGCGTAAGCCATCGCCAAAGGTTCGGCCCCGTCCGGGGTTTTGGCACCGGCCAGAATGGCGGCACCCTCGGGACTGTCGAGCTGTTTGTGGTCAAGGCCAAGGTCAGCTGCCAAAGCGTTATTAAACCGCACGATGCTAGGGGCCGGAAACGCAAACGGCGACACCCGGGCAAACAAACGGTCTGGCAGTTGCGCGTAAGTATTGGAGAATTGGATCGTCATTCTGGCCACCCTGCTGTTCTGTTCAGGGCCATATATAGGGGGTGTGGTGGAGATTTGAAACGGGGGGCTGGATTGGCGGCTGACTGAACCGCATGGTTTTCGCCCGGTCAACGTTCTGGTTGACCGGGGAAACGGCATTCTCGGTGTTTTGGATGGAAAGAAGGCGGGCCCGCCGATGCGGTTCGTATGCCAAACGGGGTATTATGCCCCGCACCTGTCGATCTGTCGGTATGGCGTGAGGCCTGTGTAAGCATCCCTGCCCATCTCGACCCCGTGAACCACGTTTGAACGTTCGGTCCGGGGTTTAGCGGGCAGGGGTTTGGATCGGGT
>DJBQ01000027.1:26230-26459 GCA_002430125.1 Rhodobacterales bacterium UBA5972
AATGCAGCGTGCGCGGATTGGCCAATTCGGCAACGGGTCAGCGAAACCGGTCAGGCGCGTAAGGTGTCAGATCGATATTGCTGCGTTTGCCAAGCGCGATATCGGCGGCCATGCGACCGAGGCGCGGGCCGATGGTGATGCCGATATGTTGCGAGCCGAACGCCACGATCACATTGGGGGCATCGGGCAGCGCTCCGATATGCGGCAGGCTGTCCGGGGTTGAAGGACG
>DJBQ01000178.1:0-254 GCA_002430125.1 Rhodobacterales bacterium UBA5972
ATCCGCAGCCCGGCCATGAACCGTCGCAACGCGCTCTTCGCCGGTCATGACGAGGGCGGCCGGAATTGGGCACGTTTTGCCAGCCTGATCGGCACCTGCAAAATGAACGGCGTCGAACTCTATGCCTATCTGCGCGACCTGTTCACCAAGCTGGCTAACGGCCATCTCAGCAAAGACATCGACCCTGATGCCATGGACCTACGCTGAACAGACTATGACTTCAGGATGAGCTCGTCCCGGACTCCCTGACGAGC